>JAEYWK010000010.1 GCA_023431345.1 Pseudomonadota bacterium
TTCTCTCTCTCGCCTTCCACCCTTCCCCCCTTCCTGTGGCTCTCCCCCCGCTGGTAGCCGTCAGGGATCGTAACCGAGGTTGGGCCCCAGCCACCTTTCGACATCCGAAACGCTCATCCCCTTGCGCTCCGCATAGTCGCTGACCTGATCGCGATCGATCTTGCCGAGGCTGAAGTACTGAGACTCGGGGTGCGCGAAGTAGAGCCCACTCACGCTCGAGCCGGGCCACATCGCGAACGACTCCGTCAGCTTCATGCCCGCGTTGTTCTCCGCGTCGAGCAGCTCCCAGAGCATGCCCTTCTCGGTGTGATCGGGGCACGCCGGGTAACCCGCGGCGGGGCGAATACCTCGGTATTTTTCCTGAATCAGCTCGCTGTTGCTCAGGTTCTCGCCGCGACCATAGCCCCACTCTTGACGTACGCGCTGGTGCAGGCATTCGGCGAACGCCTCCGCCAGGCGATCCGCCAGCGCCTCCGCCATGATGGCGTTGTAGTCGTCGTGCGCGGCCCTGTACTTCTCCACCAGCTCCTTGAGGCCGAGGCCGGTCGTCACGGCGAAGCCAGCGATGTGATCGGTGAGCCCTGTCTCGCGCGGCGCGATGAAGTCGGCGAGTGAGCGGTTCGGCTCCCCCTTGGATTTGTCCTTCTGCTGCTGTTGGCGCAGAAAATGCAGCCGGGCCCGAACGGCGCTGCGTGATTCGTCGGTGTACAGCTCGACGTCGTCGCCGACCGCGTTGGCGGGGAAGAATCCGTACACGCCGCGCGCGCGGATCAGCTTCTGCTCGATGATCTGGTCGAGCAGCGCGTTGCCCTCCTTGAAGATCTGCCGCGCCTGCTCGCCATATTTCTCGTGCTCCAAGATGCGCGGGTACACCCCTCGCAGCTCCCAGGTGTGAAAAAACGGCGTCCAATCGATGTACTCGCGCAGCGTCGCGAGCGGAAAGTCCTCGAGCACCCGTAGCCCGAGCCGGTCCGGCGTCGGCACGTCCTCCGCCCGCCACGTGATGGGAGTGCGGTTGAGACGCGCCTCCGCGAGCGTGGTGAGCTTCTGCTTGGAGCCGCCGTGGATCTCGCGGAGCCGCTTGTACTCGGCGTCGTGCTGCTCCACGAACGCGGCGCGCCCCTCCTCGCTCAACAAGCTGGTCGTCACCGGCACGGCGCGGCTCGCGTCGAGCACGTGCACCACGGGCTGGCTGTAGTGCGGGGCGATCTTCACCGCGGTGTGCGCCTTGCTCGTCGTAGCGCCGCCGATCAGCAGCGGCAGCGTGAAGCCTTGCCGCTGCATCTCGCGCGCCACGTGCGTCATCTCGTCGAGGGACGGCGTGATCAAGCCGCTCAGCCCGATCAGGTCGGCCTTCTCCTGCTTGGCGCGCTCCAGTATCTTCTCGCAGGGCACCATCACGCCCATGTCGAACACTTCGTAGTTGTTGCAGGCCAGCACGACCCCGACGATGTTCTTGCCGATGTCGTGCACGTCGCCCTTCACGGTCGCGAGCACGATCTTGCCCTGCGTCTTGACGACCTCGCCGCGCGCAGCTTTCTCGGCCTTTTCGGCCTCCATGAACGGCGTCAGGTACGCCACCGCCTTCTTCATCACTCGCGCCGACTTCACGACCTGCGGCAAGAACATCTTGCCGGCGCCGAACAAGTCACCGACCACGCTCATGCCGTCCATCAGCGGCCCCTCGATCACCGACAGCGGACGACCGAGCTTGGCGCGCGCCTCCTCCGTGTCGGCGTCGATGTGCGTATCGATGCCCTTGACGAGCGCGTGGGAGAGGCGGGCTTCGACGCTGCCCTTGCGCCACTCCTCTTCCTTCTTCTCCGCGCCGTCGGGCGCGCCCGCCTTGGCCGATTTCAGCTTCTCACCGAAGTCGACCAAGCGCTCCGTCGCGTCGGGGCGGCGGTTGAGCAGCACGTCCTCGACCAGCTCCTTGAGCTCCGGCTCGATCTGCTCGTACACCTCGAGCATGCCCGCGTTCACGATGCCCATGTCCATGCCGGCGTTGATGGCGTGAAACAGGAACGCAGAGTGGATGGCTTCCCGCACCGGGTTGTTACCGCGGAAGCTGAAGGACACGTTCGACACGCCGCCGCTGACCTTGGCGTGCGGCAGGTTCTGCTTGATCCAGCGCGTGGCCTCGATGAAGTCGACGGCGTAGTTGTTGTGCTCCTCCATGCCGGTGGCTACCGTCAGGATGTTCGGATCGAAGATGATGTCTTCGGGGGGGAGGCCCTCGTCGAGCAGGATCTCGTACGCGCGCTGGCAGATGCGGATCTTGTCGGCGAACGTCGCGGCCTGGCCTTGTTCGTCGAAGGCCATGACGACCACGGCCATGCCGTAGCGCCTCACGGTGCGCGCGTTCTGGCGAAACTTCTCCTCGCCCTCCTTGAGTGAGATCGAGTTCACGATGCCCTTGCCCTGCAGGCAAACCAGGCCCGCCTCGATCACCTCCCACTTGGAGGAGTCGACCATGAACGGCACCTTCGCGACCTCCGGCTCGCTGGCGAGCAGCGACAAGAAGCGCGACATCGCCGACGGCCCGTCGATCATCCCTTCATCCATGCAGACGTCGATCACGTTCGCGCCGCTGTCGACCTGCTGGCGCGCCACGCCAACCGCCTCTTCGTACTTACCCTCCTTGATCAGCTTGGCGAACTTGGGCGAGCCGGCGACGTTCGTGCGCTCGCCGATCATCATGTAGACGCCCTGCTGCTGCGTGAAGGGCTGCGAGCCGGAGAGCCGCAGCGGGCGCCACTCCGAATCCGGCACGGGGGAGCCGATCGAGATCACCCGACCTTGCTCGCTACCTTGCGCCACCTCGCGCGGGTGACGGTCGCCGAGCGCCTTGGCGATGGCCGCGATGTGCTCCGGCGTGTTGCCGCAGCAGCCGCCGGCGATGTTGACGAGACCGGCGTCCGCGAACTCCCCGAGGAAGCGCGCCATGTCGGGGGGCTCGAGGTCGAAGCCCGTCGGCGACAGCGGGTTCGGCAAGCCGGCGTTCGGGTAGCAAGAGATGGCCGCCGTAGACTTCTGCGACAGCTCGCTCAGGAACGGGAACATCAGATCCGGCCCCAGCGAGCAGTTCAGGCCGATCGACAGCGGGTCGACGTGCTTCACCGCGTTCCACAGCGCCTCCACGGTCTGGGCCGAGATCATCGTCTCGCCGCCGCGACCGACGGCGGCGCTGATCATGATCGGCAGCGCCTTGCCGTCTCGCTCGAACACCTCCTGGATCGCCACCAGCGCCGCCTTGGCGTTCAGCGAGTCGAAGATGGTCTCGACGAGCAGCACGTCGGAGCCGCCCGCGATCAGCGCCCGCACCTGCTCGACGTAGGCGCGCTTGACTTGCTCGAACGTGCACACGCGAAATCCGGGATCGTCCGCGTCGGGCGAGTTCGAGAGCGAGACGGTGAGCGGGCCGATCGCGCCCGCCACGAAGCGAGGTCGGCCGTCGGCGTTCGCCACCCGATCCGCCCACTCTCGACACTGCCGCGCCGACTGCTCGTTGATCTCCCAAGCCAGGTCGCTCAGGTACTTGGTCTCGATGATCTTCTGATAAAATTCGGGATCTTTGCGCCCCCCGTGCTCGCGCGGGTCGTCGACGAAGAACTCGCTCTGGGTGATGCTGGTGGCGCCGAAGGTGTTGGTCTCGATGATGTCGGCCCCCGCCTCCAAGAAGCGACGATGGATGTCGCAGATCATCTCGGGCTGAGTCAGCGAGAACAAGTCGCCGTTGTTCAGCAGATCTTTGCGTGAGTCTTTGAAGCGCTCACCGCGGATATCCGCCTCCTTCATGCCGTAGGTGCGGATGGTCGTGCCCATCGCGCCGTCGATGATGGCGATGCGGCTTTGGAGCAGTTTTTGGAGCGGGTGCAGTTCGGACATGGGATCTCTTCAAGAAACGCAGGGCTTTTCCGCGGTGGCCAAGACCACCTGGAGGTGAGGTTTACGAGACTCGCGGCACGCGACCTCCGCAGTGCGCACCGACAGGCCGGCGCCCGCCAGCAAGCCGCGCAGCGTGCGCGGAGAGAAGCCAGGGTGCCGCTCACCGTAGGGCGCGGTGACCTCGAGCTGCCGGTGCTCGTCGAGGCAGAGCAAGACGAGGCGTCCGCCCGGACGCAGCACGCGCGCGCACTCGCCCAGGGCGCGCCGCGGCTGCTCGGCGTAGGTGAGCGTGTGGAACATGAGCACGGCGTCGAAAGAGCCGGCGGGGAACGGCAGCTCGTGCACGTCCGCGACGAGCGCCTGCACGTGAGGGTGGCGCTGCAGACGCTCGCGCGCGGTCTCGATCATGCGTTCGCGAATGTCGACGCAGGTGAGCGACCGACAGTACGGCGCCAGCGAGCTGGCGGCGGCGCCGTCGCCGGAGCCCACGTCGAGCACGTCTCCGAGGTCCAAGAAGGCGGCGAGCCCCGCCGCGAGTGACTGCCAGGTGCGGCCGGGCGAGTAGTAGCGCTCGATGTCTTCGGCGAACTCCGGGACGCCGCCGCGGCGCTCCGCGTCGAGCTCGGCCAGACGAGCCTGATCGCCGTCCAGCGTCGGATCGTTGGACCGAGCGGCCCTATCGAGCACGTCACGCGCGGTTTCCGGCAGGGAGTCGAAGGCGAGCGCGTAGAACGACTGCTGACCCTGACGTCGGTCGCGCACGAACCCAGCCTCGCGCAGGCGCCCGAGATGCGTGGACACGCGCGACTGCGACATGCCGGTGACGCGCACGAGGTCCGTCACGCACAGCTCCCGCTCGCGCAGCAGCGCGCAGAGCCGAATGCGGCTCTCGTCACCGAGCAAGTTGAGGGTTTCGACGAACTGCGTGAGGACCACGTATCCTGCTATCCTGATTAGCGGATTGACTTGGTCCCGCGCGCGGCTGCTGTCAAGGAACGCTGCGCATTCCTCTTAAATTACGTAGTGTTAACCGCCGAGCGTCGGCGCCGGTCGTTCCGCCACGGCTTTCTGGGCGTTGGCCAGGTCTTTCCCGGCCCGCAGGCAGGCGAAGCAGTCCCGCAAACCGAGGAGGCCGCAGCCACGGCGGTCGGCGAGCCGCGTCAGGGTCGGCGCGCTGCGTACGTCGCCGCTCGCGATCACGCGCGGGAGCAGCTTCTTCACGGCTTGGCAGCCGTCCGCCTTCGCTTTGGCGAGCTCGAGGGTCACCTTTAGCGCCTCGCTGTGGTGCGCGGCGACGGCGTCGCCGTCGAGCAGCAGCTTGGCTTGCTTGGACAGAGCCGCGTTCGTGGTGCGGCTGCTGTCATACACGTCGTAGAGGAAGTCGGCGCCACCTGAGCCCAGCGCCGTCGCCGCCTCGAGGGCGAGCTGTTCGTTGCCCGGCTCGGCGAGGCCGCGGCGCAGATCGCGGAGCACCTCGGGGGACTCACCGAGCTTCGGATCGAGCTGCCCTGCAGAGCGGTAAGCGCGGAGGCCGGCGTCGAGCTGGCCGAGCTTGAAATAGCCGCGCGCGAGGGCCAAGTAGGCGGGCGCGAGCTTGGCTTCTGCAGCCTTGCCGAGCAGCTCCGCCAGCGCGGGGCGATCACCGCCTTGGGCGCGCTGCATCAGCTCCGCCAAGTCGTCGCCCACGGGAGCGGCCGAGGAAGCGCCCGCCACGAGCCCCCTCGATCCCGCCGCGCCGCTCGACAGCGCGGAGAAGATCAGCACCAACAGCAGCGGCAGAGCGAGCAGCGCGCCGCCAATCGCGCCGAGGGGCACGCGCCGTTCGCCGAGGGCCACGCGCCGTTTGGCGAGCGTGAGCGCGGGCAGAAGCGCCGCGCTCGCGCGCGTCGACCAGGAAACGGCTGGCGCGGAGGCCGGGGCCTCGCCGAGCAGGGTTTTGGCGTAGGCCACGCTCGCGGGCGCTTCTTTGCGGAGCAAGGCGGCGCCCTGGCCCGACACCGGCGCGAACGCCAGGCTCGGCGCGGGCGAGAAGCCCAAGATGGCGTCGATGCGCCCCAAGATCTCGACCGCCGTCTGCGGTCGCTCGTCGGGTGAGCGCTGCAAGAGCGCCGCGACGAGCTCGCGAGCACCGCTCGACACGTGCTCCGGCAGCGGCGGCGGATCTTCGGTGAGCTTCTTGGTGAGCACCACCACGAACTCTTCGTGCCGAAACGGCGAGGTGCCGCTCAACATCTCGTACAAGATGATCCCGAGCGTGTAGAGATCCGCGCGGTGATCGACGGCCTCGCCGCGCGCCTGCTCGGGGGCCATGTACTCGGGCGTGCCCATCACGGTGTTGAGCCGAGTGAGAGCCTGGTGAGCCTGCCCCGCCTCTTCGATTTTCACCTTGGCGATGCCGAAATCCAGCACCTTCACGAAGTCATTGCCGCCGTCTTTGGCGACGAGCATCACGTTCTCGGGCTTCAGATCGCGGTGCACGATGCCGGCAGCGTGAGCGGCGCTCAGGGCGTCGGCGATCTGCCGCGTGATGATCAGAGCGCGCTCTTCCGGCACGCGGCCCGAAGCGATCAGGCGCCCCAGGCTCTGCCCCTCCACGAACTCGAGCACCAGGTAGAACGAGCCGTTTTCCAGCTGGCCGAAGTCGGTCGCGGTCGCGACGTTGGGGTGCTCGATGCGCGCCGCCGCCACCGCCTCGCGCTCGAAGCGCGCGACGACCTCTTTGACCTGGGTCATCTCGCGGTGCAGCACCTTGACCGCACAGGCCTTGCGCATGAGCACGTGCTCCGCGCGGTAGACCGAGCCCATGCCGCCGGAGCCGAGCAGGCACTCGATGCGGTAGCGCCCTGCCAAGACGGTGCCCACCAGCGATTGGGCGTCTGCTTCGAGACCTTCGGTCACGCTGACGGCATTCTGGAAAGCTTCTTCGCCCGAGTCGAGCATTGCGGCGGTCTTCAGCGTCCAGTACGGCCCTCAGGGAGGCCGATTAACGTGGCGCCTGCGCTCAAGAGCTACGTGTGCGACACGCCGCTACCTCGCGCCTGGCAGCTGTCGAATCACGCCGCTGCTGCCGGATTTCACGCCCCGATGCAGCACGATGTTACGCCCGGCCGTCTGGCCACGCGCGTATGCCTCACCACCGTGCGACACCGAATGGCGAGCCCAACGCACATGTGGGTGCCGGCGCCGGAAGTACCCGCCGAGCTCGGCGTCGCCCACCCACACCAGGCCCTGCGCGGCGGAGCCCTGGCGCTCCTTCGAGAGGCGCTCGTGAAAGCCGCTCATGACGCCAGCCAGGAATTTGCGCCGCGAAGCGTGGCTCGGGTCACGGCGACGACGACGGTCGGCGCGGTACAGGGCGTCGGCCGTGTAGCTCAGGAAGTCATAGACGTACGCGGCGAGCTCCACGTTGTCGCGCGAGCCACACACCTCGAGCACGCTGCCTCGCTTGGCTTCGCGCACGCGCCAGACCGGCACCCAGATCACTTGGACGAAGAAGAACTCATCCAAGATCATGGCCAAGCGGCGCTCGTGCTCGCTGACGCGGCCGGTGGGAGCGCCGAGGTGACGGAAGCAATAGCTCTCGACCGTGCCCGAGACGGCGGCCTCGATGTTGTGCTTGAGCATCAAGCGCTGCGCCGCGCTCATCGCCGCCTGAGCTTCGTGCTCGTTCGGGCTCTCGGCGAGGGCCAGCAGCTTGGCGATGCGCTCCAGCACCGGGCTGGGAGCAGGCGCCTCGACCTCGGGAGCGCCCGCCGCGCGCGCGTCGATGCCGCGCTCGGCGCAGACGCGCCGAAAAGCGGGACCGTGCGCCGTTTCGTCCGGCACGTGCAGCACCTCGTCGACGTACTGGTGAGCCATCTCGTGCTTGAGCACTTCTTCGAGCGCGCCCCAGCCGTGGTCGGTCAAGAGCCGGCGTGACAGCTCGATCGTGCGGAGAGCGGGCAACCAGCGTCCGAGGCGCTCCCCACCGCCGACGAGCTCGAACGCGGGCGCGCGCAGGGCGAAGCGGAAGAGCGAGCCGTTGACGTGCTCGAAGGTCTTGTGAATGGCGCGCAGCGCCGCCTGCTCGAGCTCGACTCTCAGCGGATCGGTCGCGGGCACGGGGCTGAGGTTATACCTTCCATCCCGGCCACGCCGCCGGGTCTTCTCGAGAGCCAGTGGGCACAGGCCGAATCCACGGCGCGGCGGAACGAAGCAGAAACGCGGCAGGTGCTTTGGTAGGCTCGACGACATGTCGCGACGCGAAGAGGCGCTGACCTATCATTCGAGCGGCCGGCCCGGGAAGATCGAGGTGACGTGGACCAAGCCCGTCGCTTCACAGCTGGATCTGTCGCTGGCCTACACGCCGGGCGTGGCCGAGCCCTGCCGCGAGATCGCCAAAGATCCGGATCGCGTGGACCTCTACACCGCGCGCCGAAATCTGGTCGCGGTCGTGACGAACGGCACCGCGGTATTGGGCCTCGGCAACATCGGCCCGCGCGCGGCCAAGCCCGTCATGGAGGGCAAGGGCGTGCTGTTCAAGCGCTTCGCGGACATCGACGTGTTCGACCTCGAGCTGGCCGAGACGGATCCCGACCGCTTCATCCAGATCGTCCAGGCGCTCGAGCCCACGTTCGGCGGCATCAACCTGGAGGACATCCGCGCCCCTGACTGCTTCGTGATCGAGAAGGCGCTGCGCGAGCGCATGTCCATCCCCGTCTTTCACGACGATCAGCACGGCACCGCCATCATCACCACCGCCGCGCTGCGCAACGCGGCCGAGCTCGTCGACAAGCCCCTCGACACGCTGAAGGTCACCTGCATCGGCGCCGGCGCCGCCGCTACCAGCTGCATGCAGATGTGGGTGCGCCTCGGCGTGCGCCGCGAGAACATCACCATGACCGACGTCGGCGGCGTGCTCTACGCCGACCGCGGTGACGTCGACGAGTTCCGCGCCCCCTTCGCCCGCCCACGCAGCGACGTGCGCCGCACGCTCGCCGACGCGCTCGTCGACGCCGACGTGATGATCGGGCTCTCGGCGGGCAATTTGGTGACCCCCGCGATGCTCAAGACGATGGCCAAGAAGCCGATCGTGTTCGCGCTCGCCAACCCCGATCCGGAGATCCCCTATCACCAGGCGCTGCAAGCGCGCCCGGACGCCGTGCTCGCCACCGGCCGCAGCGACTACCCGAACCAGGTCAACAACGTGCTCGGCTTTCCGTACATGTTTCGCGGCGCGCTCGACGTCCGTGCCCGCACGATCAGCGAGGAGATGAAGCTGGCGGCGGCAGAGGCGATCGCCGCCCTCGCCCGCGAAGATGTCCCCGACGACGTGCTGCGCGCTTACGGGCAACAGCGCATGCGCTTCGGCAAGGAGTACATCATCCCCAAGCCGTTCGACAGCCGCGTGCTGTACTGGGTCGCCCCGGCGGTGGCGCGCGCGGCCATGGAGAGCGGCGTGGCGCGCGACACCATCGACGTGGAGGAGTATCGCGAGCGGCTCTACCGCACGATTTCTCCGGCGCGGCGCGTGCTGTTTCGCATCACGGAGCTGGCGAAGGGCGACCCGCGGCGCATCGTCTACCCCGAAGCCGAGAACGACAACATCTTGCGCGCGGCCCACCGCGTGCTCGAAGAGGGCTTGGCGCGGCCCATTTTGCTGGGCTCCGCGAGCCGCATCCAAGAGCACGCCGACAAGCTCGGCGTCGATCTGGACGGCGCCCTGATCGTCGATCCGCGCGAGGCCGACGAGCTCGACGCTTACGTCGAGCTGTACTGGCAGAAGCGACAGCGCCGCGGCGTGACGCGCCACGACGCGTTCAAGGAGCTGCGTCGCTCGCGCACCGCCTTCGGGCTCATGATGCTCGACGCCGGGCACGCGGACGGCTTGGTGGCGGGCGTGCGTCAAGACTACCCCGCCACCATCCGACCCGCGCTGCAGATCATCGGCGTGCGCCCTGGCGTGAAGCGGGCCGCCGGCATGTACATGGTGGTGTCGAAGACGGGCGTCCGCTTCTTGGCCGACACCACCATCAACATCGACCCCGATGAAGACACGCTGGCCGAAATCGCCATCTTGGCCGCCGACGCGGTGAGCGACCTGGGCATCGAGCCGCGCGTCGCGATGCTCAGCTTCTCGAACTTCGGCGACGCCCCCCACCCCGCCTCGCGCAAGGTGGCCAACGCCACGGAGAAGGTCAAGGGCCTGCGGCCGGACCTGATGATCGACGGCGAGATGCAAGCCAACGTCGCGCTCGACGAAGAGGCGCGAGCTCCCTATCCGTTCTGCTCGCTCAAGGGCCCTGCCAACGTCCTGATTTTCCCCAACCTCGACGCCGGCAACGCCGCGTACAAGCTGCTCAGCGCGGCCGGGGGCGCGGAGGTGATAGGCCCGATCGTGCTCGGCATGCGCAAGCAGGTGAACGTGCTGCAGCAGGGGGCCACGGTCGACGCGATCGTGCACATGACCGCCATCACGGTGGCGCGGGCGATCCGCGGCGAAGCCCGCGAACGCTCGCAGCCGCCGAGCACCTAAAGGCCGCTGCCACCGGCGCTGGGCCGCGTCCCTTTTGCTGCTATGATTCGCGGCATGATCAGGGTGAGCACGCGCTGCGCCGCGCTGGCGCTGGGCCTCGTTTCTGCGTTCACGCTCGCCTGCTCGTCCGATGACGACGCGGCAACGCGCGCGCAGGCGGGCGCGGGTGGCAGCGAGACGAGCGGTGGAAGCGCGGCCGAAGCGGGGAAGGCCGGCGCCGCCAAGGGAGGAGCGTCGCAAGCGGGCGGCGGCACTAGCAGCGACGGCGGCGGCGACGGCGGGCAGGCAAGTGGCGGCGGCGAGCAGGGCGGAGGTGCCGCGAGCGGTGGTCGCCCTGCCGGCTGGCTCTACACCGAAGGCAACGAGATCAAGGTTTCGGACGGTAAGGGCGCGGGGAAGACCTGGGTCGGCCGCGGCGTGAACATCGATGACATCTTCTTCTGCGGTTACAACGGCACGCTGTGGATGCCGAGCCCGGGGGGAGAGTTGAAGACGATCGTGAACAACGTGGTGCGCGACTGGAAGCCGACGTTCATCCGCACGTCGCTGGCGATGGCGAGCTTCCCCCAGGTGGTGAGCTGGACCACGAACGTCGACGACTATCAGAAGCCGATGGTCGACGCGATCAAGACGATGGGCTCTCATCCCGGCGTGTACGTGCTGGTGACGCTGCGCAGCGACTCCTCGATGATCGGCCATTTCGCGGGGAGCCCCGAGCCTACCGGCATCCCCTCGGACAGCGCCACCAGCCCGGACAAGGCGAAATACCCGAACGGCACCGACGACCTGTACCGCGCGCTCGTGAACGCCTTTAAAGACGACGCCTTCGTGCTGTTTGGCCTCGCCAACGAGCCCGGCGGCAACGCCCTCTCGAACGAGAAGATTCACGGCGCGATGGCCCACGCCGTGGGTGTGATTCGCGCCGAGGAAGATCGCTTGGGGGTGCCGCACCACCTCGTCGCGGTGCAAGGTCAAGGCTGGTCGGGCGACATCAGCTACTACGCCGAGCGCCCGATCGAGCACGACGACGTCGTCTACGAGGTTCACGGCTACCCGCCGCCGCCGAGCGCCTACACGTACGCCAACTTGCCGGTCATCATCGGTGAGTACGGCAGCATCGACGCAGAGGCGTTCTACGCTGACATCGAGGCGAAGCAGATTCCCAGCTTGGCGTGGGATCTGGATCCCTACAGCAACTGCGCGCCCGACCTGGTCGAAGTCAACCAAAGCTCGAGCAACCTCGTGCCGAGCGACTGGGGCAAGGTCGTCCAAGCCTACCTGCTCGAGCACGCCAACTAGCCACCGGCCACTGCTCTCCGCCTCTCCCCGCCGCGGATCCTTCCTCGGCGGCCGCCTCCGCGCCGCGCCGAGCCTTATTTTATCCGGGTTTGCGAAGCCTAGGGAGCGGTGGCATCCTCCCGCCCCCCGCATGTCCAAGGACAGTTTCGCTTCGCTGATGGCCAATGGCTCCGCCTCCGTTTCCGACCGCGCGCGGAAACGACTCGAGCGCGGGCAAGTGCTCGATGTCACCGTGATTCAGGTCTCGAGCGAGTGGGTTTACGTCGACGTCGGCACCCCGGGTGACGGCAAGATCCCCGCGTCCGAGCTGAGCGACGAAAACGGCAAGCTGCGCGTGAAGCCGGGTGACACGGTGCGTGCCAGCGTCGTCGAAGCGCGCACCGTCGGCGCCGTGCTGCGCGCCCTGCAGAGCGCCCAGGGTAAAGACGTACCGAAGCCGGACGAGGTGCTCGAAGGCAAAGTGACGCGCGTCGAAAACTACGGCGTGTTCGTCAACACTCCGAAGGGTGATGGGCTGGTGCCGGTGCGTGAGCTCGGCCTCGCCCCCGGCGCGGACCTGCGCAAAGCCTTCCCGATCGGCAAGGACCTGACCGTCGTGGTGATGGACGTGGACGATCGCGGTCGCATCCGCTTCAGCGCCAAAGAGGTGACGCGGGTCGAAGAGCAGAAGAACTTCCGCGAGTTCACCGAAGGCGCGAGCGAGCCCGAAGGCGAAGCGGCCGCGAGCGGCGCGGCGGCGGCGAGCAACAACAAGCCCAAGCCCCGGGTCGATCGCGGGCCGCGCAATTTCGGCAGCTTCGGCGACGTGTTCGCGGAGAAGCTCCGCGGCGTCACCACCAAGCCCGCCGCTCCTGCTCCCGGCAAGCGCAAGTAGCGCAGGCGTCACGACAAAAAGCAACCGGCGCCGTCAGCACGAGGCTGGCGACGCCGGGCTTCGATTCGCGCGATGGCTTGGGGGGCCGCTCAGGCGGTCTTCAAGCCTTGGAGATGCGCGATGCGCTCCTCGATCGGCGGATGCGAGCGGAACCATGCCGTCAAGCCGCCCCCACGGGGCGTGATGCCGAAGGCCGCCACCGCGTCGGGCAGGTGCGACTCCTCGGAGCGACCCAAGCGACGCAGCGCCGCCACCATGTTGTCACGCCCCGCCAAGCTGGCCCCGCCTTCGTCGGCGCGGTACTCGCGGCGCCGGCTGAACCAAGCGACGATCACGGCCGCGAACAAGCCGAGCACCATGCGCGCGACGATGCTCGTGATCCAGTAAGCCATGCCGGGGCCGCTGCGCTCGTCGTCACGCCCGCGCATGGCCGAGTCCACCAAGCGGCCGATGATCTCCGAGAAGAAGATCACGAAAGTGTTGAGCACACCTTGCAGCAGGGTGAGCGTCACCATGTCGCCGTTGGCGACGTGCGCGATCTCATGGCCTAGAACCGCGTCGACCTCGTTACGCTGCATCTGGCGCAGGAGGCCGGTGCTGACCGCGACGAGCGAGCTGTTGCGCGTGGCGCCGGTCGCGAAGGCGTTCATGTCGGGCGAGTCGTAAATGGCGACCTCGGGCATCTTGATGCCGGCGCGATTGGCGTGACGCGCCACGGTGTCGACGAGCCAGCGCTCGTCGTCGTTACGCGGCGAGGCGATGACCTTCGCGCCCGTCGTCCACTTCGCGATCCACTTCGAGGCCAGCAGCGAGACGAAGGCGCCGCCGAAGCCGAAGAGGCCCGACATCAGCAGCAGCGGGCCGTAGCTGCCCAGGTCTTGAGCTGCGCCCACCACGCCCAGCGCCCCCAAGACCGCCCAGATGATGCTGAGGGCGGCCATGATGGCCAAGTTGGTCACAATGAAGAGCGTTATGCGCTTGAACACGGCTTTGAACCTCCGAAGCGCGCCCAACCGAGGGCCGGCGCTTCACACGTATCTCTGGCGTATAAGCACGCGACGAGGACGTGTCTACTCAGTAAACCGATGAAACGCGGCCCCGTTCCATCGGAATACACGATGGGCGCCGAAGGTTGCCTCGATACTCAGCGCGCAGCAAAAGCGCCCAAGTACGAGCCTTTGGACACCGCCACGACCTTGCGTTTCACGAGGTCTTCCACGGTGTCGCGCAGCGTTTCACCAGCGTCTCGCGCGCGGAAGCCCAGCTCGCGCTCAGCCTTCTCGGAGCTGCAGTACCAAAAGTACTGGGCCATTTCGACACTGATCTCGTCGATGGGCGCGCGACCACCGATGGCTTCAACCGCCTTCGAGAACACTTGATTGAGGCCGAGCGCGAGCGGGCGCGAGCTCGGCATGCGCAGCGCGGGCGCCTTCACGCCGCTGATGCGCTCGAGTCGCTGGAAGAACGCGGCGATGGTCATGTTCTTCGCGCTGAGCAGGTAGCGCTCACCCGCGCGCCCCTTCTCGAACGCCTGCAGCAGGCCAATCGCGGCGTCGCGCGCGTCCACGAAGGCGATGCCGCCTGCCGGCGTCGCGGGGATGGATCGCTCCAAGAACAAGCGCACGTCGCCGGTCGACGACTCGCGCAGGTCGCCGGGGCCGAGCAGCAGGCTCGGGTTGGCGATCACGACCTCGAATCGACCCGGCGCGTTGGCCTCGAGCGCAGCGCGCTCGGCGTACAGCTTGGTGCGATAGTAGGGCCAGCGCGCGATGATCTCGAGCGGAGCGCGGCAGCTCTCGTCGGCGATGACGTCGGCGTCGCGGCTGACCGCCAGCGTGCCGCTCGTGCTGGCGACGACGACGCGCTGGATGCCGGCCTTGCGCAAGGCGCGCAGCGCCCGCTCGGTGCCGAGCACGTTGTCGCGGTGCAAGAGCTCGGCGGCGTCTTTCTCGCGCGAAACCCGCCCCGTCGCCAAGAAGGCGCCCTCGCAGCCGCGCGCGCTCGCCTCCACGGCGGCCTCGTCGAGCACGTCTACCGCCGCGACACCAGGCCCACCGCTCTTCGAGACGGCCACGACCTCGTGCCCGCGCGCGGCGAGGGTGCTCACCAACTGCGAACCCAGAAATCCCGTCGCGCCTGCGACCCAGAGCTTGCTCACGACCCTACACTTTCGAGCTGGAACACTTTTTGGAACGTGAACAGCAGCTGGATGTTGTTGCTCTTCACCGTGCCGGACATGAATTCGGCCGGAGACGGCGTGTACTTCTCGCGCACGATGCGCGTGAACATGTCGGGCGTGGTCTTCAAGACGCAGTCGGCGGGGCTCGCGATCTTGCCGGGGACGACCTCGCAGTGAGAGCCGCTGACCTTCACCGTCCAGCGCTCGGTGTCGCCGAGCGAGAAGTAGAAGCTGATGGGCTGCTCGATGCTGCCCGCTTTGAAGCGCTGCTCGAGCTCACGGAACACCGGCTCGAGCCCTTCGGGCTCCGCCGGCGGCAGGCTCTCGCGCACCTCCTCCGCGCTGAGCTTGCGCGTGTCCAGGATCTTGCCTTGGCTCAGCAGCACGACCGCGCGCTGCGCGAGGCGGGTGATGACGCGGGAGGCCTCCGCGGCCGATAGCCCCGCCGTGAGCCGCTCCATTTCGCGCACCTCGAGCGGGGGGCCGATGCGGGCCTCCACCTCGCGGTTCTTCGGAACGGTCGCGCCTTTGGGCAGCGCGCGGTGCGTTCCGCCCAGCCAAATCGGCAAGATGTCCACGCGCTGGTGCTTGGCGAGGTGACCGACCGCCGACTTGAACTCGTGCACCTGACCGTCCGTGCTGCGCGTGCCCTCCGGGAAGATCAGCACCGTCTTGCCCTGATCGAGCAGATCCCCTGCCTGGCGCAGGGCTTGGCGCAGGCTCGAGCCGCGCGGCATCGGCGCGAGGTTCGTGAAATTCTCGAAGAAGGCCTTACGGTAGCGGTTACCCTCGAAGAAGTAGTCTTGCGCCGCGAGCGACACCATCTTGTCGCCGTAGCTGCCGAGCGCGTACTTCACGAGGCCCATGTCCAGGTGGCTGGCGTGGTTCGCGGCGATGATCGTGTTGCGGTTGTGGGGGATGAACGAGCGGCCCGTGACCTTGGTGCGCAGCACGCGGTCGTAGAAGCCGTGCTGGGCGAGGCCCATCCAGGACATCGCCGCTTCGCGCAGCGGCTCGGGGATGTTCAGCTCCAGCTTGTCTTCGGTCTCGATGGTCTGGGTGGGGTGTAGGCGGCGCGCGTTCTGCGCCTCGCGCACGAAGGCCTCGACGTCCGCCACCGTTTGCGCGGAAGAAACCCGCTCCGCGTCGAGCGAGCGACCGAGCTCGGTCTCCATGGCGACCAGCAGCTCGAGCAGCATCAAGGAGTCGAAGGCGAGGTCGCCGCGCAGCGTTTGACCGGCGGCGATCTTCGCCACCGGCCGCCTGGCGATCGTGGCGATGGTGCTGCGGACGAGCGAGGCCGCCCCGTCGACGCGCCCAGCGGGGCGCTCCGCCTCTTCGCTGCGCTCGCGCCGCTCGATCTCGGCTCGCACCTCACCGCGCCGCACCTTGCGCGTGGCGGTGCGCGGCAGATCTTTGTCGAACAGCATCACGAGCGCCGGCTTTTGGGCGCTCGGCAGCTTGGCGAGCGCGTCCTCCAGCTCGCGCTTGGCCTTCGCGCGCTGAACCGCGATCGGGTTGTCGGTGTCGCGATCGGGCACCGCCACGCAAGCGACCCGCTCGCCGCCGCGCCCGTCGGGGATACCGAGGATGCACAGCTCCTTCACGCCCTCGACGCGGCCGATGCGCGCCTCGACGTCGTCGGGGTACACGTTCTCGCCGTTGGAGGCGACGATCACGTCCTTGGCGCGACCGACGATGGATAGGCGCCCGCGGCGGTCGAGCTTGCCCAGATCGCCGGTGCGTAGCCAGCCGTCGCGGTCGATGACCTGCGCGGTAGCTTCCGGATCGTCCGAGTAGCCGAGCATCACGTTCGGGCCGCGCGCCAAGATCTCGCCCACGCCCTCGGCGTTGGGGGCGTCGATCTTTATCTCGACGCCGGGGATGGGCTTGCCGACGTGGCCGTGGCGCTGCTTCGGTCCCGCGTTCGACACCGTCAACACGGGGGACGCCTCGGTGAGGCCGTAGCCCTCGGCGAGGTGCATGCCGAGGCCAGAGAACAGCTTGTGGGTGCGTTCGGGCAGGGCTGCGCCGCCGCTCACCAGGTAGCGGAGCTTGCCGCCGAACGCCTGATGCACGGTACCGAACAGCAGCTTGCCGCCGTCGACGCCCATCGACTTACCGAGGCTGCGGTTGACTTCGACGGCGACGTCGAACAGGCGCGCGGCGATGGTGCCGTGCTCGGCGACCCGCGCGAGGATGCGGCGCTCGAGCATCTCCCACAGCGCGGGCACCCCGATCAGACCGGTGATTTTGCCTTCTTTCAGGCCGAACTCGAGGCGCTCCGCGTTGAGCTCGTCGAGGTAGACGATGCGCGCGCCGCGCGAGAGCGGCAGCAGCATGCCGCAGGTGAGCTCGAACGTGTGGTGCAAGGGCAGCACGCTCAGCACGCGGTCCCCCTTGCCGAGCGGGAACAACGGCGCGAGCGAGGCGACGAGCGCCGACAGGTTCGCGTGCGATAGCTCGACGCCCTTCGGGTTGCCGGTCGTGCCGCTGGTGTAAATGAGCGCCGCGACGTCGTCGGCCTGCACGGCGAGGCCGATGCCCATCGGGCCCTTCGCGCTGAGCTCGTGGTAGTCGACGAAGCCCATGCCTTCCAGGGCCGGCGTGAGGCGCGCGCGCACCTTGGCGTCGGAGACGAACACCTTGGCACGCGAGGCGCGCTGCAGGTTCGTGGCCACGTCTTGGTCGATCGCGGCGTCGAGCGGCACCACGGTGGCGCCCGCCATCAAGATGCCGAAGAAGCTGATCGCCCACGATGGGTGGTTGGCGCCTGCCAGCATCACGCGGTCGCCCGGCTTGACGCCAGAGGCGATCAGGCGCGCGGCGGCGGCGCCGGCTTGCTCTCGCCACTCGCGGAACGAAAGACGCGACAGCCCGTCTTGCTCGGTGCGCTGGAGCGCGACCGCGAGCTCGTAGCGGTCCGCCATTTCATCGAGCAGGGCCGGCAGGGTCTGGTGCGGCTCGGGCGCCTTCTTGGGACGCTTGAGCCGCTCGTCGATCTGCGGAAAGACCCACTTTTCCAGGCCGGGGGCGTGCACCTCGAGGAACCATTTGCGCCAATCCAGGCGATCGATGGTCCACGGCACGCGCGCCTGTTCTTCGGGCGACAGCCGCGCGTAAGCGGCGCGCGTGTTGTCGCAGCGGAACACGTACTCGTACTGCGCGACGAAGGGCAGGAAGACGCCCAAGATCCGGCCGACGTTCTCTTGCTGCCGCGCGAAGCCGTTGATGGCGTCCGCGGCCGGGTCGAGCAGGGGCGCGACCGGACCGAGCGCCGCCTTCTTCAGCAGCCCCGCGATCGAGCGCGCGCCGTCGGCGATCTTCTGCGGGCCGATGCTCTTGAACTGATCTTTGTCGAGCATCGCACCTTCGAAGTGCGACTGCAGGTAGCTGAGCACCGGGCCGCCCTTGCCGGTGCGCTGGTAGTACTTGCGCTTGTAGAGGCCGCTCAGCTCGAAGAAGCGGCGCATCGTGCACGGGTTCGAGTCGCTCGAGCCCAGCTGGTACACCGTTTTGTGACGGCCCTCGAGCAGCTCACCGAGGGCGAGCGTCAGCCCCGCCGCGACCATGTCGCACGGGATCACGTCGAGGAAGTTCTCGGAGCCCGGGATCTGCAGCCCACCCTCGCGGATGATGTAGATGAGCGGCGCGCTGGTGTTGATGCCCTCGTTCCAGCCCGGGAACGGGTACTCGTTGGTCGACTCGACCACCGCCGGGCGCACGATCGTGACCGGCAGCCCCGAGCCGAGCGCGATCTGCTCGCCGATGGCTTTGGTGTAGGTGTAGGTGTTGGGAAATCCCCAAAATTGAGCGCGTTCCATGCCGAGGTCGGCCAACTGCCCCTCGACGAACTTGCGCTTCACCTTCACGACCTCGCCCTCGAGCACGCTGCCGCGCGCCGGCTCGCCGCGCTTGTGCAGGTTCTTCTTGGCGTCGTCGAGGAAGTTGCTTTGCCGGAAAGCGTCGTTGCTGCGATGACGCGCCTGCTCGATCACGTCGAGGCACTCCGAGATCTCGCGATCCGGATCCCAGTGCGACTTGTCGAGCTCGTCGGCGCGCGGGAACGGGAAATCACGCGGGTCCGACTCGGCGACGTAGCCGGTGTGGCTACCGGCGACGAAGCAGGTGCTGGTGTGCAAGAGCGGCAAGTTGCCGAGGTCACGCGCGAGCGCGACCAGGTTCTTCACGCCAAAAGCGTTCACTTCCAGGGCTTCGTCGAGCGGCGGGTCGAAATCGACGACGCCCGAGACGTTGATCACCACGTCGACGTTGCCGCGCAGGGAGTCGCGCAGGTCCGCGTTCAAGCCGCAGAACGGCTGGATCACGTCGCCCGCGATCGGCGTCACCTTCGAGCGCAGGAACTCGGGGAAGCCGTGGCCGAGCTCGCCGCGCAAGGCGTCGAGCACCTCGCTCGTCGCGACCTCTTCGTCGTAGCGCTGCTGCGCGTCTTTGCCGCGCTTGGGCCGCAGGGTGAGGTAGATGTGGCCGATGTCTGGGTAGCGGCTGAGCAAGAACGCCCACCACACCTTGCCCAGGAAGCCGGTGCCACCCACGACGACGAGGCGCTTGCCGGCAAACAGCCGGCCCAGCTCCAAGCGCGGAGTGTGACCGTTCGGCTTGACGAGCGCGGTCTCCGTCATGTCAGCCGTGGCTCCCGTTGCCGAGCGCGGGGGCGCTGCTCTGCGCGGGCACGCTCATGTCGCCCATGATGATCGGCGGCACGTGCAGGCACGTGACGTCGAGCGTCTTGTTCTGCCCACCCTTGGCGCGGTAGAGCGCGTCTTCCATGTTGGGCGCCGTCTCGTAGCCCAGCAGCTTGGGGATGTACTCGTTGTCGGCGCCGACCACGATCACGCGGCCGACGTGCTGGCGGCCGTTTTCACCCCAGTACCACATGAAGAACGGGTGAGCGGGGTGATAGGCGTGGCCCGAGCGGAACATCTGGATCAGCGCCGGATCTTTGGCGAACTTCTCTTCGTAGCGGTCGCGCAGCACGTTCGCGTCGCGGGTCTCGGGCAACAAGCGGTGCACGAAATCGATGTACGGCGCGTGCTGCTCGTGATCGAACTTGTCCGTGCAGGGGTGGGTGATGATCAGGGTGCCGCCCTTCTTCACCAGCGGCGCCCCGCGATACATGTTGAACAGGTAGCCCTGCGCCAGCACCTGCACCAAGAGCGGGTTCAGGAACGCATGCACGTTGTACGGGCTGATGAACGGGATGCCCGTCACCAGCACGTCGGCCTGACCCTCGATCGGGACGCAGTACTGCTCGAAGTTCTTCTCGATGATGCGCGGGTGCACCTCCGAGGTCGCGCCCGCGTACACGGCCGTGATGCCGTAGGGCGCGGGGAACTTGTCGAAGATGGCCTGACGGGCCGGTTGCGGCAGCCGCGCGGTGGCCATCACCAGGCCCTTCAGCAGCGCCTTCTCCTTACCGGAGAGCTCGTCCTCGTTCTTCATCAAGAAGTCGAGGTTCTTGTCGAACATCTGGTTGTTCACCGCCACTTCGATGGTGAAGATGTTCAGGTGCTTGTGCGCCACCTTGCCCATGCACGAGATGTCGCGCGCGAGCTGTGAGCCCGCCGGGTCCATGTAGCTGTCGCTCTTGCGAATCGTGGTCGGGTTGTGGTGGCTCCGCAGGCTCTGATAGCTGCACAGCCCGACCGCCACGCTCTTCATGCCGCCGTTCATGGGCACGAAGTTGAGGTTCACGTAGATGAGCAGATCGCTCTCGGCGGCGCGACGGTTCAGCTCGAGCACGTCGCCGCTCGGCGTGCTGCCGATCGCGACCATGTTGTCTTTGTCTTCCGCGTCGTGGTTGTACAGACGGTCGGGGAAGAAGGCGTCGAAGATCTTGTCGCCGACCATCCAGCGGATCTCGCTCGGCTTCATGCGCCGGTGGATGCCGGTGGCGACGATGATCTCGATGTCGGTGACGCCGTGATCGGCCAGCATCTCGAGCACGATCGTCAAGACCCGCTCGCGCACGTCGGGGCGCTTCATGGGCGGCAGCGGCACCGAGATGTCGTCGATGGCGATCGCCACGCGCATGCCGGGCGTCAGCTTGGCGTAGAGCGGATCGGAGCCGAGCGGGTGATTGATGGCGTAGCGGATGGCCGCGTCCGGATCGCGCAGCGGCACCATCGGCGGCTTGGGATAGATGACCCGGGTGCCTGCGGGCAGATCGACCTCGACCAGGCGATCGCCGGAGAAGAGGACACGGGGCGCGCTGTCGCGCTCGAGGGTGACGAGACTGGGATGATTCATGCAGCGGAGCTCAGATCGAAGCTGGGCCAGCCGTAGGCCTTGGCCAGCCAAGAAAGTCGCTTGTCAGGGTTAACGGCGGCCGGATGGCCAACGACGCTCAACATCGGAACGTCGGAGTAGCTGTCGCTGAACGCGAAGCAGTCGCCAAGGTCATAGCCCTTGGCCTTGGCGTGCTCGCGGATGAGCCGAGCCTTCTCGGGCCCGGCCACGACCGGCTTCAGCAGCTTGCCGGTCGCGATTCCGTCTTTCATTTCGAGGCGATTGCCGATCACCTCCGCGCCGCCGAAGTAGTCGGCGAGGCGCTCGAGCACGCACTCGAGCGCGCCCGAGACGAGCACGACATCGTGACCGGCGGCGCGGCTCTTCTCGACGAGGCTGCGCGCCCCGGGATAGAGCGACGGACGCATGACGTTGTCGAACGCCTCCTGCGCCAGCAGCACCATGCGGTCTTCGCTGGTGCCGGCGTAAGACGAGAACAGCATCTCGTTGAAGGTGCGGCGATCGACCATCTCGGCCAGCATCAGGCGCGGCGAGTCGATCAGCGCTCGTCCCAGCTTGAGCGCGCTCTGCAGCGGGGTACCCTGATTGATCAGGTAATAGAGCGTGGGGTGGACGAGATTGCTCGAGACCAGCGTCCCATCGACGTCGAAATAACAGGCAGCCACGGCTTGTGGGGACGTGGGGTCCAACGGCTCGCTCCGTGAGTCAACCCCAGTGGTCAAACCATCGAAATGATTGATAAACCGAACGGCCGACCAGTGACCTGATGCGCTGCGCTCGTGATTTCGAGCGCGCCTCGTCACGCCCGAGAGGCGGGCTGGGCTGCGCCGCCGTGCGGCTCCGTGTCCGTCCCCAGCGTGGCGTGGCACGACGAGCACGACCGCAGGTCGGTCGAGCTCGGGGCGAAGATGTCGTGCCCGCGCGCTCGGTGACGCCGGCGCTGCGAGACGGCGAGCGCCAGCGACCGCACGGCCGAGGGGCGCGTCTGCGGCCGCGGGCGTCAGCGCCACGTGTATATTACGCGCCGTGCCGAGCTCGGAAGCCCTCACGCGCGGCGTGCGCGTGGTCGTCAACGCCCGCTACTCCCCTTCGCATTCGGATCCAGCGAAGCGCGAGTGGTTCTTTCTCTACACGATCACGATCACGAACGAAGGCGACGAGACGGTTCAGCTCGTGAACCGTCATTGGGTGATCATGAACGCCAACGGTCACGTCGAGGAGGTGCGCGGCCCGGGCGTGGTCGGCAACCAACCGACGCTGAAGGCGGGCGAGAGCTTCGAGTACACCAGCGGCTGCCCGCTGAAGACACCGTTCGGCTCGATGCACGGTGAGTACGAGATGGTGACCGCCGACGGCGACATCTTCCTCGCCGAGATCGCGCCGTTCGCGCTGCGCGAATCCGAAACGTTTCACTGAGTGCTCGACAGCGCCCGACGCTCTCCCTTCAATCGAAGGCGGGCACGGAGCTGCGTGAGACCGCGGGCACGGGCGCGCCCCAGCTACTCTCCCAGCGAGCCAGAAACTCAGCGCGAGCTGCCGGTAAGCGAGACGTGAGGATCTCGGGCAGGGTGGCGTCGAGCTTGGCCAGCACATCGGGCGCGATGCCCGCGGAGCTCCAGGCAAAGCCTTGCGCGTACATGACCGCCTCCTGCTCGTTCGTGGGCGGAGGAAAGCCGGCTCCGCCACGCAGCAAGGGCACGGCTTCGGCTTCTTCGTAGGCCAAATGCGAGTCCAGCAGCGCGCGGAGCTCAGCTATCATCTGGGCGGCGGCCGCCGCGTCGAACGGCTCGGCCGCGAACGCCTGGTCGCCTCGTAACAGCAGCGGATCGATCAGGTGATGCTCCGCGGCGAGCCGCTCGAACACCGGCTTCTTCTCCGGGTGTCGACTCAGCAAAAACAGAAACATCTTCGTGTCTTCGGAGTCGTGGTGGCCGTGAAGCGCGCCGCGAAACCACTGCCATTCTCGGCGCAGCACCTCGACGCGCCCCGCCTCGTCCGCGCCGGGGGCCGCGAGGGCCTTGGCGAACTGCGCCGAGTCACGTCGAAAAGCGTGGTGCGACATCAAGAGCGCGGTGGCCGTCGATGCGGAGCCATTGTCATCCAGTAGCTGAGGAGGTGTCGGCATGGCGAGCACACGCATAAGGAGCGCGCGGCGATTTGCCCAGCCCTCCTTCGCCAAGGAGGGGCGAGCCTCGGCGCGGTGCCGGAGGGCGAGCCTCGGCGCGATGCCGAAGGCCGCGCCGGTCGCCCCCGATGCCAACTTCTTGGCCTGACCGCGCCGCGGCTGGCGCTCAGCTACGTCGAGAGCTGAGCGCCGGGTGCGCGGGCAGGTGCTCACATGTCGAGCAAGTACGCAGCCACCAGCGGAAACACGATCGTCGCATCCGACTCGATGATGAAGCGCGGCGTGTCGACCTCGAGCTTGCCCCAGGTGATTTTCTCTCCGGGAGGAGCGCCGCTGTACGAGCCGTACGACGTCGTCGAGTCGGAGATCTGGGCGAAGTAGCCCCAGGTCTTCACCCGCCACTCCAGGTCTTGGTGCATGAGCGGCACCACACAGATCGGGAAGTCACCCGCGATGCCGCCGCCGATCTGGAAGAAGCCGATCGAGCTCGAGGCGTCCGTCTGCTTGTACCAGTTGATCAGCTGGCCCATGTACTCGGGCCCGCTCTTCATCACCTGGTAGCCGTACTCGCCGCGCACGACGCCGGCGACGAACATGTTGCCGAGCGTCGAGTCTTCCCAGCCCGGCACGAACAGCGGCAAGTTCTTCTCGGCCGCCGCGAGCAGCCACGAGCCCTTCGGGTCGATCTCGTACTCCGGCTCGAGCTCCTTGCTACGCAGCAGCTGGTAGAAATATTCGTGCGGGAAGTAGCGCTCGCCCTTCGTCTGGGCGCTCTCCCAGAGCGCGAGCATCTTCTTCTCGATCTTGCGCATCGCCTCGTGCTCGGGGATGCAAGTATCGGTGACGCGGTTCAGGTGCTGGTCGAGCAGCGCCTTCTCGTCCGCGGGCCCCAGCTCGCGGTAGTTCGGGACGCGGCGGTAGCTGTTGTGCGCGACCAGGTTGAACACGTCCTCTTCGAGGTTCGCGCCCGTGAGCGAGATGGCGTGAATCTTGTCCTTGCGGATCAGCTCGGCGATGACGAGGCCCATCTCGGCCGTGCTCATGGCGCCCGCCATGGTGAGCAGCATCTTGCCGCCCTTGGCCAGGTGCTCTTCCCAAGCCTTGGAAGCGTCGATCAGCGAAGCGGCGTTGAAGTGGCGATAGTGATGCGTGATGAAGTCGCGAACGGAGCCCATGACGGCGGTATAAGCCTCCGGAAACGGGGAGCGTCAACCCTCGGCCGCCCGCGCCTCACGCCGCGCCCGCCTGGCCGCCCCAATACCTGGAATTTGCAGGCGTTTGACGCCCTTTCCCGCCCTCCGGGTTACCGTGATAATGTCGATGGTTCGAGGCGGGCCGGGGGGTCCTGCCCAGAGCGCGGGGGACCTACGACATGTCCGACCGACTCTCGAGCTCCTCTCCCACCTCCCTCGGCGGTCGCGTCATTCATTCCGACCTCCAGCCCGGGGTGAGCTACCGACTCGAGCGGCAGATCGGCGAGGGCGGCATGGGCTCGGCCTACCTGTCGCTGCGCCAGTGCGCCGAGGGCGTCTCGCCGGTCGTGGTGAAGCTGGTGCGCCCCGCGTTCGGCCAAGACTCGGCGCGCGCCGCGGCGCTCGTCGTGCAAAAGGAGGCGGTGGCGCTGGGGCGCCTGAACGAGCGAGTTCCACCGTGTCCGTTCGTGGTGAGGCTGATCGACACCGGCGCCGCCCCCCTGCATGGCCCCCAGCATCCGCCCACGCCCTGGCTTGCGGTCGAGTACGTGCACGGCGGAGTCGAGGGCACCACCGTGCTCGAGCGCGTGACGTACCACATCGAGCAAACCGGCGAGGCCTTCGACGGCCCGCGCGCCGCGCACCTCGTGCGTTGCCTCGCCAGCGGCCTGACCGCCATCCACGGCGTCGGCGTCGTGCACCGAGATCTCACGCCTGGCAACATCTTGTGCTGCGGCTTCGGAGAAGCGGAGATCTTCAAGATCTCGGATTTCGGCATCGCGCGCCCGTCCGGCTTGAACGCCACCTTCGGCGGCGTGGCCGTCGGCACCATCGGCTACGCCGCGCCCGAGCAGGTCATGCCCGACCTCGGCGCCAGCGGCACGACCACCGACATTTTCAGCTTCGCGTGCGTCGTTTACCTGGCCCTCACCGGCGATGAATACTTCCCCGCCGACACGCCGATCCAAGCGGCCATGATGATGCGGGAGAAGAAGCGGCGCAGCATCTTGGAAGGGCGCGCGCTGTCACCGGAGCTACGGAAACGCGGCGACGCGTGTCGCCACATCGATTTGATCTTGGCGCGCGCTACGTCGCTCGAGCCCGAGCAGCGGCACCAAGACGCACAAGAGCTGGAGAACGCGCTCGTGCCGTGGCTAGCGGAGAACCGCGAGCCGCCCAAGCCCAGCCGGCGCTTGGTCAACAGCTTGCTGAACTTGTCGTCGCCGGGCGACGTCTCGAGCTGGACCTGGACGGTGCGCCACCCTCCCGGAGGCGACAGGGTGATCTTGAGCGCGGCCTGGGACGTCGACGGGCACTGCTTCGCGTTCACGTCGAAGGGGCCCGAGTTTTGGAACGGGCAAAGCTGGATCTCGGCCAACGACGAGGCGCGCGATCTGCCGAGGGGTATGGCGTTCGCTCGGCGCTTCGAGGCCGGGGGCTGGCTCGTCGGCGGCGAGAGCGGCACGTTGGCCGTGTACTCGACCGAAGGCGTGCGCGAGGTCGTGCGCGCGCCCGATCCGCGGGTCACGTTTTCGCACGCGAGCGGCCGCTTCGACGACTTGCTGGCCGCGGTCGGGCAGAGGCCGGGTGAGCCGCCCAAGCTGTGGGCGATGACGGCGCGGCGCTGGCTCAAGCCGCTGCCGCTGGAGGGCGTCGCCTACGTGGCCGCGCTGCTCCGGCTCGACGACGAGCGCTGGGTCATCTGCGGACGGATGCAACAAGGCACGGGCTTTGCTGCGATTTATTCGCCCACCCAGTGGGAGACGACGGTGCTGCTGGCGCCGCGGACTCGCGCGTTCGTGTCGGGGGCATCGGAGCCAGAGCGCGGCCTTTCGCTGGTGGTCGGCAGCGACGGCGTCGCGCTGCGCATCGAGGGCAGCGAGGCGGTGAGCTCGATCGCCGACGGCTCGATGGCGCTCACCGCCGCCGCCATGGACGTGCTCGATCGCGAGTGGGTGTGCAGCGTCGGGCGCTTGTGGGTCCGCGATCCATCGCGCGATTTGGCGTGGCGCCCCGTCTGGCACGATCAGAACTGGCAGGCGCCGTTCGTGAGCATGATCGCCGACGCGGGCATGGTGGTCGCGATGACGGCAGATGGCGGCATCCTCGAAGGCCGCGCGGGCTGGCGCTCGGTCCATGGCCACGGGCGCGGCAGCGGCGAGCACCCGCGGCCCCGCCGGTCGCGCTAGAAGCGAACGGCGAGGTTCAGGTCGAGGAAGCCGATGTCTTGGGTGTAGTGCCCGGAGGCCGACGGCAGCTGGCTGGGAAGCTCGCCATCTTGCAGGGTGCTCTCCGCGTTGCGCGCGGGTGACACGAGGTGCGAGAGCGAGCCGGCCACGCTGAAGGCCTCGGAGACGCGGTATTTGGCGCCCAGCGCGAAGGTGACCCCGACGAAGTCGGGCAGGCTCGTCTCGAGCGTCCGCTCGGGGACGGCCTGGCTCATGACGCCGATGCCCGAGAACACTTCGAGCGCAGGCCAAGGCCAGACGCTGACGCCGCCGCGCACGTCGAAAGCGTCGTGAAAGTCACGCGGCACATTCTGCAGCACGTGAGCGCCGTTGGGCTGGCTGCCGTCGCCGTTCAGCTCGCACTCTTCCCCCGCTTGCGTCACGCACTGGCGCTCGAAGGCGCTCCAGCGCTCCCAAGCGCCGAAGAGGCGCAGCTCCACGTTGCGGCGCGCGCGGTAGGCCAGGCCGAGGCGCACGATGTCGGGCAAATCTTGGTGCAGCTCGACGTCTGCGCTGCTCGGACCGCCGATGTTGTTCGAGAGCTTGCCGTGCAGCCTGCTTCCGCCGCTCACGTTGGGGCGGGATTGGTAGGAAGCGCCGATCCGCACGGCCTCCGCTTCGTAGAAAGCGCCCGCGGCGAAGCCGAAATCCACGCCGTCGACCTCGAGCAAGGAGCGACCTTCGCCGACGACGCCGTTGCTGCCGCCGCTCCAAGCGCGCACGTCGTCGATGCGCGTGTACATGGTGTTCAGCGCAAGGCCGAAGCGCAGCCGAGGCGTGGCCGCGAAGCTTGCCCCGAGCGAGGCGTAGCTGGTGGTAAAGAGCGCCTCCATCGAGTGGAAGCGCGTCACGCCGTCGACGATACCGGGGTGAGGAGAGCGCGCAAGCTCTGCTCGCGTGTCCCAGCTGACAGGGCCGCCGAAGGGCGTGAACACGCCGGCCGCCAGCAGCCAGCGCTCGCTGAGCGGGAGCGCGAGCCAAAGCGACGGATTGAAGAGGAAGTTATCGAGCGTGGCTCGCCCGACGTTCGCGCCTTCTGCCCCCGCCACGTCGGGCGCGTCCGTGGGCTGGCGCGTGCGCGTGTAGGAGGCGGAGCGATACGCCACGAGGCCGTCGACCAGCAGCTCGGCGCGCTTGCCGCGGAGCGCCGCCGGATTGAAGTAGAGGGCCGTCGGATTATCGGTCGTGGGGTGGCCGTGCTCGCCCGAAAAGCGCGCGACCGAGAAGCCGCTAGCCTGCGCACAGGGCGTGGCGACCGCAAGTCCGCCAACAGCGCCCGCGAGCGCGAGGAGCGACGAGCCGAGCGGACGCCAGCGGTGCTTGCGCAAGCCAAAAGCTTTACCCTTCCCGAATCCGAAACGCTATCTTGTCGCGATGCCTCTCGCTCGCGCTCTCGCGTTCACGGCGCTCGGGCTCGCGGCGCTCTCCGGCGTCGGCTGCTCGGACGCGAGCGGTCGCTTCCGAGCCTTCGAAGAGCGGCGCGCGTCCGCGGGCGCCGTGGGCGGCGGCGGGGGCCAAGACGAGGGCGAAGGCGGAGCGGCGGGCGCCGCAGGCTCGTGCACCCCTCCCCCGCCGGGCGTCGTGCGCGGCCCGGCCCTGCTCGCGCTCGAGACGGCGACGACGCCGGGCAAGGCGATCTTGTTCTTCGGTGAGGTGGATACGCCCGAGCACGAGGGGCGAACGAGCGTCGTCTACCGCTACCGAGCGCTCGACGCGAAAGACCGCAGGAGCGAGCTCGGCGACCAGCTCGTGGTGGGCCCCTACCCGATCGACGATGACGGAAGGTTCGACGCGCCGACCAGCAAAGCGGCGCTACCGGGCGCGGCCAACGCTTTTCTTCCCGGCATCGAGATCGTATCGGAGCTCACGCTGCACGGCACCATCTGCGGCGTGAGCGACTTCTACTGCGGCACCGTCTCGGGTCACGTTTACGAGCCGTTCGACGGCCCCGCCACGGGTCAGTTCGGCTTGCTCTTGGTGAGCGGTATCGACGACATCCCCGAGCGGCCGCGCTTCGGCTGCGCAGAAGACGCGCTCGCGCCCGCGCTCGAGTAGCGCTCACGCCTTGCGGCTGAGCTTGAAGACACGCTTGCCGTTGTGCGCGGGGGCCGGCGAAATCTCGAGCATATCGACCGCGATTTCGCGGATGCGACCAGGGCCGAGCAAGTCGCGCAGCTTGAGCCGGTCGCCCGTGTCTTGTAGCACCTCGCACAAACCGAAGGCGAAATGGCGCACCAAGTCGCCTCGGCCCGGCCGCTGCGGCTCGTCGTCTTCTTCGGACAAGTCGGCCACGGCCGCCTGGGCTGCGGCGGCCCAACCCGCGCCGGCTGCGACCGCAGCCCCAGCCGCCTTCGGAGCCGCATCGGGCTCGCTGCCCGCTTGCTCGCGCGGCGGCGCGGCGTCGACGACTTCACGCACGCTGCCTTGCGCGTTCCACAACGTGGCCGTTACCCCCGCCGAGCGCGCGCTGAGCAGCTGGCCTGCGACGAGCTCCGCGCCGAGGCTGCTGTGCCGCGACAGCGTCGCGAAGTAGGGGCCTCCGTAGGGCCCCGACAGCTGCGCTAGGGACAGCCGTCCACGCAGCTGCTTGCGCACGTCGGCGCCTTCACCGGCGACGCGCAGCTCCACCGAGTCGACGTGGCCCACGGCCGCGATCCAACCGTCGGCTTTGCCGCAGGCCTCGGCCAAGGCATCGAGCAGGTTTTCGCCGTCGGCGATGGTGACGAGACGCGGCGCAGCGGTAGCCATGGCGGAGCCGTAGCCAAGTCAGACGTAGCGCGCAAGGCTCCGCTCGACTTGCGGGACGTAGCCCGCGCCGAACAGGTTGACGTGCACCAGCAGCGGGTAAAGCTGATAAAGCGCGATGCGCTCGGCGGAGCCGGCCGCGAGCGGGTACGCCTCGTGATAGGCGCGAAACGCCCGCTCGCTGAAGCCACCGAACAAGCGCATCATCGCCAAATCCATCTCACGATGGCCGCCGTACGCGGCGGGATCGATCAAGCAGGGGGCGCCCGCGTCGTCGACGTGGAGGTTGCCGCTCCATAGGTCGCCGTGCAGGCGCGCGGGAGGCTCTGCGGGGCCGACCAGCTGTCCGAGCTTGCTCGACAGCTCGTCGAAGCCGCGGCGCAGGCGCACGCTCACGTGCCCCGATGCGGCCGCCCGCGCGAGCTGCGGCTCGAAGCGCTCGAACCACAGAAAATCCGCCCAACTTTGCTGCGGCGTGTTGCGCTGCGGCAAAGAGCCGATGAAATTGTCGTGCTCGAGGCCGAACGTGGGTGCGCCCGCGCGGTGAAGCGCCGCCAGACCATGGCCGAGCCGCTCGTCGAAGTCAGGCGCCGGCCGGCCCGGCGCGAGCAGCTCCAGCACCAAGAAGCTCGGCTCACCTGCGCGCCCGCTCGAGACTGCCAGCACCTCGGGGATGCGCAGGCCGCCCGCTGCGCGTAGCCACTCCAAGCCGCGCGCCTCTGCGGGAAACATCGCGGGGGGAGCGGCGTCGTTGGTCTTCAAGAACACGCGCGTGCCGCTCGCCAGCTCGAGCTCGAACGCGTCGTTGATATCACCTCCCGAGAGCCGCCGGCTCCGCGCGATGGCCGAGCCGAGCGAGTAGCGAAGCGCCTGCGTGAGCTCGGGAGCGAGCATGGCTTACAGCTGGTGCTCCCGGCGCAAACGCTCGAGCAGCGGCGCGCACGCCGAAAGGCAGATGCGCACGACGTCGTCGAAGTCGTCGTTGCCGCCGTAGTACGGGTCGGGCACGGAGGCGCCGCTCGGCGCCGTTTCGTCGAAGCTGCGCAGCAAGTACAACTTCTCCCGCGCTTCGCTCGAGCCAGCCAGCTCGCTCAAGTCCTCGAAGTTCGAGCGATCCATGGCTAGCACGTAGTCGAAGCGGTCGAAGTCGGCGCGCTGGAACTGCCGGGCGCGGCCGTGCACCTCGACGCCGAAGCGCTTGCCAGCGGCGCGCGCGCGCGGGTCTGGCGGCTCGCCGGTGTGGTAGCCAGCCGTACCTGCGCTGTCGACCGCCACCTGCTCGGAGAGCCCCGCTTCCCGCAGCAGGTGGCGCATCACCCCTTCACCGATGGGCGACCGACAGATGTTACCCAAACAAACGAAGCAGAGCCTGAGCATGAACCGCGGAGATTAACTCAAATGTGCATGCCGCGGAGCAGCCAGTAAATGCAAAGCCCCGCCAGCACGCAGCTTGCGATCACGAGCGTGATGAAGCCGAGCGGGCGCACCACGACGGAGGGGCGCTCCAGCGGCTCGCGCGCCGCCGACACGCCGCGGCCGCTCGGGGCCGGAGACACACCCGCGCTGCCGCTCTGCGGCTGGATCGCCGTCGATCGAGCGCTGAGCAGCGGCTCGAGCGCCGCCCACGCCGCGGCGGCGTCCGCGAAGCGCCGCGCGGGCTCACGATCGACGGCCCGCGCGAACCACGCATCGAACCCGCTCGGCAGCGCGGCCAAGCCCAGCTCGCTCGCCCGCGCGCTCGCGCCATCGATGTCGGACTTCAACAGCTCGATCGCCAAGTCTGCCATCGAGGCTCGCTCGTCGGCGTTCCGCCAGTACGACGCGCCCGTGAGCACGAAGAAGGTCAAGAGCCCGAGCGCCCACACGTCCGAGCTCGAGACGGGCACGTAGTCTTCACGTGCTTGCTCGGGCGCTGTCCAGAGCGGCGTGCCGAGGCCAGGCGTCGTCCCCGACAGCGGGCCCGCCGTGACGTCCTTCGCGATGCCGAAATCCAGCACCTTCACGCTCGACACCTTCAAGCCCTGCGCGTCTCCGTCCGCCTGCACGCGCACGTTCTCTGGCTTCAAATCACGGTGGACGATGCCCTCGCGATGGGCCGCGCCGAGCGCCCCGAACACCGGCTCCAGAAGCGCCCGCGCGCCTGGCGCCGAAAGCCCCCCGCGCGATCGCACGAGCTCATCGAGCCCGACGCCCTCCGCAAATTCCAGCGCCACCCAGGCCAAACCGCTGTCCGCGAGCCTGCCCGACTCGAGCGTGCGCGCCACGTAGGGGCTCTGGATACGCGAGCTACTCTCCACCTCACGCGCGAAGCGGCGCTCGGCTCGGGAATCGGACGACGCGGCCAGGTTCACGATCTTGAGCGCCACGACCTGCCCCTCCGGCGTCTCGGCGCGATAGACGGCGCCCATGCTGCCCTGCCCCACGAACCGGATGATGCGAAAACGCTCGGCGAAAGTGCTACCGGGAGCCAGCCGCGGGACCAGGGAAGCCACGGGGCGACGCTAGCACGTGACGTGCCCGTCAGCCGTTCGAGGAAGAATTCGTCGCGACGTCAGCGTAGGCTGCCTCGTCGAGGTGCAGAGGATGAGAAGCGCGAGTTGGGTCATGGTGGCTACTCTGGGCCCGCTGCTCGTGGGGTGCGGCGGCGACGCCGAGCCCTCGAAAGGCAGCGCAGGGAACGGCGGCGCGCTGAGCAACGGCGGAGGCGCGACGTCCGGCGGCGGCGGAGGTGGCGGCGGCGCGGCAGGGGCCGTCACGAGCGGCGGCGGGGGCAGCGCGATCGGCGGCGGAGCGAGCCCCGCGTCTTGCACGGGCGCCTTCAACGCTGCAGAGCCGGTGCTGCGCGCGCCCATGGACACCTCGGTCAACGGCGTATCGCTCACCGCTGACGAGCTCGAGCTCTACTACACGCGAGATTTCGAGGTGACCGCTACGCCGACGCCCGAGGTCGTGCGCCGCAAGCGCGCCAGCAAAGACGCCCTGTTCGGCGAAGCCGAGTCGCTGCCCGAGCTCGCCGGTGTGTGCGGCGACAAGCTGCGCATCTACCCAGACGTCAGCGAAGATGGCCTCACGCTCTACGTCACGTGCACCACCAGGGTGGACGAAGGCAGCGAAGGCGTGTCGGTGCTGCGCGTCGCGCGGCGCGCTGGGCGAAGCGAGCCGTTCGTGCTCGCCGCTGAGCCTGCCGGCAACGTGTTCGCGGCTGCCGGCATCGCCGCCGACGAGCTCACCGCGTACACCGACGGCGAGGTCTTCGACACGGCGCCGCAGATGTTTACGCGCTCCTCCAAGGCAGAGCCGTTCATGGGCCCCATGGCCGTTCCGGGCATCGACGTGCCGTTCCGCTCACCCGACGTGTCGAGCGACGGCCTCACGCTGTTCGGTGCCGCTGGCAGGGATATCATCCACATTTATCGCGCTCATCGCGCCGACGCGAACGCTGCCTTCTCCACTCCAGAGCCGATCGATCTCAAGCTCAGCGAGGCCACCATCGGCGCCCCCAACATCACCGCGGGTTGCGCCCTTTACGTGGTCGTGGTCACGAGCGAGGGCTACACGGTCCAGCGCGCGCTCATGCAATAATGGGGAACCGAGGAAAAACGATGCTGGAGCTGAGGCCGACTTGTGAGCACTGTAACAAGGCCCTGCCGCCGAGCTCGCCGGAGGCGATGATCTGCTCGTTCGAGTGCACGTTCTGCGCGGACTGCGTAGCGCGGGTGCTCGACGGGGTTTGCCCCAACTGCGGGGGCAACCTCTGCCCGAGGCCGATCCGGCCGGAGCGCGCGTGGCGAATGACGCTCAGCGTGGAGGGGTACCCGCCGAGCGAGACCGTGAAACACCGCCCGGTGCAGCGAGCGGCGCATCGCGATCTCGTGGCGCGCGTCCGCAGAGGCGCGCCCTCCCGCGCCGCGCAAGGCGCCGAGCGTGAAGCCAAGACTTGAGCGTCGGCGTCAGGTGAGACGCCGGTTTGTCGCCGTGCGATGAGGACTGTCATTCGTTCGCTCATTGCTTGACGAACGAGCTGAGGAAACCTACTGTGCGCGCCTGGGATGGGGACAGTCGTGGGAAGGAAACTAAGATGAAATCATCGATGGTGGTGGGGACGAAGCAGGCCTCTATGTTCGTGGCAACCGCGCTGTGCTTGGCAGCGTGCGGAGGCGCGTCAGGGGTCGATGCTCAAGACGAGCTGGGCGCGGAGCCGTTCGCCGATGTGGCAGCGGCAGAGCGGGTCGGCGAGCAGACATCCGAGCTCAAGAACGGCACGCTGCTCGACGGAACTGGTGCATCACGCGGAGCCGTTCTGCTCGAAATTTACTGGCCGCAGAGGGGGAACAGGCCTGGCTATTGGAAGAGGTGCTCGGGCCAAATCGTCTCGAACCGGACGATCTTGACGGCCGCTCATTGCGTGAACGACTTCGCCAGCGGCGACTCCACTTGGGTGATCGCGTCACGACCGACGGCCGCGGGCTGGGTGGACGTGATCCCAGGCAGCTGGACCATGGTGCGGTGGAACCCGGCTTCCACGACGATGAATCCCATCACACCCTACGACGTCGGCTTGCTCATCAGCCCAACCCCGCTCGTTGGATACACGTCCGCTGATGCCGCGGCTCTCGCGAAGAGCACACCTTCCAACATCACGATGAGCGTGCACGGCTTCGGCTACTACTCCGACACCCAGCGGGATTGGAACGGGAGAAGCGCCTCGATCCAGCCCTCGTACCAGCAGAGCGCCTACTACTGGTCATCCGTCGGCGCCAACACCCCCGCGATCTGCACTGGTGACTCGGGCGGCCCACTCAAGGGCCATTACAACGGGTTCTTCATGACCTTCGGCGTGACGAGCTGGGGCACCCCGGGACCTGGCGCCCATTGTCGCGCGGATGCAAATTGGGCGCCTACGGCGCACAACATTCCGTGGTTGAAGAGCAACATCGTGGGCAGCGCCGGCTGCTTCGAGACAGCGACCATGATGACGTGCTTTTAGCCCTCCCGATGTGTAGGGCTCCCAAGCCGCTCGAGTGCTAGGCTCCGAGGCGATGGCGTTCATGGGGCGCTGCTGTTGGGGAACGCAGCAGGCAGTCCAAGAGTTGCGGCTGCGCTGTCCCCGGGGGCGCATCAGGCGCGCCCTCTGCGCTCGGGCTCGTGCTCGCAGCGGCGATCATGGCGCGGCGACGTCGCGCCAGCGCTTGCTCCGTAGCGCCGAACCTGCGCAGCATTCGCTAACTGATGACGAAGCTTGGCACGACACTCCGAGGCCTCGCGGCGGCGGCGCTGCTCGTCTTACCGGCTGGGGCGTACCATCCCGAGCCGCGCGTCATCGTCACCGTAACCGAGATCCAAGGTGGTCACGACCGGGTCGAGGTGCAGCGCGCGGCGCGGGAGACTTGGGGTGGTATCGTTCGTTGCTACAAGCAACATGGCAAGCGCCAGCGGGGCACGCTCGAGCTGCACGTGGAGATCTCGCCGTCCGGTAAGGTCACCGGCACGCGCCGCGTCGCCTCCACGCTGAACGACGACGTTTCGTCTTGCCTCGCAGGCGTCATTCGCGCCCGCACCATGCCCGACAGCGCCAGCGCTTCGACCGCCGTCGTCTCGGTCGAGCTCGCGCCCGGCGACCGCTGAGCGCGAGGCGGTGGGAACGAGCCGCCACTTCAGGCTTGCAGCGCTCGAGGAGCTTTGATGGAGGCTCATCAGAGGTCACCTCTCAGTGGTTCGCCTCATTGAGCAACTCGCCAGGGTAATCCTGATTATGAGTTACAGTGACCCGCGCCAACTCCCCACGGAGTGAGGGCCCGCCGCCGCGCCTCGCGACTCGAAGCAATCGCTGACTCACCCGCAGGAGTAGTTGAGTTGCTTCCAGCACCTGGTGGCGTCAGACCCTGCAGCTCGCTTCCGTCAGCAGCGCCGCTCGCGTCAGTGACGCCACAAGTCCGCGCGCAGCACAGCCGCGAGCTCGCCAGACGAACCGACGCAGAGCGGCTCGTCTTTCGAAAATGAGTGCTTCGAGGCTGCCTAGCCATTTTGCATGAACACGATTTTTGTCGCGGTGTGGCGCCTTTGCGCGCTGATGCTGCATCACGCACGTATCTGCGCGTCACCACTCAGTTTTTTCGTCAGCTGGTGACAGAGGATTCCGTCCCGGGTGCGTCACTGCGAGTCATCAGCGTGCTCAAATTGGAGCCAAATTGGGGCGTGTGCACCTGAGGTGGTTGACCCCAGAAAGTGACAGTCGCAGAGTCACCCACACTATGGGGCCAGCCACGCAAGCAGTCAGCGAAGCGCAGCTCGTGTGCCTTCGCGGTTTCGAGTCAGCCGAGCTCACCGAGCTCGGCACTTCCCTCGCTGACGGTGGAATCGCCGTCAGCGACGACGCCTCGCAGGAGGCAGTGTTCGTCGCGAAAGCGGACGTCACTGCGCCGAGCGAGATTCCCTCGAACCAAGCGGTGCTTTGGATCGTTCCGGGAACCGGACATCCTTCGCCTGCGCTGTTCGAACGCGAATCACCGACCGATTTCCTGCGATCACCGGTCGATGGTTTAGAGTTGAAACTACGTGTTCAAGCGCTCGCCGCGCGTTCGCGTCGCACATCGGAGGTGTTCCGCAGCGTGCTGCGCGCAGGTCCCTTGTGCCTCGATCGCTTGGCTCGCACGTTGACCGTCAACGACGTCGAGGTGCCGCTGCGTCGCGCCGAGTGCGCGGTGCTCGAGTTCTTGCTCGATCACTCCGAGCGCTTCGTGCCCTCGAAGGAGCTGAACCGCGTGGTGCTCAACGGCTCGGTCGGCGGCAACGCCGCACGCAACCAGGTGTACGAGCTGCGCCAACGTCTGAACACCGTTGGTGCACCGGACGCGATTCAATACCTGCGCGGTCGGGGTTACCGCGTTCGTTGGCCCGTCGCGCGCTGAGCGCTTCTGTCACTCCCCGCCGGGGGCCCGCTCACTCGTAGCGGATGGCCTTAATCTCGATCTCGATCTCACCGGCGGGGCGCTGCACACTGACCACGTCACCCACCTTGCGCTTCATCAGCGCTTTTCCGAGCGGCGATTGGAAGCTGATGCTTCCGTTCGAGGGCGAAGCTTCGTCCGGCCCGAGGATCAGGTAGCTGCTCTTTTTGCCGTTTTCGTCTTCGACCTCGACGGTAGCGCCGAAGCGGACCTCGCCGTGCGCCGTTTCCTGCTTCACCACCACGGCGGCGTCCAGCCGCTTGGTGATGAAGCGGATGCGACGATCGATCTCGCGCAGCTTCTTCTTGCCGTAGATGTACTCGGCGTTCTCGGAGCGGTCACCTTGCGCGGCCGCGTCCGCCACCTCTTGCACGATCTTCACGCGCTCGACGTTGAGCAGCTGATTCAGCTCGGCGGCCAGCTTCTTCGCGCCTTCCGGGGTGAGGTAGTTGGGCATGTTAGGCTCGCCTCGTGAAGCGAACGCACGGCCCGCTCATCGCTCTGCTCATCGTCGTCACGGGGGTGGTGGCCATCTTGGGGGTCATCAGGCTGCTGCTACCTGGCTATGTCGAGAAGAAGGTCGTAGCAGAAGCACGGGCGCGGGGCATCGAGCTTCAGCCCGGCAAGCTCGGATTCGGCTGGCAATGGGTGCAGCTCGAGGGCGCGACCGCCAAGCTGATCGGCGCGCCCTCTTTCGAGGCCAAGCTCGGCTTGGTCGACGTGCAGCTCACCAGCTTTCAGCCGACGCTGGTCGAGGTCTCGAACGTGCAGGTCGGCGTGAGCGGCAGCTTGCCGCGCGTGCTGCTCGAGCTGGGCGAATGGGCCAAGGATCATCCGGAGGCGTTCGCGGCGCCGCTCGTCGCGAGCCGCGTGAGCGTGCAGGTAGCCGAGGCGCCCGCGGCCGCACCTTGGCTCGAGCTCACGGGAGGGTTCTTGACCCAAACCGTCGCGGGCGCGGCCTTCTCGGCGTCGAGCTGCAAGCTCTCGGGCTTCGAGCTGGGAAAAGTCGGCGCGGGATATACGAGCACCGGCGGCGACGTCTCGATCGGCTTCGGAGATCAAAGCGCGCAAGCTGCGCCGCTACGCCTCGACGCTAGCGTCGACCAGCGCGGAGGCAGCATGAAGCTCACGCTCACGCCGACGAAGCTGGGGCTGCTCGGCCAGGGCTTGGGTATCGCGCTGCCGCTGCCGGAAGTGCTGGTGTCGAGCCAGGCAGAGCTGACCTTCCCCAAGACGCTGACGGGCGGGGAAATCAAGGGCAAGCTCGGCGTGCGCCTGCAGGGCTTCGTGCCGCCTCATCCTCCCGAGCTGGACGGCTTCGTCTTCGGGGACGTCACGACCTTCGACAGCGACTTCGAGGTCGACGCCGCCCGCAGCGTGGTCACGCTCGAGAACGCCAAGGTCAAGGCCGCCAAGTTCGAGCTCGCCGGCGGCGGGACCATCGCGCGGGAGGGCCTCGACGCCAAGGTCGACCTCGACTTCAAGGGCGCCCTGCCCTGTAGTGCGCTCGCCGGCGCCGCCGCCGAGTCGAGGCTCGGCCAGCTTTTGGGCCGCGCCTCCGGCAAGCAGGGCAAGCGCACGGCGAGCGCGATGGTGGGCGGCGAGGTGTCGGTCGAGGTCGGCGTGCACACGCGCGTGAGCGAGCTGGTCGGCGCTAAGCTCACCCCGAAGATTGGCATCGGCTGCGGGCTCCGTCCGCTCAGCTTGCGCGAGCTGCTCGAGCTCACTCCGAACGCCAAAGATTTGCAGGCCATCGGCGACGAGGTCGGCAAGAAGCTCGAGGATATCGGCAAAGACTTGGGGCTGCCGCCGGTACCGAAAGAGCTCAAGCTCCCGCCGCTCACGCTGCCGGACTTGACGCCCCCGCCCAAGAAGAAACAAGACCTAGCCGCCCCCGCCTCGCCTGACTAAAGGAGGCGCATGGCGACGATCGCGATCGTGGGAGCAGGCATGATGGGCAGCGCGCTCGCCGCGCCCTGCGTCGAGAACGGACACGCGGTGCGCCTCGTCGGCACTCCGCTCGATCACGAGATCATCGCGTCGCTCGCGGCGGGTGGCCCCCACCCCAAGCTGCGCGCGCCGCTCGCTGCCGGCGTCGCGCCTTACTTCGTCGAAGAGCTGGCGCAAGCGCTCGAGGGCGCGGACGCCATCGCGCTCGGGGTGAGCTCGGCGGGAGTCGGTTGGGCGGCGCGCGCGCTCGGACAGGCCCTCGAGCAGCGGCCGCGTCCCGTGCTGATGATCTCGAAGGGCTTGGTTTGGCGCGGCGACGCGGAGAGCCCTCGGCTCGAGGTGCTCCCCGACGTGTTTCGGTCGCTCTTGCCGCGCGCGGCCAGGGAGCAAATCGCCCCGGTGGGCGTCGCGGGGCCATGCATCGCGGGCGAGCTGCTGCGCTGCGTGCCGACCAGCATCTGCTTCACGGGGCGCTCGCTCGACGCTTGCGAGGCCTGGGCTGGTCTCCTGCGCGGGCCGTTCTACTACGTGCACATCGAGCCGGACTTGATCGGCGCCGAGACCTGCGCTGCCCTCAAAAACGCCTTCGCGATGGGCGTCGGCTTCGGCGCGGGCGTGCACGAAGCGAAGGGCGGCGCGGTCGGCAGCGTCGCGTACCACAACTACGAGAGCGCCGTGTTCGCGCAAGCGATCTTGGAGATGCAGCGCGTCGTCTCGCTCGTGGGCGGTGATCCACGGACTGCCGTCGGCCTGCCCGGCACCGGCGACTTGATGGTGACGTGCAACGGCGGCCGCACCGGACGCTTCGGAAAGTGGCTCGGTACGGGCATCTCGCTCACGCAGGCCGTCGAGGCGATGCAGGGCGCGACGCTCGAATGTCTCGAGGTGCTTCGCGAGCTCGAGCTGGCCTTGGTCGCCTTCGATGCGGCGGGGAAGACGCGAGAGAGCGACCTGCCGCTCTTGCGCCACTTGATCCGAGTCGCGCTCCACGGCGCGCCGGTGGCGATGCCATTCGAGCGCTTCGGCCGCGCCTGACGCGACGAGCAGCAGCCGCTCAGCGCTTGCCCGCGCCGAGCGAGAAGCGCACCGAGTAGCTGATCACGGTCGGGCCCGCCTTGGGCTTGTCGAACTGAGCCTTGCCGATCGCCGCGACCATACAGTCTCGAAAGGCGGCGCCTTTGATGCGCGTCCGAGGCTGCTCGACGATCGGCGCGCCCCCGGCTCGAGGGATCTTCAGGTCGACGCCGAAGCTGCCGCCAGCGAAGGGATCTTCGACGAGCCGATAGCACTCGAGGAAGGCCGGAAATCGTTGCTCCAGGGCGCGGTGGAACGGCGCCTTTTCTTCAGCGTCGTTCTTGCCGCCGCCGACGTGCATGCCCAGCGGCTCTACCTTGAGCTCGGGCAGCGCCTTGTCGGGCGTGGGCTGTTCGCCTCCCGGAAGCGGCAGCGCGGGCAGCGTCGCCTGGGGCGCGTCTTTCGCCCCGCTGCCGTCCGCGCCCGGCGGTGGAGGCGCTTCGCTACCGCTCGCGTTGCCCGCCCCGGACGACACGCCTGGCGCGCCGGCGAGCGGGGCCGCCCCACGCGCGCAGGCGCCGAGCAGCGCCGCGGCGAGCAGCAAGCCGAGACTGGAAACGCGAGTCACGCGGGCCCTTTCTCCCCCGAATCGCAGCTCAAATCAACCACCCGCGCCGCTGCTCGGCTCGGGGCTGGGCTGGATCCGCGTGCTCGGTTGGCTCGCCGCGCACGGAGCGCTACGCTAGCGGCGCTTGTCGAACCTGCGTTCTGGAGTGGCCCTCGTCATCAGCCTCGCGCTCGGTGCGTGCTCTTCGTCGAGCCTGCCAGACGATGGCGCCGGCAGCGGTGGCAACGCCGGCAGCGCCGGCGGCGGTTCTTTGACGCCAACGCCCCGCGCCAAGTACCTGGGCGAGGGCACGCTCGAAACGGTAGGTCTGTTCGAGGTTTTCATCCCGCAGACGCGGGTGAAGCTCAGCGCAACCGCGCTCGCGTTCAATCGCGCCGTGCCGGGTGAGCTCTGGGTAGCGCTCCGCCAATTCCCGAGCGGCAAGCCGTGCACCGAGGCCGATGACAGCGGCTGCGCTGCGCTGCCAGGCGTGATGGCGGTCGTGACTGAGGCGACCTCCTCGGCGCCGCAGGCCGAGCTCAAAGAAGACGGCAACTCATGGCACTTCATGCGCCGCCCCACGGCCATGGCCTGGGGCGATGGTCCGCTCTTCGCGAGCTGCGGCGAAGCCTACACCGACAATTTCGAAGATATTCCCGTGCCCTACGCGGGGCCGGTGCTGTGGTCGTCGGATCCGACCATCTTCGGCGTCGAGCCCACCGCGGGTCAGAACGGCACGCACCTCGATATGCTCCACGAGACGCCCTACTGCATGGGCATCGCGTGGGAGCGAGACAACGCCTACTGGGCCGTCAACGGCGACGCGGGCTCGCTCGATCGTTACGACTTTCACGCGCCGCACCAAATCGGCGGCGAAGATCACGCCGACGGCGAGGTTTACCGCTACGCGAAGGGCGAATTCTTGCGCGTGCCCGAGGTGCCGAGTCACGCGGCGTGGGACACGGCGCGGCAGCTCGTCTACCTCGCCGACACCGGTCACGGCCGCATCATCAGCGTCGATCCGAGCACCGCCACGCGGGTCGGTGACATCGCGACCTACGAAGAGCTGCACGGCAGCGGCGAGATGGGCGGCGCGACGGTGACCGAGCTCGTCCCGGCGGGCGCGCTGGAGCAGCCGAGCGGGCTCTATTTCGCGAACGACAGGCTGTTCGTCACCGACAACGCCACCAGCCGCATTCACGTCTTCGACACGAGCGGGAACGAGCTCGAGAGCCTCGACACGGGTCTCCCCGCCGGGTCGCTCGCGGGCATCACGCTCGGGCCAGACGAAAAGATTTACTTCACGGACATGTTGACGGGCCGAGTGCACGCGGTCGAGCCGCTGTGATCGGGCAAAACCCATGATGCTAGGCTCAGTACTGCTGCTCGCGTTCGGCCTTTCGATGGATGCCATGGCGGTCGCGGCCGCGCGAGGGCTCGCCGTGCGGCGCATCCAGCTCCGGCACGTGCTGCTGGTGGCGGCCTTTTTCGGTGGCTTCCAGGCGCTGATGCCGCTCGTCGGCTGGCTCATCGGAAGCCGGGTGGGCTCGGTTATCGCGGCCTGGGATCACTGGGTGGTGTTCGTGCTGCTGGGCGGCATCGGCGGCAAAATGTTGTGGGAAGCCTGGCACGGGGAGGAAGAAGCGAAGCCGCTCGATGAGGTCGCCGCCTTCGGCCTGCGGGTGATGCTGCTGCTGGCGATCGCGACCAGCATCGACGCGCTCGCGGCCGGCTTCACGTTGCCGCTGCTCGGCGCTCCGCTCGGGGTGTCGGTCGCCGCGATCGGGCTCACGACAGCGATCCTGAGCGCGCTCGGTCTGTTCGCGGGCCAGCGCTTCGGCGCCGCGCTCGGCAAGCGGCTCGACATCGTGGGCGGGGTGGTGCTGATCGGAATCGGCGCCAAGACGCTGATTGAGCACACGATTTACTAGGCGCGCGCCTCGCGGCACTGTCGGCTAAGATGCGTGCCATCGACCCTCCGTGATGGCTCACGAAACTTTCGGCATGACTCGGCTCGCTGCTCGCTCACGAACGTGGACCGCCGCGAGCTGCGTCGCCGCGCTGGCGCTGACGGGTTGCGACTCGAGCCGTCCCCGCGCACAGCCTGCCCCCTCGCCCGGCGCCGCCGCGCCGAACGCGAAGGCGAGCGCGAGCGCCGCACCCGCGACGGGAGCCTCGCCCGCCCCGAGCGCGGAAGCCGCCACACCAGCGCCACCCAAGCCGCGAGCCCCAGACGAGCTGGCGGAGACGGAGAAGGACGACGAGCCAGTGGCGAGCAGCCGCTACCTGCTCGACGGTCTGAACGACGTCGGCCCCGCCGCGCCGGCGTCGGCGTTCGCGGCTGGCGTCGTGATGATCACGCGCACCGACGAGCTCGTGGTGTCGAAGCTGCTCGCGGCGCCGAGCAAGTCCAAGCAGCCGGCCGCGGGCGCGCTGCAAGACGTAGAGCTCGGCCCGCAGAATTTCTGGCCCGTGGCGCGCGGCCCCGCGACGAGCGCGACGCACGCTTACTGGATCTCGAAGGGTCGCTTGGTGCGCCGCGCGCTCGCGGGCGGTGAGCTGGAGGTGCTCGCGAAAGACGCGCGTGACGGCACCCGGGTCGCGGTCACGAGCTCCCCCGACGTCGTGGCGTACATCACGGCGCCGGCCGACAAGCAAGATTCGCGAGCCCAAGTGCGGCTGCCCGACGGCAAGCTCTTGCTGCTCACGCCCGAAGGCGCCGCCGCCAGCAGCGTCTCGCTCACGCGCGTCGGTGACGACGTGATGGTGAGCTACATCGACGGGCGCAGCGGGATGACTCCCGTGCACGCGCGGCGCTTGCGGCTGAAGAGCGGCACGCTCGATCCGGACGTGGTGGTGTGGGTGTCGGGCGCCACGCAGGGCCTGACCGAGGTCGTCAGCGTCGGCACCGACGCGGCGGCCTGGTTGGCGTTGCCGGTCGAGCGCGACTCGACCCGCTTCGGCCTCGCGACTCTGGTGGTGGACAAGGATCCGAAGATGGATCCGCCTCTGCGCTGGCGAACCTACGCAAACGGCTTGGATCGCTCACCCGCCGCCGCCGCGGTGCTGTGCGGAGCGCCGACCGCAGTCTACGTCAGACCGATCGACGCCCGGCCCGGCGCCCATCAAGAGCTGATGCTCTCCGAGCTCACGCTGGAGGAGAAGGCCCGCTCCGAGCAGGTGGCCACGGCGCGTGGTTTCGCCGACGTGTCGCTCTACCCGCTCCCCGAAGGCGCCTTGCTCGCCTACGTCGCCGATCGCCGCACGTGGGCGCGCTTGATCCGCTGCAAATAGCTATACGACAGGCCGAGGTGCGGCTAAACGACCGCCCTCATGCCCCGAGCGCAGCCAGCCAAACGCCGCACGCCGTCGAAGAAGAAGCCCAAGAGCCGCGCGCCGAAATCGCGCTTCACCGCCAAGACCGCCGATAAGCACCTGCTCTATCAGCTGTCGGTGCAGGCGCCCGACACCGAGGTCGAGTTCCTCGACGAGTGGTTCAAGAAGATCCGCGGCCGAAAGCCCTCGAGCTTCCGCGAAGACTTCTGCGGTACGGCCATCTTGTGCGCGGCGTGGGTGAAGAGCGGCAAGGAGCGAACCGCGACCGGGCTCGATATCCACAAGCCCACGCTGGATTGGGGGCGCAAGCACAACCTGGCGCCCCTCGGTGACGCGCAGGAGCGCGTGACGCTCTTGCAGCAAGACGTGCGCGCGACCGTCAAGCAGAAGCACGACATCATCTGCGCGTTCAACTTCAGCTATTGGATCTTCAAGACGCGCGAAGAAATGCGCGCCTACTTTCAGAAGGTGCGCTCGGGCCTCGCCAAGGGCGGCTTGTTCTACCTCGACGCCTACGGCGGCTGGGAATCCCACGAGCCGATGCAAGAGCACCGCAAGATCAAAGAGGGGTTCACCTATGTGTGGGACCAGAACAAGTTCGACGCCATCACCCACGACGTCACCAACTACATTCATTTCGAGTTCAAGGACGGCACCAAGCTCCAGAAGGCGTTCCGCTACGACTGGCGCTTCTGGTCGATGCCGGAGCTGCAAGAGCTCTTGAAGGAGGCAGGTTTCTCGAAGGTGCACGTATACTGGGACACCAGCGCCGACGAAACCAAGGATGACTACCGGGTCCGCACGCGGGCGCCGAACCAGCCTGGCTGGCTAGCCTACATGGTCGCGGAGGGCTGAAATCGCCACCCGACGCTGGGCGTGAACCGATTCGGCCGGCTCGTGCGTCTCACCACAGGAAACCGATGATCGCATTCAAGGCTCTGAGCCCGCTCGCGCTGCTCGCTGCGGGCCTGATCGTCGCGGGCTGCGCCGCCCAGCGCTCGCCCGAGTCCGAGACCGCTCCCTTCACGGCCGCGCCGCCGGCAGACGCACCGGGCATGCCGGCGTCCGCCCGAGAAGACTCGGCTGACCTCGACCAGGCCGAGCCAGCAACCTTGGCTGAGGCCGAGGCCTGGCTGGAGAGCGCCCGAGCTGACCTCGACCGCCTGGCGCTGAACGATGCCTCGCCGAAGGCGTCGGGCGGAGCCGCCGCGCCCACGGAGGCGGCCGCCCCGCGCCCCGCGCCGCCGCGCGCCGAGAAGCGCGCTGCGGACCAAGCGGCCGAAGCCCCCGCTCAGCGTGCTCCCGAGAAAGACGCCGCCGACCGCTGCGAGACGGCGTGCAAAGCGTTCTCGTCGCTGTCGCGCGCGAGCGACGCGGTGTGCCGATTGGATAGCCAGGGCGGGGCGCGCTGCGAGCGGGCGCGCCAAATCCAAAGCGACGCTTCGCGCCGCGTCGCCAGCTGCGGCTGCTCGAAGTAACCTCGCCGCGTGTACGTCGGTCGTTTGGCCCCCAGCCCTACCGGGCTCTTGCACCTCGGGCACGCGCGCAGCTTCTTGATCGCCTGGTGGCGAGCGCGACAGCGCGGGGGCAAGCTGCTGATGCGGCTCGAAGATCTCGACGGGCCGCGCGCGAAGCCGGAGCTCGGCGACGCCGCGCTGGAAGACTTGAAATGGCTGGGGCTCGATTGGGATGGGCCGAGCTACGTGCAGTCGACGGGGCTCGAGGAGCTCGCGGCGAGCGCGCGGCGACTGGAGCACGAGGGCAAGGCGTACGCCTGTGTGTGCTCGCGCGGTGACGTGCGCTCGGCGCAGAGCGCGCCGCAGCTCGGCGACAGTGAGCCACGCTATCCGGGCACCTGCCGCGGCAGATTTCGCTCGCTCGCAGACGCCGCGCGCGAGACCGGCAAAGCGGCAGGGCTGCGGCTGGCGGTCGAAGACGGGCCCATCAGCGTCCGTGACGAGCTCTGCGGCGAGCGGAGCTTCGACGTGCAAGCCGAGGTGGGGGATTTTTTGATCGCGAAGCGTGACGGCGCCCCCGCCTACCAGCTCGCGGTCGTGCTCGACGACGCGCGCCAAGGCGTGACGGAGGTGGTGCGCGGCGACGATTTGCTGCCCAGCGCGGCGCGACAGAAGCTGCTGCAGCGCGCGCTCGGGTTACCGGAGCTGGGTTACGTGCACGTGCCGCTCGTGCACGACGAGCATGGCCGGCGGCTCGCCAAGCGTCACGACGATCTGAGCTTGCGCGAGCTGCGCGAGGGCGGCACGGATCCGCGCGCCATCGTGGCTTGGGCCGCGAGATCGTGCGGCATCGTCTGCCCCGCTCGCGTCACCGCCCGGGTCGCCCTCATCAACTTCTCTCTCGCCAAGCTGCCCCGGGGGCCCGTCATCCTCGACTCCGAGACGGTCTCTGCGCTCCGGGCCGCCCGGTAGATCGCGTCGCCCGCCGGGCACCGCTCGCGAACTAGCGCGAGCGCCGCTCGCTCTCCTCAGACCGTCAGCTTCCGCTGCGGGTCGAGGGATACGAGCATGGCCTCGGTCGCCCCGACCGGAGCGCTCTCGCCTTCGCTCAGGACCAAGACTCGCAGCTCGTGCGTCGTCGGGTCGCCGCTGAGCACCGCGACCCGCAGCGCTTGGTGGTCCGCGACGCTGCGGGTCGTGACGGGCGGTGTCAGCGGGCTCGGCACGACCATCACCGAAGATTGCGTCGGCGGCGCCGGGGGGATTTCGGCGATCTGTACGCCGCTCTGCAGTGACGCGCGCGTGAGGGACGTGGCGGGTGAGTCGACGATCGTTTGCTCGGTGAAGTCGTCGTAGGGGGTGAGCGCAGCGGCTTCGTTCAGCGAGCCGGGCGGCTCCGACGCGACGTTGACCTCGGCTCGCAGATCGGCGGCCGCGCGCGCCAGCCCGAGCGCGCGCAGGTCGTTACCGGCCGACTCGGCGTTCTCGGCAGCGCGCTGGATCCAGCGCACGGCCTCGAGGTTCTGGCCTTTGAGCCAAAGCGCCCGCGCGGTCTCCAGCGCGAGCTCGACTTCGGCGACGTCGCCCGCTTCCGCGCGCGGCAAGTTGGGGGATAGGTCGGCCATGGGGCGCGGCATTGTGAACGGCTCGCGCCCCGCTTCCAAGACGGTTTTTCAGCGCACCCCGCCCATCCGGCGCGTCAGAGCGGGGGAGAACAGACACAAGAGCAGCCCGACGGCCAGCGCAATGACGGCGATGCCGCCGAACACGGAGCCGTAGACCATGACCGTCTTCGCGGCCGCTACCGCGTTCTCGCCCGATCCTGCGTCTTTGACCCCCGTCAGACGCGCGATGAGCGACGCGGTGTATTGGGCTTCGGCGCTGGCCAGAAACCACGCCCCCATCATCAGGCCCACGATGCGCTGAGGGGCGAGCTTCGTCACCATCGACAGGCCGACCGGTGACAGGCAAAGCTCGCCCGTGGTGTGCAGAGCGATGCCGAGCAGCAGCCACACCAGCGGCACGACGCCGGTGGCCTGCGAGCCCGATGCGCCCAGCCACATCGCGCCGAAGCCGAGCCCGAGCTGGATGGTGCCCAAACCGAACTTCATCGGGGTCGAGGGCTCGAGCGGACCCAGCTTGCGCCAGAGCCAGATCAAGAACGGTGAGAACAGCAGCACGTAGGCCGAGTTCACCGAAGCGAACACGGATGGCTCGATGGTGGTACCGAGCACGGTGCGGTCGACGTTGCGCTCCGTGAACAGCGCCATCGAGCTGCCGGCCTGCTCGAAGAAAGCCCAGAACACGGTCGAAAAAACGATCAGCACGAGCGCCACGGACATGGGACCTCGCTCTTCGGCCTTCGCGCGACGCACGAGGTAGTAGATGAGGCCGAGCAGCGTCGTCGCGCAGACCGCGTGCAGCAGCGTACCGAGCACTTCACCCTGCTGAACGAGGATCCACGCCAGCAGCACGGCCACCGGAGTGAGCAGGTAAACGAGCCATTGCCGGCTGAGCCCGAACAAGAACGGCTCGTTCAGCTTCTGCAGATCGGGCGGCTCGGCGGCGCCGGCCAAGAAGCGCTGCCCCCACATGAAGACGGCCAAGCCGATCAGCATGCCGACGCCGGCGAGACCGAAGCCGAGGTGCCAGCCGTATTTTTGCCCCAAGTGGCCGCAAATACCGGCGGTCATGCCGCCGAGGTTGATGCCCATGTAGAAGATGGCGAACGCGCGGTCACGCTTGTGATCGTCATCCGAGTAGACGCGCCCGACGATGGTCGAGATGTTGGGCTTGAAGAAGCCGTTGCCGCAAATGAGCAGCGCGAGCGCGAGATAAAAGAGCTGATCGAACGCCATCGCGAAATGGCCGAGCGACATCAACAGGCCGCCCCACAGCACGGCCTTGCGCCCGCCCAGCAGCTTGTCCGCCAGCATGCCGCCGATGACGGGCGTCGTGTAGACGAGCGCGGTGTAGCTGCCGTAGACGATGTACGCGGCGTCGTCGCTGTAGCGAAAGTGCTGCGTCATGTAGAACACGAGCAGCGCGCGCATGCCGTAGAAGCTGAAGCGCTCCCAGGTTTCCGCGAAGAAGAGGACCCTGAGCGCCTTGGGCTGATTCGATGTGTCCACGCCAGGCCCATCCCAGCATGGAGGCGCACGGCGTTGCCAGTGAGAAAGCCGGCGCCGAGCGCGCGCACGACGCGGAAAGGGACGGCGAAGCCCGCGCGCCGCGCTACGCGGATGTTTCCGGGTTCGACGCGACCGGCCGCCGCACGCCTCCGCGCGCGAGGTGGTCGGTGAGCGACGCGATGCGCGTGATGTCCTCGAGCCCGAGCACACCGAGGGCGGCGCCTTCACCGCGCACCACCACCGGCGCGCCGCCGTTCTCTTGCAAGACGCGCCGCACCTCGGACAGCGGCATCTCGGGCGGCACCGTCTGCGGCCCGCGACGCGTGATGGCCGCGAGCGGAGCGTGCAGGCCGACGCGCCCCGCGAGCGAGACCACGTCGTCGCGCGATAGGGTGCCGATGGGCTCGATGCCGTGTGTGATCAAGAAGTTCGCCTGTGACGAGCGCAGCGTTTGGTCGACGGCCGCGCCGACGCTGTCGCCGGGCTCGAAGGTCACCGCTTGCGGATCGCACACTTCACCGGCGCTGAGCTCGGAGAGCAGCACGTTGGTGCGGGCCGTCGCGCGCTCTTGGCCCGCGCCCATGAACACCAAGATGGCGATGAACACGAGCAGCGGCTGGTACTGAAATCCGTAAAACGCGAGGGCCACGGCGAGCACCTGCGCCAGCGCCGCAGCCACGTTCGTCGCGCGCACCTGACCCAAGAAGAAGCTCAGCGAGGCGCGGAGCACGCGACCGCCGTCCATCGGCAGCGCCGGGATCATGTTGAAGAGCGCCAGCATGATGTTGCCCTGCAAGAGCACGAACAGCAGGCTGCGCAGGGACGGCGGAGCCAGCGCGTGCTTGCGCAGCTCGTCGAGATCGAGCAGCTGAAGCGGAGAGACTCGCAGGGCCAAGAACAACCCGAGCGCGATGAACGCGTTGACGAGCGGCCCCGCCAGAGCGATCGACAGCTCGTGCAGCGGCTTCTTCGGCTCCGAGAGCAGCCGCGCTACCCCGCCGATCGGTAGCAGGACGATCTCGCGAACGCCGACGCCGAAGCGCTGCGCCACCAAGCTGTGCCCCAGCTCGTGCAAGACGACGCAGCCGAACAGGCACACGACCGTCAGCGCTCCGAACACGGCGCCTCGCGATCCGTGAAGATCACCCAGCTCGCTCGCGCTGAGGAGCACGAGCAGCGCAAACGTGAAATGGACTCGGATGTCGATGCCCGAGACGCTGCCGAGCCGGAGGGACCAACGCACCGGCGAAGCATAGGCCCGGAGCCGGTGCTTCGCCCCCCTGGATGATGAGTGACGGGGCGTCATCGCGGAGGTGACGGGAGCGTTTCGAGCTCGCTAGGAACATTTCAACTTTGAAATGATACCAACCCCCATGCCCACCTAACCTCATGTTTTGCATTGAGGATTCTTTGGCACGGAGCGTGCTTATAAGAATACTCGCAGACGGCGCCCTTGGTGCCCCCCCCTCCGCCTCGGTCGCCGTCTCCCTAATCTTCTCAGCGGCTTGGAACGCTCCCCTCGTTCCGAGCCGTTGTCCTTTTGTGGCGACGAAGGCGGGCGCGGGGCGGAGGTAGAGTCGGGCGTGGTCACGCGATTCTTGCTCGCCCCCGGCGCCGGCGCCCCTTCGACTTCGGCCTGGATGCAGCGCTTCGCAGAGCTGCTCGGTAGCGCGGGGCCGGTGAGGACCTTCGACTACCCGTACATGCACGCGGCGGCCCAGGGCCGGCGGCGCAAGGCCCCCGACAAGCTCGACGTCTTGATCGCGGCCCATCGCCAGGAGCTCGAGGCGCTACGCAGCGAGGCGGCGAGCGCTGACCGTCTCGTGCTGGCCGGCAAGAGCATGGGGAGCCGCGTCGGCTGCCACCTCTCCTTGGAAGCCGAGGTGAGCGGTCTCATCTGCTTCGGGTACCCGCTGCGCGGTCAGAACGGCAAGCTGCGCGACGAGGTGCTGGTCGCCATGACGAAGCCCGTCCTCTTCGTGCAAGGCACCCGCGACGCGCTGTGCTCGCTCGACGAGCTCGAGCAGGTGCGGAGGCGCATGCGGGCTCGTAGCGAGCTGTTCGTCGTCGACAGCGGCGACCACTCCCTCGAAGCCACGAAGACAGCCCTGAAGGCTCGCGGCACGACTCAGCACGAGGTCGAGCTGGCGATCGTGGCGGCCGTGCGCGCGTTCTGCGCCGGCCTTTGAGGGCGGAGCGTCGCTCGAAAGGACCGCGACATGTCTAGCCTAGGGCGTGTCGCTAAATTGGGAGCGCTCGCGCGTGCCCGTAAACGTGCCCCTGCCCGTGCCCGACGGTCCGTGAGGCGACGTTGGGCCCGTTCGTTTGTAGGCCGAGGTTTGTGGCGCGGGCGCGCCGCGCCCAGCTGGGCGCGCAGGGCGAGCCGACCTTCGTCGTCAAGACCCCGACGATGAGTGGCACAGCATGGACAGCACGCTCAATCGCGCTCATCAGCACGCAGCCGGAGCAAAAGGGGACCGTCGGAGCACCGCATCGGTCGGTCTCACAAACCCAGGCCTACCAGCCAAAAACACGCCGACGGTGACTTACGGACCATCGGGCACGGGCACGGGCACGTTTACGGCGAGACCAGCAATTCAGGGACATGTCTAGCCGCCGAGGTCGCCCCCGGCGCCGGCTTCTCCGCTCGGGGCTCCCTCGCTCGGAGCGCCACCGCTGGCTTCACCGCCGCTGGCTTCACCACCGCCGCCCGCGCCGCCGCTCCCCGAGCCGCCCATGCCGACTGGCGGCTCCGGCTTCACCGTGAAAGGCGCGGGCTCGAAGCGGTCGTCTTGCAGGGCTTGGACCAAGCTCGCCAGGTTCTGCGGCGTCGGACGATAGGGCTCCGAGGGTGTCGCCAGGGACCACTGGTACGCGAGGTATTCCGTCGCGGTGTTGAACGTCCGCCAAACCTGACAAACGGTGCTCGAGCGGAAGGTGCCCCTCGTCGGGGCAGGGCTGGGGCAGCCGCGCGCATACTCGAACAAGGACGTCAACCGATCGATGTCGTCGTTGAGGCGCGCCAAGATCTCGGGCGTTCCGAGCGACCACGCTTCGACCATGGCTTCGCTCCCGAGCGCCAGCTCGCGCATGCCGCCCTCGCAGCTCGTGTCGAAGCCGCTGGCGGCGTCCCTGCCGTCGAGCTGGTAGAAAATGGCGGCGATACGCTCGGGCTCGGCCAGCGCCACCGCGACGTCGACGTTGCCGCTTCGCAAATCCATGACGCGCGCCGTGCTCGGCGTGATGAGCACCGTGAGCGCGTTGTCACGCAGCACGATGCGAAGCGCGTTCATATGCTGGCTACCAGGGTGGTCGACGAGGCGCAGCGCCCACGGGTTCGGCCACGTCGAGCGCGGGCTCGCGAAGCGGGTCTTCAGGATCTCGACCAACTGCCGGCGCTCTGCGCTGGCCGAGGTCGCCAGCGATTGCAGCATCGCGCCCAGCGGCGACTGCGGCGCGCCCGCGACCGGCTTCGGTATCAGCGGCGCGCCCGCTCGCAGCGCCGCGGCTTCAGCGTCCGTCACGAGCGCGTAGAGCTCTTTGCGCGCCGGCAGCAGGAAGCTCACGGTTTGGTCCTGGAATGAGGACGCGGTGTTCGCGGGGCGCGAGCAGGGATCGGTCGGGAGGCTCCCGCCCGTACCGCTGGGTCCGCCGCCGACGCCGCCAGTGGACGATGAAGCCCCTCTCGCGATGGGCTCGTCGTCGGAGAACGAAAAGCGGGTGCGCTCGCAGGCCGACCCCAGCGCCAAGGCGACGAGCGCGCCAACCAAGTATCGAAGCCCTGAAGTCGGATGCGTCATCCCGCCGCTGCTCCCTACCCCTCCACCCTAGCAGAGCTGCGTCGGCGCGGCACTCGGACGCTCCTCAGCCGATGCGGCGCGCCAAATGTGCCGCGAGCTCGGCGAGGTCGTCGGCGTCGTCGGCGCGGAAGGCGTGCTCGGTGCGACCCAGCTCGATCATCGCCACGAGCCGCCCGCTGGCGATCACGGGCGTCATCGCGACACTCGACAGCGGCGCGTCGTGCTGCAGCCGCTCGGCGAGCAGGCCCTCGACGGTTCCGGGATAGGGCGCGCCGCACAGCCCCCGGCCCTTGAGCGCGAGCATGTAGCTCGGGTCCGCCGCCGGCAGCACCTCGCCCAGGCGCTCGACGGGGGCCCCGACGACGACCGACGTCACCGGCAGCGGCACGGGGCTTCGGTAGCGATGGACGAGGCCCGCGCTCGCGTCCAGCGCCAGCGTCGCCAGCAGCAGCGCCGCAGCGAGCAGCTCACCGACGTCACTGGTTACCGGCAGGCGCGCCACGGCGTCACGCAGGTTCAGCGGGCGCTCGGTGTCGCGCGCCAAGCGGCGCTTCAAGCTGCCGATCTCGCGAATGCCGTCGAGCGGGCGCCAAGCGCCCCAGCGCACCTCGCGAACCTGACAATGCTCCGGGATGCGCCCGCCGAGGTAGCCGCGGAGCAGCAGCTCGGTGTGCACGGGGCCGACGGTGGTCTGGCCGTTCGAGACCAGCCAGCGCGGCGAAGACGCGTCGGAGCAACCGGGCGTCAGGGGCATAGTCAGCATCGCGCGAATTTTCCCGAGCTTTCGCGCGCCGGGCCAAGCTTTCGACAACCGCCTAGGCCAGGCTAGCTGACCGGCGAGCGCTCGAGCCAAACCAGCGACTCGAAATGATGAGTGCGCGGAAACATATCGAAGCCCTGAACGCTCGAGACCACGAGCCCGGCCGCGAGCAGCGGCTTCAAGTCGCGCGAGAGCGTGACCGGATCGCACGCCACATAGGCGACCGCCTTCGGCTGGAGCCCCAGCACTCCCGCCACGACCTCGGGCGACCCCTCGCGCGGCGGATCGAGCACCACGAGCTCGAAGCGCTGCCCCTCGCGCACCAAATCGGACAGGGCGCGCGCCGCGTCGGCCGTGCGCGCCTTCAACTTCGATAAGCCGAGCTCGCGAGCGACGCGCTGCGCCGCCTGGACCGCGCTCGGCGTGCGCTCGACCATGACACCCGACAGGCCCAAACGCGACAGCGGCAACGCGAAGTTGCCGACGCCCGCGAACAAGTCGCAGAAGCTCGTCAAGCCACGCGCGCGCGCGCCCTCCACCACGGCCGCGACCAGCTCGCGATTCACCGCCACGTTGATCTGCGAGAACGCGTCGGCGGGGATCTCGAGCTGCACGTCGGAGGTGACGGCGCGTCGCTCGCTGAGGCCTTGCGCTTCGCGCTCGCTCGCCGCCACCTGCACCCCCTCGACCAGCGCCAGCGCCCGCAAGAGGGGCTCGGCCGCGATCGGACGAATGCCATCCTTCGGAACGAAGCGCGCGATCACGCCGCGCTCGGTCGCGCGCAGCTCCACGTCCGAAAAGCCGGCGAGCGCGCCGGGGAAGCGCCGCGCCAAGCGACGAATGCCGACGAGGGCGGCGTTGATCGCCGGATCCGCCACCGCGCAGCTGGGCACTTCGACCAGCTGGTGGGTGCCGCGGGAGAAGAAGCCGAGCTTGCCCTGCTTGCCGACGTGAAAGCGCACGCGCGAACGGTAACCGAGGCTCGCTGGGGCGCTCTGAATGGGGCCGGGCGAGGCTTGGATGCCTCCGACCCGCCCCAGCGCCTCGACCAACGTGCTGGCTTTCTGCTCGAGCTCGGCGGCGCGCGAGAGGTGCATCCAATCGCAGCCACCGCAAGCGGCCGCTACCGGGCATTCGGGGACGACGCGCCCAGGCCCGGGCTCGACCACTTCGTGCTCGCTCGCGTGCAGCGCGCCGCGCTGCTTTTCGACGCGCAGCAGCTTGATGCGATCGCCGGGCGCCGCGCCGCGGACGAAGAGCGCTTGCCCATCAGGCAAGCGCAGGAAGCCGTCGCCCCCGGGCACCAGCTTCTCGACGCTGAGCACCAGCCCCACGGGCGAGGTCGTCACTTATTGCGAGTTCCGGCGGTGCCGAAGACCTTGTCCCACACCATGTTCGAAACCCCGAAGCGCTCGTCGTGGCTCTTGAAGTGGTGCAGCATGTGGTTCTTCTTCAGTCGCCGCCCGTAGTCGGACTTCGGGTTGAAGTGGTGAATGTAGTAGTGGGTAATGTCGTAGAACATGTACCCAATCACGTAACCGCAGTGCACACCCCAGGTGAGCCGCGGACCGATCGTGAAGTAGAAGAGAGCGCCGAAGATGAAGTAGAGCGCGATGCTCACCGCGGGCGGCATCACGAGGCGATACTTGTCTTTCGGCCACTTGTGGTGGACGCCGTGCACCAAGAAGTGCAGGCGCTCGCCCCACTTACCCGGCGGCTCCCAATGGAAGAACAGCCGGTGGAGCCAGTACTCCGAGAGCGTCCAGAACACGAAGCCGCCCAGCGTCAACCCGAGCATCGCCAGCACCCCCAGGTCGGTGTAGTGCAGGCCGCCCCAGAAGAGGAAGAGGGCACCGGGGACGTACAGAATGGGCACGATCGTCCACGGCGTGCGCGAGAAGAGATCGATGAAATCGCTCTCGAACATGCGCGGCGAATCAGGGGTAGCCCTCAGCATTTGCGGGTCGTTTTCCTCGGCTGACTGGTCCGGGCTTTGGCGTCCGGGGCCCAGACCATAGAAACCGATCCGGGGATGCGCAAGGCGGGTGCGAGAAAGTAGGTAAGGTTTCGGGCACTTCCGCTACTGACGGAATCGGCGAGGTCGGACCGACCGGCTGCGATCCCGGTGTCGTGGTTGGGCGTCAACGGCGCCCCAAAAGCCACAGCGCAGCGGCGCGCTCAGCAAATCGCGGCGCCGTGTCGTGCGTCGAATCCCTAGCGCTCCCGCGGTCTTGCAGGGAATAGCGACCGCCAAGGTATCCGAGGGCACGCGGGTCCGAGTCTCGGAATGGAATCTGCATCTGCACGGTTTGAACACTGACGCACCCGCCGGGTGAGAAGCAAAGGAAGCCGATGTCACACATGACACGCAAAACTCCGTCCTTCCCCGAGCTGCTCGCGCCGCACGACGATGAAGGCTCGGTCATCCGCGCGCGGGCTGATGACGACGGTGCAAGGCCTCGCCAAGCATCGTCACCGGCGCTGCGTGTCGACGCCCCCGCTACCAAGCGCTCGCACTCGAGCACGCGCCCCGCCGTTGGCTCGCTCGATGATCGCCTCGAGCGCAAGATGCGCTTGGCGGGTGACATGATGCGCCATCTCCCCCAGACCGACGCGCGCGTACGCTTGCTGTACGTGGCGGTGATGCGCCGCGACGAGACGCTGCTCGACGGCGTGCTCGCAGAGCTGAACAAGGCTCCTTAGATTGGCTGAACGGGTGCGCGGGTCGGCGAGCGGCTCGCACCCGCGCGAGGCAAGATTCTGCAGGGGTTTTCCACGAGCACGCTGTCGGCGCGTGTGGGGATCATGACGCGCTAAAGCTACCTGAACGTGTCGCCGTTCAAGGGCGCATGTTCAAGAGAGGGATATTGCTGAGCACGTTGAGCTGCTGCCTGGTGCCGTCGGCCTGGGCCGGCGAAGCTCCGAAAGCGGCTTCGGTCGCGCAAGAGGAGACCAAGACGCTCCCCGGCGGCGCCGTGCTGGTCGCGTCCGCAGACGCGAAATACGAGCTCGGCAAGCCCATTCGCCTGCAGCTGAACCCCACCGGAAGCGAGAAGACGACCACGCAGGTCGTCAGGCTCTCGTCAGGCCGCGTGCGGGTACAGATTCCGGAAGGCAAGAGCCTGAAGACGGCGGTGTTGATTCAGGCGCCGCGCAAGGTGAGCGCGGTCGCCAAGAGCGGCCAGAGCCTGGTCATCACCACCGCCGACCGCGTGACGGTAGCGGCCGTGAAGGGCGAGATGCTGGCTGCGCTCGGGAACGACTGGAAGGCGCTCCCCAGCGGCCTCGTCCGCTCCTTCAGCGCGGGTGCCACCACCGAGCAGCCGGTTCCTCACCCACCGCAGCTGCGCGTCGAGAGCAGCTTGTTGCTGGCGCTGAAGGGCGCGGTGAGCACCGAGCTGTACGCTGCGCCCGCGCCCGACGTCGACTACCGAGTGTTCTCGCTTTACCGCGTGGACGGAGCGACGCGCGCGAAGCTGAACGAGCAGCAGTGGCGCTCGGATCAGCAGCGCCTCCCTGCCCTCTCACCGGGGCGCTACGAGGTGCAGGCGCTCGCGATCGACCGCTTCGGTGTCGAGAGCGCGAGCTCCGCTCCTGTGACGCTGCGCGTGATCGGCGCCGAGCTGCCCGAAGGCGCTCGGCTGGGCGGAGACGCGATCTTGCTCGGCCGCTCCGGTCGCGTGAAGCTCATCGGCGCCGAGGGCCTCGAGGCTAGCTATGGGCGCGCGAGCGTGTTCATTCCCGTCCCGAAAGACGTGGGGCTAGCGCGCGGTGAGAGCACGCTGCTGCGGCTGCGCGAGCCCGGCAAGACCGCGGAGCTCGGCCTCAAGCTCGAGCCCCGCACGGTGCGCGCCGACGTCGCGATCGGTCCGAAGAGCGCGCGCTGGCCGGGCGAGCCGCTCAGCGTCTCGATCAAGCTGTTCGACCACCGCGGGCGTCCCGTCACCGACGCGCTCAAAAACAAGCCGCGCGTGTTCGTGAACGTCGACCCCGTGGAGCCCACCTGGACGCACTCGGGCAACACGTACAGCGCCCAGGTCACGCAAGCGCCAGGGGCCGGGCCTTGGGTGGTGCGGGTCGAGGTGAGTGACGACTTCGGCGACGAGGTCGGCCGTGATTTCGTCGAGCTCGGGGGAACGTGAAAATGACCCAGCGTCGGTCGGGCAGGCGCGCCTGACCTACTTCGGCGGCGCGAGCTCGAGCGGGTAATTCAGGAACACCCGACCCCCGCTCGGCTCGGGGAACTCGAGCTTCTTGATCTGAGCGAGGATGCAGTTGACGGTGGCAGCGTCGTTCAGCGCGCCTTCGCCGTCGAGCGCCTCCGCGTGCGCGACCTTGCCGTCGGGAGCGACCACGAAGTTGATGTTGATCAGCCCGCGCAGCTCAGGCTTGGTCTTGAGGGCGGCCTCGTAGCAGGCCTGAATACCGGGCTGAGCCGAGGTGAGCTTCTCACTCACGACCGCGGGCGGCAGCTTGCCGCGCGTGGGCGCGCCGGTGCTGGTAATGCCGGGCTCGACGGGCGGCGCCGCGACGGGCGGGGCCGGCTCGGCGGGCTCTTCCGGCGGCGGCTGCTCCTCGGGCGGCAGCGGCCCGCGCTCGACGATCGGAGGCTTCGCGCTCTCGTCGCTCGCTGCCTCTGCCGGCTGGTCTCGAAACAGGTGGCAGCCCGGGGCGACGAGGCAAAGCAGAACGATGGCCGTACTTCGGTGGGTCACGCCACCGGCATACCACGCGCCGCCTCTCCTCAGCTCGCCTTCATCAGCTGGATGGCTCGCTCGGGGCAGGCGGCGACGCATTTACCGCAGGCATGGCAATCGGCGGGGCGCGCCACGAACGCCTGCTTGCCCCCGTGAACGAAGACCTTGAAGCGCGTCAGCCAGCCGAGCGCCTCGCGCTCCGCATCCGTCAGCTTGCGCACCACGAACACGTCGTACGGACACACTTCGACGCAAGCCTCTTTGGCTTCACAGCGACTCGTGTCGATGACCGGCACCAGCTTGCCGGCTTCCTTGCAGTCCGCGCGATCGGGCATCGCCACAGCTTGCGGCATTTTCCGCGCCGCGCCCGCTAAGAATCGCGAAGATGCGAGGCCGACGCCGCCTGTTGCTCGCCTGCGTCACTGACCGGAAGCGCCGTTCACGCAGGGCGGCGTGAGCGCGCCATTTAGCGCGATTTCTGCGCGGCACGTCGGTTGCACCAGGGGCCGAGCATGCGCAACTCGCGCCGTTTTTTTCCTGCTCTTGTGGCTTCGCTGGCGCTGCTGGGGGCGGAGTCGGCGCAGGCCCAGCTCTTCGTGGCCGAGCCCGCGAGCGAGCCGTCCGCCATCGAGCCGCCCGCCATCGAGCACGCGGAGCTGGCTTACGCGATGGGCGCCGGCCCGCCCGTGACCTGGCTCTCACTCCGCGCGACACGCGGGCCTGTCGCCATCGTCGCGGCGCTGCCGGCGGGGGCGAGCGCTCGCGCGGGGCTCGACGCTTGGCTCAGCGCGCTCGAGGTCAGCGGCAGCGTGAGCGTGCTCCCACCGAGCGGCGCCGAGCGCTGCCTAGAAGGCGCTCGGCTGGCGCGCGTTACCTGGCCGCGCGAACGAGCGACAGCGCCGAGCGAGCTCGCGCTCGAAGCCCCCGACGACGTGACGACCGCGCTGGCGGAGCTGGGCCTTGCGACGCCTGCGCCGCTGCCGGAAGCGGCGAGCTACGTCGTGTGGCAGTTCGTGGAGCCCGACGGCGCGCAAACCACACGCACCCTGCGCGTCGAAGGCGCCGCGCTGACCTTCTTCGCCGGCGGGCGCTTCCCCGTGCTGGTGAGCGCGCTGACGCGCGGCGCGCACGCATACCCCGGAGAGGCAGCCGCGAGCGAGCTCGACCTCACCTTCACGCCGGGAAAGCGGCCAAGCAGCGACTACCGTGAGCAGCTCTGGCGCTCGCTCGCTCGCGGAGGCGGCCCGCTCCTGGAGATGCGCGCGCGCGGGCCGCTCTTCGATTGGTCGATCTACGAGGACACGCTCACGAGCGCTCCCCTCGTGCAAAGCTACGCGGAGCGCGCGATGAACGAGCTCGGCGCTGGCGACGCCAAGGCCTGCGCCAAGCAGCTCGCGGCGTTTCGCGACCAGGAGCGACCCGACAGCAGCGCCTGCGGCGAGGCGCTCGACGCCGCGCTCGCCTTTACCGCCACCGGCCCTGAGCTCGCGACGCTCGCTCGCTTCGCCATGACCAGCGAAGGCGGCGTCGATCCCAGCGTGTTCGTGGGCGGTGGAGAGCTGGCTGCTCCCCTCGTGCGAGCTCACTGGTTGGCGGAGGCCCCCTGCGCCATGGCGCCGCTGCCGCCGATCGTGCTCGACCCGCCCTCGAGCGGTCCCCCGCCTCGACCGACGCTGGTGCCGGTGACCGAAGCGGAGGTGATCGTCGAGCACGACCACATCGACGCAGAAGTGAGCTGCTGGGGCGAGCCCGGCGCGAGCGACGGCTACTATTCCGACACCGGCGACGACGTCGATTGCTCGTCCGACACCTCGAGCAGCGCCGAAACCGACGACAGCTGCGCCTCCGACACCTCGAGCACCGCCGAAACCGACGACAGCTGCGCCTCGGACACCTCGAGCACCAGCGGCGACTCCGCTGAAATCGACTGCTCGAGCGACACCTCGAGCACCGCCGAAACCGACGACAGCTGCGCCTCGGACACCTCGAGCACGAGCGACCACACCGACAGCGGCTGCAGCTCGGACACGTCGACGAGCAGCGACGACACCGGCTACGACGGCGATACGTGCACCGGCACCGCGGCCCCGAAAGCCGAGCGTCCCGGCCAGCAACGCGCGCACTTGGGCGCCGAGCCCCGCGGCAAGCGCAAGCGCGGCAAGCGCGTGAAGACCAGCCTCTGGTCGATTGGCTTCGCGGCCTTCGCGTTGCCGATTCGGCGGCGAAAGCGCGGCCCGGCTCGCACCGGTTGAAAGCCGCGCCTTAGCCCTGCAATCTCGGGGTTTCCGATGCAGGTCGAGCGCCAGAGCTTCCGCCGTCAATGGCTCGTGCCCATGGTCTTCTTGACGGGAGCGGCGCTGGCCGTCTTCTGGCTGTTCTACAGCCTGGACCATTTCGTGACCGGCGGCGGCGGCGCAGAGCCCGCGCGAGGCCTCTTGGGTCGCTACCTGGCGTTCGATCCCGGCAGCATCACCGACGCGGTGTCGTCGATGGGCGGCATGATCGCGGCCGTGTTCGGCATCGTGATCACGGTCGTCAGCATCATCGTGCAGCTGTCGTCCGACCGCTACACCGGCGTGGCGCGCATGTTCTTGAGCGATCGCGTGAACCTGTTCGTGATGGGGTACTACGTGATCGCCTGCGTGTGCGGGGTCTGGATCAGCGTATCGATCCACCACGACTACGTGCCGCGCGCGGCGCTGCTCGGGATGCTCACCGCCAACACGGTGGGCCTCGTGCTGATGGGCCCGTACTTCCGCTACGTGTTCTGGTTCGTCGACCCGATCAACATCGTGTCCAAGATCAGGAGCGACGCGGTGAAGAGCACCCGGCACGCCTCCGACTCGACCGACGCGCGCCGCATCGACGGCGGCCAAGCCGTCACGCTCGGGGCGATGGAGGAGCTCACCGACATCACCAGCAACTCGATCTCGGGCAAAGACAAGATCATCGCCAGCGGCGCCGTCGACGCGCTCAAAGATTTCACGCTCGAGTACCTGAAGCAGAAGCCCAAAGCGGCCGCGCGCTGGTTCGAAATCGGCCCGAACATCCGACAAAATCCGGACTTCGTGGCCATGGACCCCGAGTCACTCCAAGACCTCGAGCGCCGGCGCACCTGGGTGGAGTGGAAGGTGATGCGCCAGTACCTCGGCATCTTCAACGAGGCGCTCGCCACGATGCGCGACATCAACTACCTCGTGGCCATCGACACGCGCTACATCGGCGAGGCGGCCGGCAGCGCAAAAGACAGCGAGCTCATCCAGCTCGTGTACCGCTTCATGAACTCCTACCTGCGCGCCGCGCTCAACGCGCGCGACGTGCGCACCGCCTACAACATCCTCAACCAGTACCGGCTGCTCGTCGAGTCGATGCTGCGCCAAGGTACGGGCGCGGCCGTCGAGGGCGTGCGTCACATGTTCTATTACGGGCACGTCAGCTACGACATGAAGCTCACCTTCGTCACCGAGACCGTCGCCTACGACGTCTCGGCCCTCTGCCAAGTCGCCAGCGAGCTCAACCTGCCGGAAGAGCCGGAAATACTCCGCCAATTCTTGGAGCTCGATCGCCCGCTGCGCGTTCAAAGCCAAGAGCGGGCGCTGCTCGGCGTACGCAAAGCTCAAGTCAAGCTGGCCGCCTACTACCTCTCTCAAGGCATGGAAGACAAAGCCCGCCTGATCGCCAAGGACATGGCCAGCGAGCCCCCCGAACGCTTGCTCGCGATTCGCCGCGCCCTCGAGAGCGTCACCAGCAAAGACTTCTGGGAGATCATCGACCGCGGCCGCAACTTCGAGTTCATGCCCGAAAAGCAGCGCGCCCGCCTCCCCGAGTTCTTCAGCTGGCTGAGCTCCCCGAGCTGACCGGCCACGGCCGCACCCGGCTCGAGCGACCGCGACCCCCAGCGACAACGCCCCCGCGACCTGGGCGTTGGATTCGGAGTTGCGCTTTGCCGGGAGCCCTGCGCGTCAAGCCCCACGTGTGGACGGCTGAGAGCAATCGACATGGCCGTCTTGCGTGGTCGAGCTAAGGAACTTCAAGCCTCGCATGAACATGTGAGACTGTCGATCAGGCGGGCTCGGGCGAGTGCAGCCGGTGTAGAAGAGCGGTATGCTTTGGCCTTGGTCACCAGCGCTGCGTCGGGTCATCGTTCCCCTGGCGGCCGGCAGCGCTCTTGCCCTCACTGCTTGTGAAGATCCGACCGAGAGCGCTCTTGACCGCTGCATCGCGCTCGAGAAGCAGGAAGAATGGGCGCGGGCGCTGGCTGCGTGTGAGGACGCCGTCAAAGTGAGCAGAACGTCGCCAGCAGGTCGGCTGGCCATCGGCAAGGCCGCTCTTTTGCGCGACAAGGTGGTAGCCAAAACAGCCTGGGAGGAGCTCAGAGGGAGCACGGCCGCGCCGGCATCATTGGCTCCGAACGAGGATGCTCGAGCCGCCGCGGCTACCCTGCGATCGTTTTGGCCACTCGCGCGCGACGTAGCGCAGTCGAGCTTTCGCTTCGCTACGTGCCAAGACGAAGCTGAAGGATACCTCGCACTTCAGCAATGCTTGCAGACTACAGCCACGGAGTTGACCGAGGCCGCCCGCGGTGTCGACCAGCTGCCCAGACCTAGGGGGGGATGCGGTGGAGAGATTGCCTCGACGATCGCGGAATACATTGACACGAGCGACAAGTGGATTAGCTCGTTCAAGACCTGGTTCGAGGCGAATGACGCCAGATTGCGAACTGCGATGGTCGGCACAACGCTGACCAATGCTTGCCGCGCGAAGATGCGCTGCGATGCGCAGGATCGAAGCGGACCGACCTTCGAAAAAGGTAAACGGCATCGCGTGCACCAAGCAGCTCTTCCGGTGTGGCCCCGCTGACAACGTCTGCTGGGTCAACAAGGTCGCAGATCGGCTTGGAGTCGGTGACGGCGGAAGGAGAAACGACCTCACCGTTCGCGTCACCGGCACAGCCATCCGTTAGCGGCGCGCCGAGGCCAGGCGTCATGGGGTCCCCCAATTTGACCGAAACTCAGCTTGGCCTCACGCCGCACCAGGCTACTCGTCGAGTTGCCCGACTTTCAGAAACGCACGCCACTTGGAGCTCCGCGCTGGTGCCCGTCTTGAAGCAGTTGGTGTGTTGCACACAAATCTAAAGTTTTCCTTTACTTTTGTGTGACCCACCAGCGCCGAGTTGCACAAACCTAAAATTTTCCTTAACTTCTGTGCGTGTCCTCACCCCCAGGCGCTCCCGACTGGGACCAGCTGTTCATGACGGCCGCGAGCCAGGAGGGTTTCTTCACCACCCAGCAAGCGGCCGCCGCTGGGTACTCCGCGCAGCTGCTGGTGCATCACGTGAAGGGCGGCTCGGTCCAGCGCGTTCGCCGAGGCATCTATCGCATCAAGCACTATGTGCCCGCTGAGCACGAAGAGCTGGTCGTCGCTTGGCTCTGGTCGGAGCAGCAGGGGGTGGTTTCGCACGAGACCGCGCTGAGTCTGCATCAGCTTTCAGACGCGCTGCCTCACCACGTGCATCTGACGCTGCCGAGCGGGTGGCGCAAGCGCCGGTTCCGCGTGCCCACCAACCTAGTGCTGCACCACGCAGATGTACCGCCCTGCGATCGCGGCTGGGTTGGCGCTGTGCCAACGACGAGCGTGGCTCGCACCCTGAACGACTGCGCGCTAGCCGGGCTTTCTCCTGAGCTGCTCCAACAGGCCGCCCGACAGGCACTCCGCCGCGGCATCGTCGCCCGCGCCGAGCTCGGGGAAGTCGAGCAAGCGCTGGCGCCGTTCGGAGGGCTCGCAGCGTGACGGTGCGCAGCTATCTCTCCGCGGAAGCCTTCAAGCAAGCGCTGGAGCAGCGCCTGCGCTCCGGTATGGCCGCCGGCGCCGGCCTCTCTCGAAAACGCCAATTGCTGGTGTTCGATCGCTTCCTGGCACGCCTGGTCAGGCTGCTCGGGGACTCGGTCACGCTCAAAGGTGGCCTCGCGCTGGAGCTTCGAATCGAGCGCGCTCGGACGACCAAAGACGTCGATCTTCGACTCCTGGGCAGCCCGAACGACCTCCTCCACCGGCTGCAGGAAGCGGGGCGCCTGGGTCTCGGAGACTTCATGCTGTTCGAGGTTCAACCCGATCAGCAGCACCCCGAGCTCACCAACGACGGGCTCAAGTACCAGGGGTGGCGCTTCCGAGCCGAGTGCAAGCTCGCCGGCAAGATCTACGGACAGCCCTTCGGCGTGGACGCCGTCCTTGGCGAGCCCATGTTGGGGGAGCCGGACATCGTGGGCGCTCAGGACGTACTGGCCTTCGCCGGCATCGCCCCGCCAACGCTGCGGCTGTACCCCGTCGAAACCCACATCGCCGAAAAGCTCCACGCCTACACCATGCCCCGTGCGCGGCCCAACACGCGCGTGAAGGATTTGCCAGACCTGGCGCTGCTCGCCGGCAGTCGCGCTCTTTCATCGGAACGTTTGCGGGCGGCCCTCGACCAAACTTTCACGTTCCGCGCCACGCACCCGCTGCCCAGCTCGCTTCCCGCGCCATTGCCGACATGGGCAGTGCCCTACGCCGCCATGGCGAAGGAGGATACGTTGCCCTGGCCAACCCTCGCCGAGGTCACGAGCGCGGTACGCGACTTTCTCGAGCCGGTGCTGAAGACTGAAGCCGCGGCCACTTGGAGCCCGGAAAGCTGGAGTTGGAGAGCTAGCTGATGCTACCGACCGTCGTCACCTCCGAGATTGAACGCGCGCTGCTCGACTACTTGCAGACGACGTTCCACCTGCGAGTCAAGTCGCTCGAAGCCGAGCTGCTGCGCTTTCTGCGCGACGAGAAGACGGGCATGTTTCGCGGCCCGTAACGTTTTCGAGCGAGCCGAGCCAAGGCGAGTGTTGACGGCATCCTGCGAGAGCGTTGGGGCCGCACGGCTTGAGCTACGAGGCGCGGGCGAGGAGCTGCCGTCACGCGCGAGAAGCCCCGCTCCCGCGTGGGTCTTCGTCGGCCGCGTCGTTCGTGGCCTACCAATTGTAGGCCGGACCCGGCGCTGGGACAGCTGCCGGGACAGTTCGGAGGTGAGGACCGGATTCGAACCGGCGTATAACGGTTTTGCAAACCGTTGCCTAACCGCTTGGCTACCTCACCGAAGCGTGATTTTGGGGATGCGTCAGGGGCCTCTCGCCGAGGGAGGCGGAATCCTACTCGTAGAAGGGCGCTCGTCAACGACAACCGCGGGGCCGGGCGTCGTGGGGGGCGCGGGGGCTACTTTTTCAGCTGAACGGCGAGGCCTTCGCTGGCGACGAGGACGCGGGTGGCCTTGCCTTCCGACTCGATGAAGCTCTGGCTGGTCTCGCCGATCAGGTCGAGCACGGTGTCGGTGCGCTCCGGGTCGTGGTGGAAGAGGGCGAGGTTCTTGGGCTCCGCGAGCACGCCGAGCCGCAGCACCTCCGTGACGACGGAGTGCCCCCAGCCGAGCTTGGCCGGCATGTCTTCCGCCAAGTATTGAGAGTCGTGAATCAGCAGGTCGACGCCGTCAGCGAAGCGCGCCAGCTGCTCGATGCTGGTCTTCGCGTTGTCGGCGTTGAGCTCGTTATCGGTGAGGTACGCGACGGAGGTGCCGTCTTCGTCGTCGATGCGAAAGCCCTGCGCGCCGCCAGGATGATTGAGCGCGATGCGCTTGATCATCGCCGAGCCGATGCGCCACTCCGCAGCCTCGGGCCGCGCCAGCTCGAGCCGCGCGGGGATGTCGTCGACGCTCACGGGGAAATGAATGTCGTTGAAGATGTTGCGCTGAAACAGCTCCTGCGCGTCGTTCGCCAACGGGTAGACGAACAGGTGTGTGTCGCTTCTATACAGCGGCGCGAAGAACGGCAAGCCGAGCACGTGGTCCCAGTGCGTGTGCGACAAGAGCAAGTGCACGGGCGTGGACTTGCCGCGCTTGAGGAGCGCGCTGCCGAGAGCGCGCATACCGGTGCCCGCGTCGAGCACGAGCGTCGAATCATCCGACAGGCGCACCTCGACGCACGACGTGTTGCCGCCGTAGCGCACCGTGCTCGGGCCAGGTGCCGGGACTGACCCGCGAACGCCGTAAAAGGTGACCTGCATCAGCCCCTCCACTCTATCAACATCGCCGCCCGGCACAAAAGGGGCGAGCGCAAAGCCCCGAGCGGCGCCCAGAAGGGCGGGATACGCGGCGCGCGAGGGAGGCGCGTGAAGGAGGCGCACGCGAGCAGCCCTCGGGCCAGTTGGCTGACTTGCGCAGGCTCCGCCGGCCGGGGTAGCTTGCGGGGTTATGTCCGTGCTGGCACCGGGGCTCTTGGTCGCGTCGCCGCCACCCGGTGATCCCAACTTCGACCGCTCCGTCGTTCTGTTGGCGGCGCACGGGCCGGAGGGAGCCTTCGGCTGGATCATCAACGGCCGCGAGCTGATGACGTTGCCGGAGCTGCTCGTGCGCTCGCAGGTGTGCGAGGAGCCGCCCGATATTTCGTGCTCGGTGCGGCTGGGCGGACCCGTCTCGCCGGAGCAAGTGTGGCTGGTGTATCGCAGTGAGGAGCGCTTCGCCGATCACGAAGGTCAGTTCGATGTCGGCGACGGCATCACGGCCACGGCCTCGCGCAAGGTCTTGGAGACGATCGCGGGCGGCGCGCTGCCCCGGAGCTTGATCGCGCTGGTGGGCTACGCGGGTTGGGCGCCGGGGCAGCTCGAAAACGAGATCCGTAATGGCTCGTGGTTGCCCATCGACGTCGCGCCGGAGCTGCTGTTCGAGACCCAGGCCGAGCAAGCGTGGACGGCCGCTTACGGCCGCGTGGGCACGACGCCGATCGCGTTCACGACGCGAACCGTCGGCTCAGCCTGACGTCAGCGCTCGTCGACGCCGCTAAGCAAAGGCACGAACACGCAACCGGCGCCGGCGCGGTAGTGCAGCGTGCCTTTGTCGTCACGCTCGCACGTCACCAAGATTTGCGAGTCATTCCCGCCGACGGGCATGACGAGGCGGCCGCCCTCCGCTAGCTCTGCCAGCAGCGGCTCGGGGATGGCGGGCGCGGCCGCCGAAATCAAGATGCGATCGAACGGCGCGTGCGCGGGGCAACCAAGCGTGCCATCGCCCTCTTTCACGACCACGTCGGCGACGCCGATGTCGCGCAATGTTTCGCGCGCCCGAGCGGCCAGCTCCGGATGGCGCTCGATACCGAACACCTCGCAACCGAGCTTGGTCAGCAGCGACAAGACGTAGCCGGAGCCACAGCCCACCTCGAGCACCCGATGACGCGGCGCGCACTCGAGCTCTCGCAGCATGAGCGCGATCATCGAGGGCTGGCTGATGGTCTGCCCGAGACCGATGGGGAGCGCCGAGTCCTCGTAGGCGCGGCCTTCGAGCTCGGCGGGCACGAAGGCGTGGCGCGGCACCTCCTCGAAAGCACTGAGGATTGCTGGATCGAGATCGGGGTGCGCGGCCGCGAGTACCTGGCGTAGACGAGCCCCGGCCCCGGTTTTCGCGAGCGCCATGGTGACGGATTTAGGCCGTATCGCCAAGGCATGCAATGGTCCCGAGGTGCGGCCGCGGCACTTCGCTTGTCTCCCCCCCGTCCTCGCTCTGCTGTCACTGCTCGGCGGGCGCGCCACGCCGGCTGAAGCGGAGCCGGCACGCAGCCGCGGCTGCCCCAGCGAAATGGCGCGCGTTGGTCGCTACTGCGTCGACCGCTGGGAGGCGAGCATGGTGGACAAGACCACCGGTGAGGCGCTTTCGCCCTACTACCCGCCCGTGCCGGCGCTGACGCGCGAAGTCTGGCGCGGCTGGCTCGTGGAGCGCGAGCAGCTCGGTGAGCCTGCCGCGCGCGCCATGCCGCTGCCGCGTCTCAGCGCGCTGCAGCGCACGGGCCGCTTCGAAGCGAAGGCGGTGTCACGCCCGGGCGTTGTGCCACAGAGCTACGTCTCGCACGTCGTGGCGACGCGCGCTTGTGAGAACGCGGGCAAGCGGCTGTGCCGCCAAGACGAGTGGATGAACGCTTGCAAGGGCAAGGCGCAGCTGAAGCATCCCTACGGCGGGGCCTACCGTCAGGGCATGTGCAACGTGTACCGCCTGATTCATCCGGCGTCGGTGCTGCACGGCTCCGCGTCTCTCGGGCACCGCGACCCGCGGCTGAACCTGGTGCGAGAAGGCGAGTCAGCGCTGCTGCGCAGCACCGGTGAAACGCCCACCTGCACCTCGCGCTGGGGCGACGAGCGCATCTACGACATGGTCGGCAACGTCGATGAGTGGGTCGCCGAGGGGCTGTTCCTCGGCGGCTTCTACGCGCGCTCGACCACGCAAGGCTGCGAAGCGAAGGTGTCGTCGCACGTGCCCATCTACTACGACTACAGCACCGGCGTGCGCTGTTGCCGCGACGCCGAGTGAGCAGACGCGCGCTACTACCGCGACGCCGAGTGAGGCGGCTTCAGGCGACGCCCGCGCTGCCGAGCAGCTGCACGAGCCTCGCCAAAGCGCCGTCGAGCTCGCCGGCGATGCGCTCGGCGTTGTCGAGCTCCGCCCAGCGCGACCAGGAAATGACGAGCAGCCGCTCGTGGTCTCCGTTCGGCGAGGGCAGCGTGCGGAAGGTAATGACGGAGTAGCTCGCTTCGTCCCAGCGCAGCGCGAGATCACGCCCCTCGGTGTGAGCGAGCACGATGCCGCTCATGGTGCCACCGCCGCTGAGCGCGATGCGGTAGCGAGAGCCGACCGGACCCAGCGGCGCCGACGAGCGCCCGAGCCACGCGCCGAGCGCGTCGGGCAGCGTGAAGAAGGCGTGCGCCGCCTCGGCGCTGGCCGGAGCGGGCTTGACGAGCCACACCGTCTCTCGCGCTCTACCGGGATAGCGGTCGAGGTAATGCGCGAGCGTGCCGAGCGCCAGTCGCCAAGAAGATTCGGTGCCCACCTCTTCGTCGTCTTCGAAGGGAGCGGAGTGCGAGAGCTCGACCTCGCCCTCTTTGACGTCGAAGCGCACGCGCGAATCGCCGTGGCCGAACACCACCCGTCGCCCTTCGAGCCGCTCGAGCACGTCGAGACGAATCGACACCCCGAGATCGGGCCACCCAAGACCCAAGGTTTCGCCGGGCTCGACCTCGCCCGTCACCCTGTCGGCCTGCCAGCCCGCGATGCCGGTGGGCGTGGCGCAGGCCCCCCACAGCGCATCGACCGAGGCAGGAATCTTCTGTGAAATGCGAATCGTTCTCAAGGCGGTGGTACCGAGTAGCACAACCGGCGTCGGCCCGGGCAAATGTGCTCTTCGCGTGGTGCTCTTCGCGTGGTGCTGGCTCAGGCGCAGGCTTGCGCCAAGAGCCGATACGAGTGAAGGCGCGCGGCCGGATCGTGCGTGACGGTCGTCACCATCACCTCGTCGGCCTGCGTGCGGGCCGCGAGCGTCTCGATGCGCTGCCGCACCTGCTCCGGTGTACCCACGACCTGCAGCCGTCGATAATACTCCGCCGCCGCCAGGTCCGCCTCCGAGTAGGGATACGCGAGCGCCTCCTCGGGTGACGGGATCTTGGTGGGGCGCCCTGCGCGCAAGCGCACCCATGAGAGCTGCATGCTGCTGGCGAGGCGCACGGCTTCGGCGTCCGTATCGGCGCAAATCACCGACAGGGTGAGGATCGCGTGCGGGGCCTCGAGCGCGTCGACCGCTCGAAACTGGCGCCGATAGCCGAGCATGGGCAGGTCGGGCCGATCCGGACTGAAATGGGCGGCGAAGGCGAAGCCCAGGCCGAGCTGGGCCGCGAGCGCCGAGCTGAAGTCACTCGAGCCGAGCAACCAGATGGGCGGCAGCGGCACGTCTTCGGGGAACGCGGTGACGCCGGTGAACGGGTGCGAGCGTTGCTCACCCGAGCCGAGCTCGCGCAGCTCATCGAGGCGCGCCGGGAAATCATTGGCGAGCAAGGCCTCTTTCGAGCGGCGCAGAGCGAGCGCGGTCACCTGATCGGTGCCGGGAGCCCGGCCGATGCCGAGATCGATCCGACCGGGATGGATGGCCTCCAGCATTTTGTAGGTTTCGGCGATCTGCAGCGGCGCGTGGTTCGGCAACATGACCCCGCCGGAGCCGACACGGATGCGCTCTGTTTGTTGCGCGGCCAGCGCGATCATCGTCGCGGGGGTAGTGCTGGCGATGGCGGGCATGTTGTGGTGCTCGGCGTACCAGAGGCGCCGGTAGCCGAGCGTGTCGAGCTCGCGCGCGAGCGTCAGGCTCTCCTGGATGGCTTGGCCGCTCGACATGCCAGTGGAGACAGGGACCAAATCGAGGGCGGAGAGTGCGAGCTTCATGACCGTACGGTCAGAGCCTAGGGCTCGCGGCGGCCCACCGGAAGTGTGCCTGCCCCGGCCGTTCACGCCCGCGACGGTCGCGCGTCTTGGCTGGCGGCGTAGGCAGCGAGCCGGATCGCGTGCACGAACCCGATCGGCTGGATGCCGGCGCCGGCCCGGAACGGTGAGAAGCGGAGCGCCGCCTGATCCACCGTTGCAGGCTCCTTGACCACGAGCTCGGCCACGCTCTGCCAGTGACGCGACCAAGGGCTCAGGCCCAACCGCCGCAGCTCGAGCACGAAGCGCGCACGACCCTCGCGCACCATCTCCTGGAAGTGCCGCTCGCGGGTTTGAAAGCTCGCGTTGCCGATGCGCGGCGAGCGCAAGCGCAGCTTGACGGGTCCGATGCTGCGAACCTCGAAGGGCGAGACCGCGTGGTAATGATTCCACAGGAAGCTGTGGAAGTTCGTGGCCAGGGGCGCGAAGGGCATCGTCCACGGGAAGCGGATCGTGGCGAGCAGGAGATCTTGCCCCGCGTCGAAGCGTACGGCGGCGCCCAGCACGTCGGGGAGCTCGCGACCGTCGCGCCAGAGGGCGCTCGAGAAACGCACGAGCGCGTGACCCGCGAGGCGCTCGCCCAGGGGCTCGAGGTCACTCTCGCTCGCGAGCGCGCGCACCTCCGCCCGATAGGCGACGCCGTCCGGGTGGAACATGCGCGCGCGACGCGCGGCGCTGAGAGCGCCCGTGATCGGCGCGAGCGCCTTGCCGACCATCAAGCCCGAGGCTTCGGCCAGCGCGCGCACGCGGTCCCCAGCAGACCAAACGAAGCTCATCTCCCGTCGCTCGCAAGATTCGTGCACGCATCGAGCACCGCTCGCCGGGGCGAGCTGGGCGGCGGCGTCACGGGCTGCGACGACTCAGCGGGGCGATTTGCCGTGTTCCGTTGGCGCCGTCCGACCTCCGTCCGTCGGCACGCGCCCTGCAGCTCGGCCGCCCATGGCCAAGGAAGCTCGTGACCAGGAAGAACAAGCGCAGCTGCCCACCGAGAAAAAGCTCGAGCAATTGTACGAGCTCATCGACGGCATCGAGACCGCGATGCTCACGACGCGCACGCGAAGCGGAGCGCTCGTGTCACGCCCCATGCAGACGCAAGCGAGGCGTGCCGGCACCGACCTGTGGTTCATGACCAGCGCCGACAGCGGCAAGCTCGACGAGCTCATCGCCGACCCGCAGGTCAACCTCGGCTACTACAAGGACGGCACGCGCGAGTACGTCTCCGTCAGCGGCACCGCCCACGTGACCCAAGACAAGGCGCTCATCCACGAGCTCTACAAGCCGGACTGGAAGGCCTGGCTCGGTGACGAGGGCGGCGAGCGCGATGGCGGCCCCGATGACCCGCGCATCGCCTTGATCGAGGTCCGCGCCGACTCGGCCTACTACCTCAAGTCCACCCAGCCGCGTCTGATCGCCCTGTTCAGCGTGGCCAAGGCCATCGTCACCGGCGACCCGCCGAAAGCGGGCGACGCCGGCCAGCTGAGCCGACAAGACCTGGCGCAAGGCGCGGCCAGAGACTGAAGCAGAGACTCGTCGCGCTCTCGGTGCGGCACCTCGATTGCGCGTACATCCCTCGGAGCTCGGCTCTACAAACGAAGACCGGCGGTCCTATCGAGAACCGCCGGTCTTCGTTTTTCGGTGGAGCTGAGGGGGATCGAACCCCTGACCTCTGCATTGCGAACGCAGCGCTCTCCCAGCTGAGCTACAGCCCCGGGAAGGGAGGCGGGACCTTAACCGCGCGGCTAAATTGGTCAAGAGGAAACGTCAGTCGCCGCGTCCAAAAAACGTGCCCGCTCCGTCCTTGACCCCCGGATCGACATGATTATGTTGCCGGCCGTCGGTCAGTCGGGACGAGCCCGACATCGCAAAGGATTCAGGTTTCCGTGGCGCCACTAGCAGGCGGCCGGGGCCAAGCCGGGTTACCGGCAGGAGTTGAGGAGCACGCTATGGGCAAGATTATCGGAATCGACCTCGGAACGACGAACAGCGTCGTTTCGGTGATGGAAGGCAAGGAAGCCAAGGTCATCGTCAATGAAGAGGGCGCGCGGACGACGCCGTCCGTCGTGGCGTGGGATGACAAGGGCGAGGTCCTCGTCGGTCAGATTGCCAAACGCCAGGCGGTAACGAACCCCGAGAACACCATCTACTCGGCCAAGCGCTTCATCGGCCGTCGGTTCGAGGAAGGCTCGAGCGAGGCGGCGCGCGTCCCCTACAAGGTGACGAAAGGCCCGAACGGCGACGCTTGGATCGAGGCGCGCGGCAAGGCCATGGCGCCGCCCGAGGTCGCGGCGAAGGTGCTGCAGAAGCTGAAGAAGGCCGCGGAAGATTACCTGGGCGAGAAGGTGACCGAGGCGGTCATCACGGTGCCCGCGTACTTCAACGACGCGCAGCGCCAGGCCACGAAGGACGCCGGCAAGATCGCCGGCCTCGACGTGAAGCGCATCATCAACGAGCCGACCGCGGCCGCGCTCGCGTACGGCCTCGACAAGAAGAACAACGAGATCATCGCGGTCTACGACTTCGGCGGCGGCACCTTCGACATCTCGATCCTCGAGGTCGGCGACAACGTGGTGCAGGTGATCTCGACCAACGGCGACACGCACCTCGGCGGTGACGACGTCGACCACCTGATCATGGATTGGCTGGTGGCTGAGTTCAAGAAGGACTCGGGCCTCGACGTCTCCAAAGACAAGATGGTGATCCAGCGCCTGAAAGACGCGGCTGAGCAGGCGAAGATCGAGCTCTCGAACAAGCAAGAGTCGACCATCAACCTCCCCTACCTCACCGCGGACGCTTCTGGCCCGAAGCACCTGCAGAAGCAGCTGTCGCGCGCCAAGCTCGAGCAGATGATCCGCCCGCTCGTGGAGCGCTCGATGGAGCCGGTGAAGCGCGCCCTCGACGACGCCAAGAAGAAGCCGACCGACATCAACGAGGTCGTGCTCGTCGGTGGCTCGACGCGCATCCCGCTCGTGCAGGAGACGGTCAGCAAGTTCTTCGGCAAAGAGCCGCACAGGGGCGTGAACCCGGACGAGGTCGTGGCCATCGGCGCGGCCGTGCAGGGCGGCGTGCTCTCGGGTGACGTGCAAGACGTCGTGCTGCTCGACGTCACTCCGCTATCGCTCGGCGTGGAGACGCTGGGCGGTGTGATGACGGTGATGATCCCGCGCAACACCACGATCCCGACGCAAAAGAAGGAGATCTACTCGACCGCGAGCGATAACCAGACCAGCGTCGAGATCCACGTGCTGCAAGGCGAGCGCGCGGAAGCTCGCTACAACCGTACGCTCGGCAAGTTCCACCTCGAAGGTCTGCCTGCGGCTCCGCGCGGCATGCCGAAGATCGAGGTCACCTTCGATATCGACGCCAACGGCATCCTCTCCGTCGGCGCCAAGGATCTGGCGACGGGCAAGGATCAGCGCATCACCATCACCGCGTCGTCCGGCATCAACAAGGACGACATCGACCGCATGGTGAAGGAAGCGGCAGCGCACGAAGAGGAAGACAAGCGCCGTCGCGAGGAGATCGAGCGTCGTAACAAGCTCGACAACATGTGCTACTCGCTCGAAAAGCAGATCAGCGAGAACAAGGACAAGCTCGCCGGCATCGACATCGGCAACATCGAGAAGCTGATCAAGGAAGGCCGCGAGGCGGTCGAGAAGCAAGACGACGCCAAGGTGCAAGCCTCGCTCGAGGCGCTCGAGAAGGAAGCGCACGCCATGGCCGCCAAGCTGTACGAAGGCGTCCCCGGCGGGGCTCCGGGCGGCGCGCCCGGCGCTGCTCCGGGCGGCGACGCGGCCCCGAGCGACGAGGGCGGCAAGAAGAAGAAGGGCGACGTGATCGACGCCGAGTTCGAAGAGTCGAACTAACCGTCACCCGACTGCGAGAAGCGACGCCCTCGGCCATCCGCCGGGGGCGTCGTCCTTTGTGCGGCCTCGAGCTGGGCTACTTCGGGATGAACCCGACCCGACATAGCCCCCGCTCGGAGTCGCAGGTCGCCTGCGCGCGATCCGATGGCTCCCCTGCCGCACATTCCGGACACCCCTGAGCGGGCTGGCAGTACGGATGGAGAGCGAAGGTGCTGACGGCGATCAGGCCCGTCTCCGAAAAATCTCCGCCGCACTCGCAGCAGTCTCGGGTCCGCAGGTAGCAATCCTCGGGCTCGGAGCAGGCGGCGTCTTCGGTGGTGTCGAGCAGCCGACACTCCCCCTCGATGCACGCCGCATAAGCCGTGAATGGCTCCGCTGGCGCGCAGGTGCCACAGCCCCCCTGGGGCTCAGGCCCGAGACAGTTGCCGGCGTCGCGCAGCGACGGCGACGACGCGCTGGTGGCGATCAACACGTCCCCGAAGGTAGCCGCGTCCGTTAGCACGCAAGGGGGGCAACACATCCGCGACTGCAGCATGCAGTCGCCGTGAGTGCTGCACGACCGGCTGATTTTCCTGGATTCGTAGCATCGCCGATACTCGTGGTCGCACTCGTCGGCGCTGAGGAAGATGCCCTCGCAGTCAGCGCCCGTGCAACCGCACTCGATGGCCTGGCAGTTGGTGCCGTTCCAGGCGTAGCCGACGGTGCGCACGCAGCCATCGCCATTGGAACGAGCGTCCATGGCGGCACAGTCGAGAGATGAGCCCCCGCCGGAGCCCGCCGTGCTGCTGCTGCCGCCGCTAGCGCTGCCGCCCGCGGCGGAGACCCGTCGCACGCACGCGGTCGCCCCCCGAGCATCGCAGCCTGCCGGCACCTCGCAACGGGCGTCCGCCCCGAAAGCGCTGCAGCTTCGGCGTTCGTCGCACTCGGAGCTGCAGATGCCGCAGATGCAGCTGAGGGTGCCGCACTGCTCGTCGCGCTCGCACTCTCTCAGCCAATGCGTGTTGCTGTCGGTGCCATCGACGTGCGCGCGACCACCGCAAGAAGTAGCTACGGCCATCGCTCCCAACAGCAGAAGCCCCAGCACCCAGCGCGCTCGCCGCCTCATGTTGCCTTCCCCGCGTTGTCCTCGTCAGCCATCGAAATCACCTGCCCCACGTAGAACGAAACCTGAGTGCTGAGCTCCCCGTCGGGAGGATGATCTTGGTTGTGCGCCGCGACCTTGTCCCACAGCGCTTGCGCGCTCTGCCGCGTGCGCTTGAGCAGCTGGTAGACCTCCTGCTCATGAGGATGGCCTGGCCCTACCGTGAAGGTGAAGGTGGAGCCGCCGATGCGATCGTCGGCTTTCGCCCCCCCGAAACCAGTGCGGATCTTGGTGGCGATCGCGACCGCAACGGTTCGAAAGTGATCCAGGATCGCCGTCTCCCAGCCCTGCTCGGCGCCGAGCGGGAGCACCACGTTCGTCGACAGTAGCTTGCCGTCGACCTCACGGACGCGGCCGGAACGCACGAGCTCGTCGAGCGCCGCGCTCGCGATGGTCGGGTCGACGCCGAGCCGCGTCGGCAGCTCGCCGCGCGCCGCGACCTCGTGACGGAAGATGAGCAACCACGCCAAGCTCGCCACCGAGTCGACGTCTTGACGCCGCTGAACTTTGTCGCGCTGCGCGTCGCTGGTGATGGCGTAAACGGCGTCGTCCCCCGTGCCACTGACGCAAACGAGGCCGCTCTTCACCAGGTCTTTCAACACCGAAGCGACCTCGCGCTCGCCGTCGAATTGAAAGCGCTCGAGCAAGCGGCTACGCGTGGGCTGCTCTTGCTCGACCAGATCGAACACGGCCTGCCAGAGCGTCTTGTCACTCACGCTGCCGCTCTCGGTTAGCCGGCGCATCTTTTTCTGATAGGAGCGGAGCGCCATGCCGAACATGTCGGCCACGACTTGGCGGCGCACGCCTTGGGCTTCGATCTCGCGCGCCAGCTCCATGAAGACCTGATCGGCGACGTGCGAGAGCGGCGATCGAGCGCCGTCCGCCGTCGACAGTTGGGCGAGGAGCACCGTAGTTTGGCGCACGATGCCGTCCATCAGTAGCTTCAGGTTCACTTCGCCACCGTACCTTTGGCGGCCGAGCCAAACTAGACGGCCAAAAGTTCGTCAGTGGAGGGAGCTCCGCGTCTGCACAGCGTGCTGGCGACGCAGGGCTCCAAGCCGGAGGCGCTCTACTGCTTGAAGGTCGATTGGTAGGCGGGCTCGTCGAAGCCGACCAAGAAGGTGTCACCCGCGATGACGAAGGGGCGCTTGACGAGCTTGCCGTCGGCGACCAGCGCGTCGAGGGCCTCGGCGTCGCTGATGCTGGCGAGCTTCTTGCCCCAGCCGCCGTCCCGGTAGGACTGCCCAGAGGTGTTGAACAGCTTTTTCAAAGGGAAGCCGCTTTTCAGCGCGCGGCTGAGCTCCGCCTTCTTGGGCGGCGTGGTGACGATGTCGACGGAGCTGTAATCGACGCCGCGAGCGTCGAGCCACTTCAGCGCCTTTCGGCACGTGGAGCACTTCGCGTACTGATAAACCTTGACCGCCATCGGACGAGCCTACCTCAAGGCGGTGCGCTGGCTAGAGCGGAGGGCACGGCGCGCGCGGCCGAGCGGGGGGTAACGCCGCGCTCGGAAGCGATTGCGACCCGCGAAGGGGGGCACTAGCCTGCCTCGGATGCGCTCTTGGATGGGTAGTGCTTTGGCGGCGTTGGCGATCGTGGGTTGTGGTGGCAAGCAGGAGGCGAAGGCCCCAGCTCCGGCGCCGATCGACATCGCGAGCCCGGCTCCCGAAGAAGCTCCGGACCTCTCGCCGGTCGCGCGCCCCACCGAGGTGGCGGTGGTGGGGCGGATCGCACGGCCACGCGCGTTCGTGGAGACGCTAGCCAAGTGGAGCTCACTGCCGCTTCGTCTCGAGGACATGATGCCGCAAGATGCGCGCCCGCTCGCCCAGGCGGTGCTGTGGGAGGCCCCCGTCGAAATGGTGGTGGCGCTCGACACGTTCGGTCAAGGCAAGGTGCCGCCGCCGCTGGTGGTGGGCGCAGTGGGGCTCAAGTCGCTCGACGCTGCGCTCCAAGCGGCGGAGCAGCTGCAAATGCCGGCGCACAAGCTGGGGCCTGGCGTTTACCGCGTGGGTGACTTCCCCGATGTCAGCTGCGCGATCGCGGTGAGCTTGGGCCCCGCGCCCGCGCGCTTGGTGTGCGGCCGCACCGCGAAAGACGTGGACACGCTCTTGCCCTACGCCACGCGCGGGTTGCCGAGCGAAGCGCAAACGGGCGCAGATTTCGAGCTCACGCTCGACGCCAAGCCGATTCAAGACAAGTACACGAACGACGTCGCCGCCCTCAGGCTCATCGCGGGCTTGGGCGTGCGCGAGGTGGCGCTCGACAATCCGCGCTTCGATAAGGCGCTCTCGGACATCATTTACGGCGCCGTCGACGAGACCATCAACCTGTTCGCCGATCTCGACCAGCTGCGCCTGGAAGCGCGGCTCGACACCGCGCGCAACGTGCTGACGGCTTCGGGCGAGCTCAAGCTCAAAGGGCAGAGCTCTTGGGTCGCGGGCACCATCGCCGCGACCCGGCCTTCCGCGCTGCCCGCGGACTTGCCGCGCCTTCCGCCCGGCACGACCGTCGCCGCGTACTCCACCGCCATGCCCGCCGAACGCTACGCGGCGATGGGCCGCATCTTGGGCGATCTCGTGGAAGGTTTCTTGGAGCACGAGAAGCTCCCCGAGGCGTCTCGCAAGCGCGCGCACCGGCTCGTCGACGCCTGGTTCGCCAAGCTGCCCGAAAACTACGTGTTCATCGCCGCGCCAGCGCAAGCCGCGCCCCAGGCTTCGCTGCGTGGCGACACCACCATCAGCCGCTTCAGCGAGCCCTCGCCCCGCCTGCTGGCCATGTACGACGATTTGTTCGCCTTCGCGAGCGACGCCGCCCTCAAGCGCTGGCTCAAATCCAAGCAACCGATTTCCGATAAGGCGTGGCCCAAGGTGACGAAGAAGGCGCTCAAGATCCCCGGCTTCAAGGCTCCCGCGACCGCGTTCGAGCTCACGCTCGACGCCAAGGCGTGGACGGAGGTGGACGCCTCGTGGGGCAAGATCATCGAGAACGCCTTTTCGGACATCGACGACAAAGGGCTCGCGCGCTTGATCTTCGTCGTACAACCGGACGGCCAGAGCACCTACCTGCTCGGCGGTAGCGACACCCAAGAGATGCTGAGGGTGATGGCCGAGCACAGAAAGCGCGAGCCTGGCGTGCCGTTTGCGAAGCCGGCGCGCAGCGACGAGCTGCTCGTGGGCGGGTTCTTTACCTTGAGTCACCTCGCTCGGTACCTCGCTCGCTCGGCGAAAGAGCCGGAGGTCATGAAGGCGATCGAAAACACGCCTTCCCGCGGGAGCTCGCCCATCAGCTTCTCGACCGCCACCGGGCCCGGCTCGGCGCGCATCGACTTCGAGGTCCCCGCCGCCGCATTCACCGACGCGAGCGCGGCGGTCGTGCAAGCCGGCCCGAAGTTGCGCGACGCCCTGAAGAAGGTCGACTGACCGCCGGCTTAAATAAGCTCAAAAGATACCGAAACTTTGGCCCGTTCTAGCGGCCAAGGTATGCACAGGTGGTCTGATGTATGTCTTGAGACGACATCTCGCCGCCCTGCTCGCGATGGCCGTGCTTTTCGCGGCCATTCCCGCGCGAGCGTGGGTCGAGACGCGCGTGACCGCGCACTCGGCGGTCGTGGACGTCGAGCGCAATGGCTCCGCCACCGTCAGTCAAGAGCTGGGCGTGCGGCTGCGCGGAGGCCCGCTCTCGGAGCTGTCGATAGCCGGGGTCGATGGCGACGCGGTACCGCTGCCCGATGCCAGCCTGATTTGCACCGACGACCCCAAGTTCGGCACGGTGCCGCTGAGCGTGACCCGAGAGCCGGACGGCTCGCTCAAGCTGGTCGTCGAGCGCGAGCGCGGGCTGAAGACTGGCTCGTATGTCTTTCGCTTCAGCTACCGCACCCAGCTGGCCCAGCGTGAGCTGATTCGTCAGCGCGGCTCGCACGTGGAGCTGCGCTGGGTCGGGCCTCGCTTCGACGACGGCCTGGACTCGGCGCGCGTGATCTTCCGCATCCCGGAAGCCAGCGTCGCGCCGATGCTGCCGACCCCCGGCTCGAGTGGCGCGGCCGTCAACGAGCTCGACGAGCTCGGCGGCGTGTTCATCGGTAACCTGCGCCGAGCGCCGGGTAAGGACGAGCTGGAGGTCGTGCGTCCGCACGTCGCCCGAGGCGAGCCGGCGCTGTGGCGGGTGTGGGTCGATGATGCTGCGTTCGAGGGCTTCGCTTCGGCGGCGCCGCTGCGGACGGGAGCCACCCTCATCTCGCGCGAGCTGGGCGAGACGCCGCGCGAACGGCTGGGCTGGCTGCTCGGCGCGCTGGCCTCCGGGCTCGCCTTCGGGGCGCTGCTCTTCGCGAAGTGGCGCGGCTTTCGGGCTGCGGCGGAGCTCCGCCAAGCCGAAGCGCGCGCGCTCGTGCCGCTCGCGCCTGGCCTGCGCGCCGCGCTCGGCGGAGTGCTGCTGGGCATGGCGGTGATCGCCGGCGGCCGCTGGGACGAGCCGACGCTGGTCGGCGCGCTCGTCTTGGGCGCCATGGCTTGCGCCGCGCTCTACGCCAAGGCGGGCCGCCCTGCTCCGCGCGGGCCCGGGCAATGGTTTCCGTTGTCGGAGAGCGACGCCTTCGCGCGCCGCGAGCAGAAGCTGCCCGGCCGCTTCCTCGACGGCACGGATTGGCGCGGCACGCTGGTGCTGGGCGCGCTCGGCAGCGTGCTCGTGGTGCTGCACTTCCTCGAGCGACGCGTGTCGCCGTACCGCGCGGTCGAGCTGCTGCTGGCCGGAACGGTGCTGTTGCCCGTTTTCCTCACCGGTCGAGCCCGCGAGCTGCCGGCGACGCCGGGCAGCGATCCGCGCGGCGTGCTGCGCCGGGTACTGAAGGGGCTACGCCGCGGCGGGACGCGCGCGGTGCCGCTCGCCCGCTTGCCGCAAGGCAGCCGCGACGCGGACGAGCTGCGCCTGCTCGTGCAACCGCGTGGCGCGCGCTCCGGCTTCTTGGCGCTCGAGATCGGCGCCGAGCACGCGCTCGGTTTGGGCGGCGTGGTGGCCGAGCCGTATTTGCTGCTGCGCGTGCGCGAGGGCTCGCCGTGCGAGCAGCTGCTGCTGGGCGCGACTTCTTTTCAGCGCGGGCGCAAGCCAGAGGAGCGCGTCGCGCTGCTACGGCCGAAGCTGCCGACGGTAACGGAGACGCTCGCGCTCGTGGATGAGCTCGTAGAGCTGCTCACTCAGGAGCCGCCGCCTCGGAGCAGCGCACCGAGCTCGAGCGGCAGGCTGGCCTCGGCGCGGAAGCCGCTCCGCACGGCGTCTCCCGCCCACGCGATGTAAGAGCCGTGAAGCGCGTGCCGGGAGCCGAGCTCGGGCGCCGGCTTGCCGCCGTACACCGCGTCGCCCGCGATCGGGTAGCCTAGGTGCGCCAAATGGGCGCGCACTTGGTGGCGGAACGCGCTGGCCACCGTGACCTCCACCAGCCAAAAGCGCGGTCCGCGCTCGACCACGCGGTACTCGGTGCGCGCGTGCTTGGCGTAGGCTTCGGGCGCCTCCGTGTACACCTGCACGCGGCGCGCGTCTGCGGGATGCGGCCCGAGCCAAGTCGCAAGCTGTCCGCTCGCGGAGATGCCAGGCTCCGTCAGGGCCAGGTAGCGCTTCTCGATGCGCGATGCCTCGAACAGCTCACGCGCCGCCGTGAACGCCGCCGCGTGACGCGCCGCCAGCACGACGCCGGACGTCTCGGTGTCGAGCCGATGCACGAGACCAGGCTCGCGCGCCCTGAAGCCCACGCCACGCATCTCGGGGTAGCGGGCGAGCAGAGCCGCGGCGAGCGAGCGCGGCTCACTGCGCACCACGGGGGCGGTCGGGAGCCCCGCGGGCTTGTCGACGATCACGAAGTCGGCCGACTCGAACAGCACCCGCAGCGGCAGCGACGCATCCGGCGCGATCGCGAGCAGCGGCGCCGCCAGCCGAAGCTCGGCGCCGCCCGCGACGCGATCGCCCTTCTTCACCCTCCGCCCGTCGACGCGAACTCGTCCCGCTTCGAACAGCGCCTTCACTTCCTTGCGCGAAAAATCAGGGAACGAGCGCAACACCGCCTCGTCGGCGCGATGGCCGTCGAGCTCGGCCGAGAGCCGGATCGCCAGCGCTTCCTCCTCGAGCTCGCCCGCTGGCGGCGCGCTCATGCTCAGAACCGCCCGAGCAGACCGGCCTCGAGGCGCGCTCCCCGCGCCTCCGGCGTCGCGAACGCGTACGGCAACGCCGGCAGCACCGCGGGCGCCGACGAAGCGGCGTGCTTCTGACGAGTGGAGTACCAGCCGATGCCCGCGCCCAGCAGGCTGCCCGCGAAGATGCTACCCAGCCAGGCGCGAGTACGCGGCTTGCTCTCTTCTTGATCGACGAGCAAGAGCGGGCTTCCGGCAGCGGCGCCCGTGAGCGCGCCCAGCGTCGCGCCCAGATCGATCAGCAACAAGCGCGAGGCCTTCGCGTCGATTTGCGTGGCCAAGATGCCAGCGCCGAGGGTGCCCACGGCGGCTCCGTAGCCCATGCCCGCGAGCGGCGTCAGGCTCGTGCGGCCTTCGATGAAGAGCTGAGTGAGCCCGCCTAGGCCCATACCGAGCACGCCGCCGCTGTGGGCCAAGAGCGCGTCGCCATCGGTGACTCGCGTCAAGCTGATGCCCGCGACGGCGAGCGCCACGCCGCCCGTGCCCGCGACCACCCCATACACGTAGCGATCTTCCTCCGGCACGTCGTAGTGCGCGGCGAGCAGCAGTCCGGAGCTCGTCGGCCACCACAGGCCCGCCGACAGGAACCAGGCTCGGCCCACGCTCACGTCCCATTCATCGGCGACCAGCATCGAGGCACCGAGACCGACGCCGGTGCCGAGCGCCACGAGCGGGTAAACCAAGCGCTCGTCTGAAGAGCCGCTGGCGGCCTGGATCGAGTAGCCGACGTATCCCCCGAAAACCGCGGCGTTGAGCGCCAACACGGCGCGACCGGACGAGCGCGGCTCGCTCGGCTCCACCGGGAGCTCTTCGGGCGCGACCGGCGACGCGACCTCCGCTTTGCCGCGCAGCACGTCGCGCATCATCACGGCGACGCGCACGTCGAGCTCGTCTTCGCTCGTGGCTTCGCTGCGCACGAGCATCACGCGCGTCCCCGGGCGAACTGCGACGATGCGGATGCGGAGCCCGTCGTCCTCGCGAGCCAGCGACGGCTGCACGACCCACGACTCCTTCGCGCGCTCGACGAGCTCGTCGTCGCTCGGCACCTCCCGTGCTCCGCGCGGCTCGAGCGCGAGGGTCAGCCCGAGATCTTGGACCGCCTCCGTCACGAGCCGGTCGACGTTCGGCAGCTGCGCCGCCACCCCCGCGTCGGGCTCGGCGCTGCCTTCGGTGGCGGCAGCGGCGCGCAGCGCGATCACGTCATTCGGCCCTGCGTGAGCGGAAGCCGTCAGCGAGAGCGCAAGAGCGGCCGCACGAAGGGCGCGGCGAGTCATGGCATCAGAACATCACGGTCGCGTTCACCCAAGCGTCGAAATCGCTCGAGTCGCTGACCTTGAAGCGGTGGCCGGGATCGTTGATGGCCTTGCGATAGTTGGGGTTCGGGATGCCGCTAGCCTTGGTCTTCATGTTGGTCGCGTCCGATGCCTGGCACGGACCGGCCTTCGTCAGATCGTTGTCGAAATCGGGGTTGCAGGCCTGATCGAAGGTGATGAAGTGCGCCTGCGTCAGCGTGTAGGCGGCGCCCAAGTTGAACTTCACGAACTCGCCCACCTGCCAGTTCACGCTCGCCGACAGCGTGTACACGCCGTGCTGCTGCACGTCGGTCAGGCCGGTGAAGTACACCTTCTGCGAGTTGGGGTTCACGACGGAAGTGGGCGTGCCGCCGGGGCGCTGCGCCGGGTTTCCGGCCTGATACTCGGCGAAGCTCGGGTAACGCAGAGAGGAAGCGTCGGAGGTGCCCAGGGCGTCGAACAGCTCCGAGTAGTCACGCCCCTCCGACACGTAGGTGCCGGTGAAGCGGACGTCGAAGGCCAAGCGCTGGAAGGCCTCGCGGATCTCCCACGGGATCACGTTGAGGCCGAAGATCATCGTGCCGCGCAGCGGCGGGTGGTTGACGAGCGAGCCCTTCAGATCGGTCGTGCCGTAGTCGCTGCTGTCGTTCTGAAACTCGAACAGAGCGCGGAATCCGCCGTAGGGCTCGATGTACTTCACACGCCGAGAGACGATGGTGTGGGCCTCGAGCGCCGTGACGCCTCGGCTGACGCCCGGCTTGCGACCGCCCGAGAAAGTGCCTTCGAGTGGGCCGCCAGTGATGAGCTCACCATCTGGCCCCCGCGCGTACTCTCGGCCGACGCCGTTGCGGTTGATGTCCGAAGGGTGGGCGCACTCTTGCTGCGGCACGCTCGGATCGAGCCCCGAGTTGACGTTCAGCCCGGTGCGGCTCTTGCTGCAGGCGTGCATCGGCTCGCTCACGTCGAAGCGGCCTTCGAAGCCGATCACCCAGGTGGGCTTGGTGGCGTCGCGCGCCTGGTTCATCGGCGCCGCGTCGATGCCGATCGCCAAGTACTCGACGCCGCTGCGGGTCGGCGACTTGAACGGTAAGCGGAACAGCTGCTCACCGGGCGCGCCCTGCAGCGCGAACGACTGGTTCCGATCGCTGCCGTCGAGACCTTTGAGCTCGCGATCGTCGGACAGCACGACCGGCAGGCGGATGACGAGCGCGATGTCCTTGAACAGGCCGATGTCGGCGCGCGCGTTGAGGCGGCTGACTCGCTGCGAATACTCGGCGACGTTGAGGTTGGCTCGGGAGTAGCCGCCGTCGCTGAAGCCGGCGTCCGTCAGCGCGGTTTCTCGTAGGATCTTCGCGCTCTTCCAGGTGCTCTGGTACCCGAGCGACAGGTGCAAATCGAACAGATCTTCGTCGTCGAAAGCGTCTACTACCTGCACGACCTCCGACGGCTCCCGCAGCACCGACGGCTCGCTGACTTTGCGTGGCTCCTCGGCGTGGGCCAGTGAGGACATCAGCAGCCCGGCGAGAGGCAGGGCAGAGCACGTTTTCAAGGTCAAGCGCCTCATCCTGGGACCTCGGGCCAACACACGCGCCCGTTTCAGCGGACGCTAGCGGCGCGAGCTCCGAACTGTCAACGGATCGGTCACTTTTCCGGGGTCCGAGCGCGGCCACGCCGGGGCACGGTCTCCCACAGACCCTCCCACCGCGCAGCCTCGGCCCAGAGGCTGGCGCGTTCGGCGGGGTCGGCCACGAGCCCAGTCGCGGCGGCCGCGACCGTGCACGCGCTGCGCGCCGCCTTGCGTGCTCGCACGTTGGCCTGCGCGCGCTCGCCCAAAGGCTCGGGCGCGGAGCGATCACCGACGCGACGCGCGGTGGCTTCGGCCTCTTCGGCGGCGGCCTGACACCGCGCGAGCAGCTGAGCGACGTCGGGCTTGCCCAGCGGCACCGCGAGCTTGTCTTTGGCGCGCAGCGGCGACTTGAGCGCGCGCTCGGAGCCTGAGTCGAGCTCGACTTGTCCTCTGCGCACGGCGACGCTGAGCTGTTTGTCATCGACGCTCACGATGACCTCGGCGTCACCGTAGCGCACCGCCGCGACGGGCGTGGCGATCGACACCTCGGCCCCCGGCCGCGCGCCAACTCCGCCACCACCCGTTACTTTACCACGCGCGAGCAGCAGCTGCTCGCGGCCACGGCGGCAAGGCCGCAAGAGCGCCGGCCCGGCTACGGACAGCTCGCGACCGCTCGCGGAGTGCTTGAGGGTGAGGCTCGCACCTGGCTCCAGTGAGACCCATTCGGCGCCGTCGAGCTCCGCGCCCGTCTCGAGCGCGGCATCACCCACCTTGCCACCGCCGGTCAGGCGCAGCACCCGGCAGATCGGCGCGGGCGCGGCGGGAGGCGGCTCGGCGCTCGGCGGAGGCTGCGCGGTGCTGGCAACGCCGCTGACGACGGGCAACGCCGACGCCGCCGGCTGTAGCTTCTGTTCTGCCGGCTGCTTGCTGCAGGCGGAAGCCAGCAGCGCGAGGGCCCAGATGGCGAGCGCGGGGCGCATCATTCGGCGCGGCGCGAGGGCGGAGGCGGGGGAATGACGAGGGTCTTGCGATCTTCGTCCTCGTCGCCCGCGAAGATTTCGTTCGTGATGTCCTCGGCCGCCAGCTCTTCTTTCGCGGCGCCGAGCTCGCGCGTCGTCTCCGCGAGCCGGTCGGCGAGCACACCCGTGAACTGCCAGAGCAGCTTGACCGCCAGCTGGTGCTCCTTGCGCAAGATCTCGAAGAACTCTTGGCGCCGGATCACCATCAGCTCGCTCATGCCGTCGGACACGACGGTGGCCGAGCGCGGCTGGCTGCGCACCAGCGCCATTTCTCCGACGTGCGCGCCTTGGGGCAACGTGGCGACCTCCGCGCCGTTGCGCATCACCTTGAGCTGTCCGGACAGCACGATGAACAGCTCCTCACCCTTCTCGCCCTCGGTGATCACGATTTCGCCGGGCTTGTAGCTCAGCACGTCGGTCACCTGCAGCACGCGCAAGATCTCGCGATCGTTGAGCGGGCGAAACAGCGGCATGCGCGCCAAGATGTCACGCTGCAGCTGCAGCTTCTTGGCGCGGCCCTCGTCGCGATTGGAGGCGTCACCGAGCGTGACGAGCACGGAGGTGATGTTGTCTTTTCCGCCGTGATCGTTGGCCCAGTCGATCAGCTGGCGCACGACCACGTCCGCGTCGGGATTGGCCAGGAATTTGCCCAGCTGCTCGAGCTCGTCTTCGAAGTAGCCGGACAAGCCGTCCGAGCACAAAAGGAAGCGATCACCCTGCAGCAGGTCCACGACCAAAGTGTCGGGCTCGACGTGCTCGTAGACGCCGACGGCGCGCGTGATGGCGTTCTTTTGCGCCAGCTGCTCGACCTGCTCCTTCGGCATCTTCTTGCGCCTGATGAGCTCGTTGTAAACGGTATGATCCTCGGTGAGTTGCTCGAGGAGGCCGTCGCGCAAGAGGTAGATTCGGCTGTCGCCCACGTAGATGATGAAGGCCTGATTGCCCACGATCAGCAGCGCGACCAGCGTCGTGCCCATGCCGCGCTTCCTCGCGTCTTTGGCGGCCTCGCCGTGCACTTTGCTGGAGGCGCGGTTCACCGCGAACTCGAGCATGTTCAAGATGTCGCGCTTGCTGACCTTGGCGCCGCCCGACGCGCCCTCGGCGTAGTCGCGCAGCATGTCGGCTTCCTTCTTGATCTCGTCGTGGATCGTGCGCACCGCCAGCGCGCTCGCCACTTCGCCGGCAGCGTGGCCGCCCATGCCGTCGCACACCACGAACAACCCGAGCTTCTTGTCGACGAGGTAATTATCCTCGTTGTGCTCGCGCGTTCGACCGACGTCCGTCAACGCGCCGAAATGGATCTCCACACTGCTCATCGACCAGGCAGGATAGCCCAGCGCCTCGGCCTTCGGAAAGAGGGGGTAAGAGCCAGACCCACATGGCTGTCTGTAGTGAGCGCCGCCGCGCAGCCCGCGCGAAAAAGGGCGCGCCGGCCGGCTGCAACGGCGAACGGCGAACGGCGGCCCGCAGCCGGTGCGCTCGACCTGTCAGGCTCGCTCGTCGAGCACGGAGCGGGCGCCGGAGCGCGCCACGACGACGTGATCGAGCAGCGGGACGCCGATGAGCTCGGCGCAGCGCGCGATGTGCTTGGTCATCTCCACGTCGTCGGGGCTCGGCTGCGGATCGCCGCTCGGGTGGTTGTGCACCAGTAAGATGGCAGCAGCGCCATTCTTCACTGCAGGCGCCAGCACGTCGCGCGCGGTGAGCGCACAGCCATGCAGCCCGCCCTGCGCGACGCGAACGCTCGCCTTCAGGCCGCTGCGTCCGTCGAGGCACAACAACCAAACCTCTTCGTGATCGAGCGCGCCCAGCCGTGGCCGGGCCCATTCGGCGGCGGCCTCGAACGAGTCGATCACGGCGCGGCGCTCGGCGAGCGAGCGAATCACCACGCGTCGACCGAGCTCGAGCGCGGCGGCCAGGCGCGCGGCCTTCGCCGGGCCAACGCCGAGCTCGGCTGCGAACGAGTGCGGGCCCAAGCGACCCACACCTTCGAGCCCGCCCGCGGCCTCGAGCAGCGCCAGGGCGACGCGCTCTGCCGAGCGGCCGGCGCTCCCCGTCCCGATCAGCAGCGCCAGCAGCTCTGCGTCTCCTAGATCATGCACCCCCGACTCCAACGCGCGTTCTCGAATGGCTGGCACCGTGTTCTCCCGAGACGAGCGAGAAGCAGCGCGCATGCCAAGCCGCGAGCTCACGCTTTGACGCGAGAATCCGCGGCCACGCCCGCCGCGCCGCCTGGCCGCCAGCCGCCCGGCGGCGGCCACGCGCCAGTCACTCGATGGCGACGATGACCGAGGGCAGGAGCCGAGCGCGCAAATCTTCGAGCGCGGCCGTGACGGCGTCCTCGCTCTGGGCGTCGAAGGTGACGCGCGTCTTGTAGGCGGGGTTGAACAGGGCCGGGTAGGAGCCGATCGTCACTCGCGGGTGGAGGGGCACGACCTGATCGAGCACCGCTTTCAGCTCGACCTCCTCCTGCGTCAGGACCAGCGCGCGCGTCACGAAGGGCGCCTTGCCCCTCACCCAGCTGCGCAGCGTGGCGAGCTTCATCCGGAAGACCTCCGGCACGCCCGGAAGAATCCACACGTTCTCGACGACCGGCGTCGGCCACGCCAAATCGGGCGCGCGACGCAGCACCGCGCCTTCGGGCACGTCGGCGAAGCGCAGGTGCGCCTCCGTCGTCTTCTCTCCGAAGGTGCGCTGCACGAGCTCGATCAGCCGTGGCTCGCGCACCACGCCCCGCCCGAACGCCAGCGCCACCGCCTCCATCGTCACGTCGTCGTGGGTCGGACCGACTCCGCCGCTCGTCACCACCAGCTCGTGCGTGGCCGCGAGACGACGGATCGCCTGCGCTAGTCGAGGCACGTCGTCGGGCAAGAGCTCAGCGGTCGTGAGCTCGACGCCGAGCCCTCGCAGCGTCGTGGCCAGCGGCGCTAGGTTCGCCTCGACCACCTTGCCGCTCAGCAGCTCGTTGCCGATGGCGAGGAAAGCGGCTGTTTCAGCGGCGATGGGGGGCCCCTGCACGGTTTACTCCGGATCGAGCTCGCGCACGACCGGCGAGCCCTTGTCGTCGAGCGCGAGCAGCTCTTCGACGCGCTTCTCCGCCGCGTCGAGCTGGGCTTGGGAAGAGCGCGATAGACGCGTGCCCTCTTCGAACAGCGACAGCGACTGCTCGAGCGAGAGGTCTCCGCTCTCGAGACGCTCGACGATTTGGGTCAAGCGCTTGAGCGCTTCCTCGAAGCCGAGCGCTTCGGGCTCACCGTCGACGGGCACGGCTCGGGTGGCGGTAGCTTTCTTCATGGGCGAGCTCCCGCACCGTTCACCCGATCCTCGAGAAGCGCAAGCCTGACCTCCACCCGCGCCGGATCCACCCCCGGTATCAGCGCGACGCCGTCAGGGTCGGCCACGACCGGTAAAGCGACGCCCGCGCCGAGCTTGAGCGCGGCCGCGGGCAGGGTACTGGGCGACAGGCCACGGTTGCGGGACAGCTCGAGCCAAACCGCGTCGGAGCCTGCCCCCGCGGTCGCGGTCGCGAGCGCGTGGCCAGTGAGGGCTAGACGCGCCGCTTCGCGCACGCGGCGCGAGCCGTCGAGCTCAGCGGCCAAGCGCAGAGGGCGCAGGCGGACCGGCTCTGGGCGCTGGCTGAGGGCGACGACGGCCGCGTGTCGCACGTTCTCGTCGGGCTCGAAGCGGTAGGCGTTCTCGATCGAGCCGAGCGCCTCCGGAGCTCTCGCCTGCCCCAAGCCGAGCAGCGCATGAGCGCGCAGCCACGGATCACCGCTCGCGAGCAGCTCGCGAACCAGCGGCGCGAGGTCTGCGTCTTGCCGGGCCGCCAGCGCCGCCGCCGCCAACCACGCGGCGGGCCCCGCTTCGTGGGTGAGCTCGAGCAGCACCGGCGTCGGCACCAGGTTGGCAGCGCGAGGGTCGGCGATGCCTATCGCGAGCGCAGTGCGCAAAGACGGGGACGTCTCGCGGAGCAGCCGCGTGACCGCTAGCCGCGCCGGCTCCCCCGCAGACGCCAGCTTCGCCGCGGCCCGCACCAGCACCGGATCGGTCGAACGAAGCGACGTCGCCAGTGACTCGGGCGAGAAAATGGCGCGAGCCAGGACCCACGCCGCGCGCTCGGCCGGCACCCGCGAGCGCTCGAGCTCAGGCATCAACGCCTGTAGCGCCGGCGATTCTTCACCCAAGCGCGGCTGCCTCAGGGCGAGCCCGCGCACGGCGAAGCTGCGCAAGCTCGGTTCGCTCAGCGCGCGCTCCAAGCGACGCCGGGCGCGCTCTCCCGGCGCCCGCGACAACGCATGAATCGCGAGGCCGGCCGTGTCCGGGGCGGCGAGCGCTTGCTCGATGCGGGCTTCGGCCCAGTCGCCCGCGCGCGCAAACGCCGTGAGCAGCTCGAAGGCGCGCTCGGGCTGCCGCTGAGCCGAGAGCGCGGCGGGGGCCCGAACGCGACCGGCGCTCGCCAAGAACGTCGCGAGCGCGAGGCTGAGGCCGCTCTCGCTCTTCGCGAGCTCCGTCAGCGCATCCGTCGCCTCGGGTGCAGTGTGCTCGGTCAAGATTTGCGCCGCCGCCGAGAGCAGCACCGGTTGCCGCTCCGACCGCAGCCAGTGACGCGCGAGCTCCACCACTTCCGGCTCACCCAGCCGATCCAGCGCCAGCGCAGCGGCCGCGCGCGCTTCGGGCGATCCACGCCGCACCGTGTCGCGCAGGTAGCCTTCGGCGCGCTGATCAGCGAGGGCGCCCAGCGCGTCACACAGCTCTTTCGTCGCCGCCCCTGGTGCCCGGAGCAGCGGGGCGAGGTCGCGCGGGGGATTGTCGAGCAAGGCCGCCTTCGCCAGCTCGGCGGCGCGCCCCGGCTTCTTCAACGCGCGGCCCAGCGCTGAAAGCGCCGCCGCCTCACCCGAACGCGCCAGCGCGAGCGCGGCCGAGCTTTGGACCCACTCCGAGAGCGGCCCTGCGTCGGCCTCGACCGGCGGCGACGACAGCGCGCGCACGAGCGCAGCCTGCGCCAGGGAGTGCTTGGCGTGGGGAGCGAGCGCGCGCACGGCAGCCAGATGCTCCTCCGCGCCGCGCGCCGCTCCGCCCGGATCGAGCGCGCGCGCGAGCAGCTCGATGGCGCGAGGGGTACCGAGCGCCGACAGCCTCGCGAAGCCGCGCAAGCGCTCGGCGGAAGAGTCACCGGACAGGAGCCGCTCCGCGGCCGGCGCGCCGAGCTCGCCGAGCAAGGAAGACTTGTTCTCCGGCTCGCGCGCGGAGGCGCCGCTGCTCAGGGCCAGCAGCGCCAGCAACGCCAAGGTCGCGCTCGCGCGAAGCCCGCGGCTCACGGCTTGGTGCTCGGTTTCTTGGCCGGCTTGGCCTCGGTGATGGCAAAGCCCACGCCGCGAGCGGCGGCGCCCGGCAGCTTGGCGACCGCCGAGAAGCTCACGCTCTCGGCGACGTCGTCGCGATGCGCCAGGCTTCGCAGCGAGAGCACGATCGCGGAGCTCTGACTGAGAGCCTCTTGCTCCGCTTTCGGAGTCGCATTTTTGGGACGCACCCCGACGAGCAGCGTGACGCCGGGCGTGCTGCGCAGCGCTTCCACGATCGCGCGCAGCACCACCTTGGATTTTTCGGTCAGCTCGCTCGAGCGCGGCGCTCTCTCGAACGCGATCGCAGGCGTCACCAGCAAGCTCGCGCTCTTCTCGTCTCGCTTCACGAGCGGCGGGCGCGGCTTGTTCGGATCCGCGTCGGGGCACCCATCGTCGTCTTCGAAGCCGTCGAACGTCTCGGGAGCCTCCGGGCACTTGTCGACCGCGTCGTCGTAGCCGTCACCGTCTTGGTCGGGGCTCGGGCAGCCCGACAGCTTGGCGTCTTCGCGCGCGATGCCGGGTTGGTTCGGACAAGCATCGTCCGCGTCTCTGATCCCGTCACCGTCATTGTCGGGATCCGGGCAGCCGTCTTCGTCCTCGAAGCCGTCGCGGTCTTCGGCTCGCTTCGGGCACTTGTCGTCGGCGTCGTAGATGCCGTCCATGTCGCGATCACGCGGCGGGCAGCCGCGCAGCTTGGGATCGCTCGAGTCCGGCCCTGCCTCGCGCGGACAGGCGTCGCTCACGTCCGGAATCCCGTCGTGGTCGTCGTCGGGATCGATGCAGCCGTCCTCATCCTCGAACTGATCGAGGTCCTCCTTCTCCCCGGGGCATTTGTCGGTGTCGTCGCCGACCCCATCGTCATCGTTGTCGAAGTCGGGGCAGCCGTCGGAGTCTTGGAAGCCGTCACGATCTTCCGCCAGCTCGGCGCATTCGTCTTTGTCGTCTTCGATGCCGTCTCCATCGGCGTCGAGAAAGCGCGGCGCCCACCCGATACCGAGCACGCCGCGCACCGAGGGCACGCCGACGGCGGAGTTGAGCGGCGCCTCCACCCCCGCCAGCAGCGAAACTTCGCCGGGCGTGTAGCGGACGACCGCGCCGATCGCAGCGGGGCTCGCGGCGCTGGCTGCAAAGCTCGGCGTGAGGCCGACCGCACCGTGCGTTTCGATCGACCAGCTGAAGCGCCCCGTCTTGTCCCAACCGAGCGCTTGAGGCCGCAGCACCACGGCGGCGCCCCACGGCAGCTCGTGGCCGAAGCCTCGCTCCCCGTAGCTGATCTCGCTGCCGCGCACCTTGACGCCGACGGTCGCCCGCAGCGTGAGCGCCACGAGACCCAGCTCCGAGAGCAAACGCAGCTCGCCGGTCGCGCTGTCTTCCGACAGGTAAGAGGTCGGATCGCCGGTCGGTAGCGTCACCTTGCCGAGCGCGCCGAGCGCAAAGCCGCCCAAGTCACCGGCCGGCAGCAAGATGGCCTTGGCCGACAGCGCGACGTCTCCGAGCGCGCTCGTCGGCAGCGAAGCGGCGCCGCTCAAGCGATCGCTCAAGTCGGTGCCGTCTTGGTAGATGGCGCTCGGGAGCGAAACCCCGAGCGCGATGCGATCACCCAGGCCGATGCCGAACAGGTAGTCGAGCGAGAGCTGGTGACGAACGGGCACCGCGACCTCGTTGCCCGCACCGTCTTCGAGCACCACGAGCCGATGGGCGTACGACGCCACCACCGCCGCGTTCCAGTTGAGCGGCCCTGGAGCCCTGGCCGGCTCCGTGTAGAGCCCCCCCGCCTCATCGGTGGGCAGCTCGAAGCGCCGAAGATTCAAGGCCGGGACGTCGGCGGCCCGCGCGGGCCACGCCGCGAGCAGCCCGCCGAGCAGCACCGACAGACACCACCAGCCGCTTCCGCGCATCTGTGCGAGGTTACTCAGCGGATCGCCTGCCAGGCCAGCAGAATAGCAGCGAATCTGCGGCTCATTTCCGCGGCTCGGGACGCCCGCTCACCCCCGCCAGCCCGCCCGCTGCCAAAGGTTGCGCGAAAGCCCCGTTCGGCATATCGAGAACGCCACATGGACGCGATCCGTATCCGCGGCAGCCGGGCTCTGAGCGGCAACATCCGCGTCAGCGGCGCCAAGAACGCCGCCCTGCCGATCCTCTGCGCGACGCTGCTCTCCGACGGTCAGAGTCGGCTGCGCAACGTGCCTGCCCTGCGCGACATCGAAACGACGGCCGCGCTGCTGCGCTACCTCGGTCGGCCGGTTGACGTGGCCATGCCCGAGGTTCACGTCAAGGCGCCGACCGGTAAGGTCAAGCCGGAGGCTCCTTATGACCTCGTGCGCCAAATGCGCGCCAGCGTGCTCGTGCTCGGCCCGCTGCTCGCGCGGTACGGCTGGGCCAAAGTGTCTCTCCCGGGCGGCTGCGCGATCGGCGCGCGCCCCGTCGACCAGCACCTGCAGGGCCTGGAGGCCTTGGGCGCCAAAATCGAGGTCGAGCACGGCTTCATCGTGGCCGAGGCTCCCCAGGGGCTGCGCGGCGCCGAGGTGGTGTTCGACATGCAAACCGTGGGGGGCACCGAGAACTTGATGATGGCGGCGGCCCTCGCCAAGGGGCGCACCACGCTCGTCAACGCCGCGTGCGAGCCCGAAATCGAAGAGCTGGGGCGCGTGCTCAACAAGATGGGCGCCAAGGTCGAAGGAGCCGGCACCTCCACCATCCACATCCAGGGCAAAGACGAGCTTGCTCCCTTCGATCACGCGGTGATCGCCGATCGCATCGAAGCCGGCACCTTCATGGCCGCCGTCGGCTTGGCCGGCGGCAACGTGCTGCTCGAGAACGCACCGCTCGAAGATCTCGAGCCGGTCGTGGTCAAGCTGCGCAAAGCTGGGCTCGAGATCGAGCGCGAAGGCGAGCACGTGCGCGTGCGACGCCTCGGCCCGCTGCGCGGCGTGGACGTGACGACGGCGCCCCACCCGGGTTTTCCCACCGACATGCAGGCGCAGTTCATGGCGCTTTGTTGCTTGGCTCGCGGCGAGAGCGTGCTCACCGAAACCGTCTTCGAGAACCGCTTCATGCACGTCCCGGAGCTGATCCGGATGGGCGCCCACATCGAGACCCGCGGCAGCGTCGCGATCGTGCGCGGCGTCGAGGGGCTCTCAGGCGCCAGCGTGATGGCGACGGATCTACGCGCCAGCGCGTCGCTGGTGATGGCCGGCTTGGTCGCCGAAGGCGAGACCATCGTGCGCCGCGTTTATCACCTCGATCGCGGCTACGAGCACATCGAGCACAAGCTCGCTGGCGCGGGCGCCGACATCGAGCGCATCGTGCTCGAGAGCGAGGAGCCATGAAAAAGCCGCCACTGACGATCGCGATCCCGAAGGGTCGCGTCACCAAGGTGCTCTCTCCGCTGTTCAAGGCCGCCGGCCTCGACACCTCCGCCCTCGGCGACGACGACCGACGCCTGGTGCGAGAGAGCCAGGACGGCTCGCTGCGCTTCTTGCTGCTGAAGCCGGACGACGTGCCCACCTACGTCGAGTACGGCGCCGCCGACCTGGGCGTGAGCGGGCGTGACGTCTTGCGCGAGCGCCGCTGCGACCTCTACCAACCGCTCGACTTGGGTATCGGCAAATGCCGCATGGTCGTGGCCGCGCAAGCCGGCGCCGTGCTGCCCGACGTGCCGCGCATCGCGACCAAGTTCCCGCGCGTCGCCAGCGAATATTACGCCTCGCGCGGCATTCAAGCCGAGATCATTTACGTCGGCGGCTCGGTCGAGCTCGCGCCCATCGTCGGCCTGTCCGACGCCATCGTCGACTTGGTGGAGTCCGGAGCCACGCTGCGCGAGAACGGCCTCGTCGAGGTAGAGACCATCTTCGACGTCTCGAGCGTACTGGTCGCCAACCGCTCACTCTTCAAGCTCCGCCACTCCGAGATCCAACCCCTCGTCGAGAAGCTGCGCCAAGCCGTCGGCGGCTGAGTTTCTCCCCGGCGCGCGCGGCAATTCGCGCCATGGCAACGCGCGACGCCGTGGCGACGCGGGGGCTCCGTCGGCCCCCGTCGGCGCTACGGCCGAGCCGTATTCAAGCTCACTTCGCGGGACCCGCGGCGAGCGGGAGCTGGCCCGAGCCGTGCTTGACGCGGCTCATCCCATGAAGTGGCAACGCGGCTACCAGAGCAGTGACGTCGACGACAATCGCGGACGCCGAGGCCTCGGCGGCTTGGGCGGCGCGGGCCTGTTGGGGCCGGCGCTGTCCATCGGCTCTCGCTTCGGCATTCCCGGCATCATCGTGGCGCTCGGCGTCGTGTTCGTGCTGCCTCGGCTGATGGACGCGAGCCCTCAAGCGCTGACCCCGAGCCAGGGCACCGCCGAGAGTCGCGCGTCGAACGACGAGCAGAAGCAGTTCATCTCGTTCGTGTTCGACGACGCCCAGCGCACCTGGGGTGAGCTCTTGGCCAATGGCCCGCGGCCGTATCAGAAGGCGCGCCTGGTGCTGTTCTCCGACCGCACCGCGTCGGGCTGCGGCTCGGCGAGCGCCGCCGTCGGTCCCTTCTACTGTCCCCCCGACCACAAGGTGTACATCGACCTCAGCTTCTACGATGAGCTGGCGCGCCGCTTCGAAGCGCCAGGAGACTTTGCGCAAGCCTACGTCATCGCGCACGAGGTCGGGCACCACGTGCAGAACCTGCTCGGCATCGAGCGCGCCGTGCGCCAAGCGGGTGGCCCGCGCGAGGGCGTCGAAAGTAACGCGGTCAAGCTCGAGCTGCAGGCGGATTGCTTCGCCGGCATCTGGGCGCACTCGAGCCAGCGACGCGATCTGCTCGAGGCCGGCGACATCGATGAAGGGCTTGCCGCGGCGGCCGCCGTGGGCGACGACCGGCTTCAAAAGCAGGCCACCGGCGCCGTTCAACCCGAAACCTGGACGCACGGCTCGGCCGCGCAGCGCTCGCAGTGGTTCCGGCGTGGCTACAGCTCGGGCCGCCTCGCGGAATGCGATCCGTTCGAAGGCCGCCTCGGCGGCTGATCAGCGCTTGAGCGCCCAGGAAAGCTGAATCAACGTGCTGCCGGCCGCGCGCTGCTCGGCGTGGACCATGGCCTTGAGCGCGTCATGCTCGCCGCAGAGCCGCTCTTTCGGGCCACGCTTCCAGACGCGCTTCTCGACGTGCAGCCCGAGCTCGCGCAAGCGCGGCAAGTAGAAGTCACTCACCGCGCGGGGCGCGGCCGCGGCGGCGAGCTCGAGCCGTACGCTGCAGAGCGGCGGCAGGGCGAGCTCGAGCTCCCGCATCGCGCGCGCGGCCTCGAGCGCGTAAAATTCGAGCAAGTGCGAGCGCGGAAAGCGCGGCAGCGGGATCTCCGACGCGTCGCCCGTCACGTCCGTGCCGCGCCGGCGATGTGGCACGTTCGGGATCCACAAACCGGCCGGGGCATAGGCGACGACGCCGCTGTCGTAGTCCGCGGCGTCGACCGCGCACAGGGAATCCGGCGTCACGAGCACGCCGCGTTCATCGCGGTGACGTCGGAGCAGCTGCTCGCCCAACGCTCGCCACAAGAGCTCGCTGGCCCGATCCGTATCGGTGAGCTCCGAAAATTCGACCGACCAGCCCAGCACGAGCAAGTCAGCGCGGTGATGCTCCACGACCCAGCCCGCCCGCGCGCGAAGCGGGGGCCGGCGCTGCAGCTTGAGGAACACCCGGCTGCGCTCGGTCATGGCGACCCCTCATGGTAGCGCAGCGTCCTTGCAGCAGCGAAAGCCGATGAAGTAATATTTGAAGTCCGGCGGGTGGCTCGTCGTCACCGGGCGGCACGCGTTGCGCACGTGCCCCCACGCGCCGCCCTTCAGCGCGGCAAACCGCGAGCGCTTGCCGGGGCGCGGCGCGTCGGCGCGCACCCACTCGTCGACGTTGCCGGTCAGGTCGAAGACCCCGAAACCACTGACGCATTCCGGCTTGCCCCCGCTCGCCACGCTGCGATCCAACCTTCTTAGCTCGGCGGCTCGAACCTGTGGATCTTCGGAGTAAACGCGAGACAGGCTCGGATCGACCCACTTGTTGTCGATGTTGCATTTCTGCGGATCGCGGCTCCAGCCGTACGGGAACGGCGTTTCGTCGGGCCCTTCGCAAGCCGCCACCCACTCGCTCTCCCAACACACGCGTTTGCCCTCGGCGGCGCAGCTCGCTTCAGCGTCGAAGAAGCTGACCATCACCGGCGGCTTGTCACCCTGTCGGTTCGGATACTCGAACTGATCGATGCAGTAGTCGAGCGCCACGCGCGGGGCTTTGCAGTCGCTCTTACCTTCCCGGAAGCGGTGGCAGATGGTGATTCGGTTGGGCTGGTCGTACTCTTTATCGACGCACTCGCGCTCCATCTTGGGGCAGAACGACGCTTTCACGTGCGCCATACCCTCCGGGCAGGCGCGAGCGGGCTCATCCGCGTCGACGACGGGCGCGCTGGACTCCGCCGCCGACTCGCGACTCACGTCGACGGGCGACGAGGGCGGGCGCGAAGGCGAGGCAGACGCGGAAGCGCTCACGGTCGACAGGGCGGGCGCCGGCGGGGCGGGCGCCGGGCGCGACGCGCTACTCGGCTCAGGACGCTGTCCGCAGGCCAGCAACGCGAGCGCACCGAGCCCCCAAGTTGCCGAGCTACGGCGGCGGCGCGTCCAAGACAAGGTGCGGCAGCATACGCTTCAAGCCGCGCGGGCCAATGCCTTTGACGCGCAAAAGATCGGTGGGCTGCTTGAATCGCTTCAGCTTCGTGCGCAGCGCGACGATCGCCTCTGCGCGCCGCATGCCGATCCCGGGCAGACGCGTCAGCTCGGCGGCCGACGCCACGTTGAGCACCACTCGTCCATCGGCCAACACGCCGGCCAGCGCGGGCGCGCTAACCTCCGCGGGTACGGCGGGGCCCCCCGCGGCGCCCGCCGGAGCCGGAGCCGAGGCCTGGGCCGACGCCGTGCTCGACGCGCCCGCTCGTGCGTGCGGGCCCGAGCTTGCCGGCGCCGCGTGCGCCGCGTGGGCTGCATGCGCGGGCGCCGGATGCTCCGAACTGGCTGCTTCTGGCGCCGTGGGCTTCAGCCAGCTCGTGCCGAGCGCGAGCACCAGCGTGCTCGCGTCCTCGGGCAGCGGCCTGCCGGGCTTCGCGTAGGTCGTCGCCACCACCCCGATGCCGGCCAGCACCGACAAGAGCGCGCCCATCCCCGCCAGCCGCGCCGCTGGCTCCAGCCACACGCTTTGGCGCACCCGCGCGAGCCACGAGCCGGTCGGCGCTTCGCGCTGGCACGAGCGCGAAGCCTGCGTTTCTTCCACGTCTACCCGCCATTCGAAATCGTCGATCGCCATCGAACCGTCCTCCCAAAAACGTGCGCGAGCCACGGCGT
>JAEYWK010000114.1 GCA_023431345.1 Pseudomonadota bacterium
CATTACCAACTGTAACGGTTATAGTATTGGATGGAGCGCTGGGGCATCCGGTTGGATCAGTTACTATAACGAAATAATCTCCACTTGAAGTAACAGTAATAGTTTGAGTTGTTTCTCCTGTTGACCATAAGTAATTTGAATATCCTGATGGTGCTGATAAAATTACATCCTGACCATAACAAAAATTAACCGGTCCACTGGCAATAATTGTTATGTTTCCAGGAGAGTTTATTGTTACAGGGTAATTGCTTGTAGGGCCATCACCGCAATTGCTTGAAGGAGTACAGAAAATATTACCTGAAAAACTATTTGCAGCAAAATCAACAGTGATTGTTGCAGTTCCACTCCCAGCGACAATAGTTGCACCGGATGGAACTGACCAGTTGTAAGTTGTTGCATATTGAACCGGTGTTACAACCGAATATTGCACGCCAGATTCTCCAGCACATAATGTTTGTGGACCAGAAATTATAGCAAGGTCAATGGGTGCAGAATCAATTGTTAGTAACATATTATCATTTGATGTATTCAAACAAGGTGCTGAGCCACCAACGGTAAGTGTTAGAGTAACTATTCCGGTTATGCGGTCTGCTGCTGATGGGAAATAAGTCGGGTTTAAAGTATTAGTATTAATAAATGTTCCGCTTCCTGAAGTAGTCCAACTAATAGAAACTGCTCCATTAGCGGTAGCGCCTGAAACAGTATATCCTGTGCCAAAGCATACCAAATCATCAGGTCCGGCATTAGCAATAACAGGTTTTACAAAAGTCAGCAGCATGTCATCAGTTGTACTGTTAAAACATGGGCTTTGTGACATAGCAGTAATTGTCAGCACCACACTTCCATTCAAATAATCAATAGCACTGGGCTGATATGTTGGTGTCAAAGTATTCCCGTCAATAAAACTTCCACTTCCTGCACTACTCCAATTGACTGCAGCAAAATTAGTTGCAGATGCTCCAGAGACAGTGAAATTGGATCCTTCACAAATTTGTGAGTCAGGTCCGGCAAATGCAGTTGCTCCTGTAGAAAAAGTAAGTAACATGTCATCCTGCGAATTAGTATAACATGGAGCACTTCCCTGGATTTGTAAAGCAAGTACAACTGATCCAGCAGCAACATCCGCAATACTTGGTGTATAAGTTGGATTAATTGAGGTTTGATTAACAAAAGTTCCGGAGCCTGAAGTTGTCCATAATATTGTGCTGCCAGAAGTAGCTGAAGCTGTGCTAACAGTAAATGGTGAAGAGCCACAAGTGGTACCGTCATTTCCAGCATTGGCAACGACTGCCTGTGGAAATGTTAAAATCATGTCATCAGAAGACTGAACCGAACAAGGGGCAATTCCCTGAACTGTCAGTATGAGAGTCACTGTACCGGAAAGAATATCATTTGCACTAGGAGTATATACAGTATTTAATACATTCGGATCAGTGAAAGAACCGGTTCCTGATGTTGACCATACTAGCGAAGAATAATTTTGAGCACTTGACTGGTTCAATTGATAAGTTGATCCACAAAATGTTCCATCAGGTCCTGCATTTACCATTGGACCTTGGCTTATAGTTAATACCATGAAATCAGATTCCGAAGTATTACAAGGGGATGACCCCATTGCGGTTAAAGTCAGATTTACAGATCCTGAGGCAATATCTTCAACACTTGGAAAATAAACTGGATTAAGTGCAGCATTGTTACTAAAAGTACCTGAACCACTGGTTGACCATTGAATGGATACATAGTTTACTGCTGTTGCAGCATTTAAAGTTACATTGTCGTTTGTACAAATTTGAATATCACCTCCGGCTGAAACAATTGGACCCGACTGAAGGGTAATTATTAATTCATCGGTAACTTCAGTAGTGCATGGTAATAATGGAGTAGCATGTAAAGTTAGTGTTACGAAGCCAGCTATTACATCAGTTTGTGAAGGGATATATACTGGCATCAGACCAGTTGAATTTTGCAAAAGACCACTTCCATTATGAGTCCAAAGTATTGAAGTGTAATTGATTGCTGAGGCTCCTGTAATTTGAACTGGATCTGTATCACATGAGGAGATGTCAGGACCAGCATTTATTACAGGTTGTGTATTGAATGACAATATCATTTGGTCAATTTCTTCGAGATTACACAAATTATACCCTGTGACAGAAATGCTCAAAGTAACATATCCAGCAACATAATCGGCAGCGCTCGGGAAATAAGTAGGATTAATATCTGAAGAATTTGAAAAAGTTCCTGTTCCGGAAGTTGTCCAATTGATGCCGGAATAATTAGATGCGGTAGCATCAACGAGTGTATAACTATCACTTCCGCAAGTTGAACCATCTGGGCCGGCAAAGGCTGTTGGAGCAGGAGTGAAGTTAAGCACCATCTGATCACTTAGCGTAGAAGAACAAGGGAATACGCCTGTTGCTGTTAAAGTCAACGTAACATTTCCTGCTGCAAGATCAGTTGGACTTGCCAAATATGTTGCATTTGGTGAATTACCATTTATAAAAGCCCCGGTACCAGAAGTAGTCCAGAATAAGGTTGCATAATCTGTTGCTGCTGCATTGACTATTGTATAAAAATTGTCACAAATTAACTGATCACTGCCAGCATCAACCATCGGTTCATTACCAATCGTGATAATCATATCATCATTTGATGAAACGGTGCAGGGACTTAATGCATATGCAGTCAGGGTAATTGTAACACTTCCATTTGCGATATCTCCTGAACCTGGGAAATAGGTTGGAGTTAAAGTTGAATTATTAGCAAAAGTTCCATCACCGGAAGTATTCCAAATAAAAGTGAGACTGTTTGTTGCTGAGCCGGTAAGTTGTGCAGACCCATTTTCACAGATGCTGACATCAGGTCCTGCATATGCAATTGGATTAGCCGAAATTGTTAACTGCATTTGATCGGAAATAGTATTGGAGCAAGGCGCAGGGGCAGTTACAGTCAAAGTTAAAGTGACTGAGCCATTAGCAATGTCAGGAATGCTTGGAGTATATAGTGGCGATAAAGTGTTCTGTCCAGAGAAAGTTCCGCTTCCAGAAGTTGTCCAGTTTACGTTTCCATAATTTGAGGCTGTTGCTGTTGTTACCTGGTATGCAGAACCCTGGCAAATTGTAGCATCAATACCTGCATTAGCTACTGGAATTCCTGGCAAAGTAAGAACCATGAAATCTGTAACCTGTGTATTGCAGGGAGCCAGTCCTTGTGCAGTAAGTATAAGATTTACATACCCATTTATAATATCCTGAGCAGATGCGGTATATGATGGAGTAAGAGTGTTTGGGTTTAAAATAACGCCGGTTCCGTTTGTTGACCATGAAACTGAACTATAATTTGCAGCAGTAGCAGCAGTAATCAAGAATGTACCAGTGCAACTAATATAGTCTGGTCCAGCATTTGCAACAGGTAAGGATGTAATTGTCAATGTCAGATTATCAGACATTGTTGTTGCACAAGGAGATAAAGGAGCAGCATTAAGTGTTAGTGTAACAGATCCATCTGCAACATCAGCTGAGCTTGGAGTATAAATAGTATTTATATTATTTGGGTCACTAAAAGTCCCTGATCCTGAAGTACTCCATGTAAGCGTTGTATAATTTTGTGCAAAAGCAGCTGTTATGGAAACAGGTTCAATACCACATACCGATAAATCATTACCTGCATTGACAGTAGGTAAAGGAATAATAGTCAATAGCATAGCATCATTTACAGTGCCAGAACACGGAACGATTCCTGTTACATTCATCGATAATGTAACACTACCAGCTAATGCATCAGCATGTGAAGGAATATAAGAAGGATTTAAAGAATTTGAATTCGATAAGATTCCGGTACCATTTGTAGTCCAAACAATAGCCGAATAATTAACTGCTGTTGCAGTCATAATAGTGTAAACAGAACCTTCACATGATATATCATTATTACCGGCATTTATAGCTGGTGAACTAACTAAAGTAAGTGTTAGCTGATCAGAAGAAGCTAAATTACAGGATGGATTTCCATAAGCTGTTAATGTTAAAACGACAGAGCCAGCAGATACATCACCTGCACTTGGAAAATAATTTGTATTTATTGAAGCTGGGTTGCTGAAAGTGCCAGTTCCACTTGATGCCCATAGTACTGAAGTAAAATTACTTACCTGTGCATCTGTGATAGCAAAGATCGAATTATTACAGACCGAACCATCAGCGCCTGCATAAACACTTGGTACAAGTGAGAATGTGCTAATTTTACTTGAAACTGCCGGAATTGCACATGGAGCAAGCGGATATGCTGTTAGGCTGAGAAGCACTGTTCCAGCAGCCAAATCAGCAGCACTTGGTGTGTAAGTTGGTGAGATTGTCCCATTATTTACAAAAATTCCACTTCCTGATGTTGTCCAGTTCAAAGAACTGTAATCGGTCGCTGAAGCGTCAGAAATAATTAATGATGAGCCTTCGCAGACTAATGCGGGGGCACCAGCATTTGCAGTAGGTTCAGCAGTCAGGTATAATACCATTTCATCTGTAACAGCTTGGGTAGCACACTCATCCAATCCATAGGCTGCAATTGTGAGTGCTACTGATCCAGCGGACAAATCAGCAACGCTTGGTAAATAAGTTGGGTTTAAACTAGAAGGGTTCATGAAAACTCCGGTTCCACTAGTACTCCATTGGATTGATGAATAATTCAGAGCGGAAGCCCCAGTTATGGAATAGGAAGATGTTCCACAGCTAACACCATCTGGTCCTGCAGAAACTGTAGCAGATTCTCCCAACGTAACAGTTAATTGTGAAGATACGTTTCCAGTGCAAGGGAATTGAGCATTTACTGTAAGTGTCAGAACTGCACTCCCAGAACTGATATTGCTTTGTCCAGGAAAATAAATTGTGTTTAAAGCATTGGGA
>JAEYWK010000117.1 GCA_023431345.1 Pseudomonadota bacterium
GCGGTGGCCGTCGCGGCGGTGGCGACCGTGGCGATCGCGGCGATCGCTGGTGAGTAAAAGGCTCCGGTCTACCAACCAGTGACTTCAGCACAATCGGTGGGCGTGCCTGTGAAGCACGCCCCTGAGCGGGGGGCCGCGTTTGCGGCCCTCGGCCTTTCTCCTGCCCTGGTGCGTGCCGTAACCCAAGAAGGTTACGAGAAACCCACGCCCATTCAGGCGCAGGCGGTCCCCGAGGTGCTCGGTGGACACGACTTGCTCGCGACCGCGCAGACCGGTACGGGCAAGACGGCAGCATTTTTGCTGCCGATCTTACAGCGACTCTCTGGCGCCAAATCTGGCGCGATCAGGGCGCTGATTCTCTCTCCTACGCGCGAGCTCGCGGCCCAAATCGCCGAGCGCGCGGAGGCTTATGGTCGGCACCTCGGCCTGCGCAACGCCGTGATCTACGGCGGCGTCGGTCAAGGCGCTCAAGAGGCGGCGCTGCGCCGCGGTATCGACGTGCTGGTCGCGACGCCAGGGCGCCTGCTCGATCTGATGGGGCAGGGCTTGGTGAAGCTCGGCGGCGTGGAGCACTTCGTGCTCGACGAGGCCGACCGCATGTTCGACATGGGCTTCGTTCAAGACGTACGGCGCGTGGTGGCCGTGCTGCCGCAGAAGCGTCAAACGCTGCTGTTCAGCGCGACGATGCCGCAAGCGGTGGTCGAGCTGTCACGCAATATCCTGCGTGATCCCCGGCGCGTCGCGGTGGAGCCTCAAACCACCAGCGCGCGCACCGTGAGCCAGGGTCTGTACCTGGTGCCTCGTCAGCAAAAGGGACAGCTGCTTCATCACGTGCTCTCGAGCACGGAGGTGACGCGGACGATCGTCTTTACGCGAACGAAGCACGGAGCCAACCGCGTTTCGGACCAGCTGCTGCGTAAGGGCATCGGCGCGGCCGCCATTCACGGCAACAAGTCGCAAAATGCGCGCGTGCGGGCGCTCGACGCCTTCAAGCGCGGCACCTTGCCGGTGCTGGTGGCGACCGACATCGCAGCTCGCGGCATCGACGTGGATGAAATCAGCCACGTCATCAACTACGACTTGCCGAACGTTCCGGAGAGCTACGTGCACCGCATTGGTCGCACGGGGCGCGCCGGCGCGAGCGGTCACGCCATTTCGTTCTGCGAACCCGACGAGCGTTCGGAGCTGCACGCGATCGAGCGCTTGCTCGGTCACCGCATCCCGCTGCTCAAGGCCGAGCTGCCGCCGCTACCTCCGGAGCCTCCGCGCGCCGAGGGCAGCGAGGCGTCGGAGCAGCGCCGCGATGGTCGTGACAATCGTGGTCGTGGTCGTGACGGCCGTCGCCCGCAAGGCGGCGGTGGCCAGCGTCCGCAAGGCGCTGGTGGCCAGCGTCCGCAAAGTGGTGGCGACGCCCGTCGCACGGCGCAAGCCAGCGCTGGCGGCGGTGCTCGTGAGCTCCCGCCGTCGACCAACGGCGTGCGCTCGTTCCGTCCCGCGCAGGGCGGACCGCGTCGTGGTGGTGCGGGTGGCGGCGGCGCACGTCGTCGTGGCCCCGCGCGCTGATCGCCGGTCGACGAAGTAGTACCTTGCCCGGAGTGTTGACGCTCCGGGCAGGGTGGCTCGTCGTGGTGACAGCTCCCGTGACCGCGCTCGATTTCGAGCGGGCGCTCAGTAGCCGTGTCGGAGCTTCGTAAGGACTGTTGCTTCTCGCCGCGGAAAGACTGATAAACGCGCCATCGAAATGAGCGAGCTCAACCAAGAAATCCTGTCCAAAGCGGCCACGCAGGCGCGCGGCTTGGCCATCGACGCGGTCCACGCCTGTCAGAGCGGTCACCTCGGTCTTCCCCTCGGCTGCGCCGAGATCGGCGCCGTGCTGTTCGGTAGCGCCCTCACGTACTGCGCGCAGCACCCCGAGTGGCTGAACCGTGACCGCTTCGTGCTGTCCGCCGGTCACGGCTCCATGTTCCTTTACAGCTGGCTCCACCTCGCCGGCTACCCGGGCTTTCCGCTCGAAGAAGTGAAGAAATTCCGCGTGCTCGGCTCGAAGACGCCGGGGCACCCCGAGCTGATGCTCACGCCCGACGGCGTGGAGACCACGAGCGGCCCGCTGGGCCAAGGCGTGGCGAACTCGGTCGGTATGGCCGTCGCGGCCAAGATGGCGGAGGCGCGCTTCAACACCGCCGAGCACACCATCTTCGATCACCACATCGTTTGCCTCGCGGGCGACGGGTGCTTGCAAGAGGGCGTGGCGCTCGAAGCCATCGAGTTTGCCGGGCACCAGCAGCTCGACAACCTGATCCTCATCTACGACTCGAACGCCGTCACCCTCGACGCGATGGCCAAAGAGACGCAGAGCCAAGATACGGCCAAGCATTTCGAGGCGCTGGGCTTCGACGTGCAGACCGTCGACGGCCACGAGATGGCCGCTTTTGCCGCCGCTTTTGCGCGCGCCAAGCAAGCCGGCAGCGGCAAGCCGCAGCTGATCATCGCCAAGACGTTGATCGGCAAGGGCATTCCCGAGGTCGCTGGCACCCAGAAGGCACACGGCGAAGGCGGCGCCAAGTTCGCCGAAGGCGCGCGCAAGGGGCTGGGTCTCCCCGAACAGCACTTCTACGTCTCCGACGACGTGCGGGCGTTCTTCGCGGCCCGCGGCAAAGAGCTCGACGCCGGCTACGCCGCGTGGAGCAAGAAGTTCAGCGAGTGGCAAGCCAAGAACCCGAAGCTCGCCGAGGAGCTGGCCACCACGCGCGCGTCGGCGCACACGCTACCGGCCGACACCAAGCAAAAAACGCCCGACCTGTCGACGCTGTTGGCGGCCATCCCCGAGTTCCCCGCCGACACCAAGGTCGCGACTCGCAAGGCTGGACAAGACGTGCTGCAGCCGCTCGCGGCCCTCAACCCGCTGCTGATCGGCGGCAGCGCCGACCTCTACGGCTCCACCCTCAACTACATCGGCGATCTCAAGGCCGGCAACGACGACTTCAAGCCCGGCCATCGCTCTGGCCGCAACATCCGCTTCGGCATCCGTGAGCACGGCATGTGCTCGATCCTGAACGGCATCGCGGCGCACGGCATCTTCCGCCCGAGCGGCGCCACGTTCTTGGTGTTCGCTGACTACTGCCGCGCGCCGATCCGGCTCGCCGCGCTCAGCCACCTGCCCGTGATTTACATCTTCACCCACGACAGCGTCGGCGTCGGCGAAGACGGCCCGACACACGAGCCCGTCGAGACGATCCCGGGGCTGCGCGTGATCCCGAACCTCGACGTGATCCGCCCCGCGGATCCGGAAGAGACCGCGGGCGCGTTCGCGGCCGCGCTCGACCGCACGGAGGGGCCGACGCTGCTAGCGCTGTCGCGCCAAGCCGTGCCGTTGCTCAGCGAGATCCCGGTGAAGACGCGCCGCGAAGGCGTGCAAAAGGGCGGTTACATCGCCAAGAAGGAGACGGCAGCGCTCGAGCTGATCCTGCTCTCGGCGGGCAGCGAGCTGCAGCACGCCCTCAAAGCGGCCGAGCAGCTCGGCCCGGGCACGCGCGTCGTGAGCCTGCCGAGCTTCTCGCGCTTCGATAAGCAGCCCGAGAGCTACCGCGAAGAGGTGCTACCCAGGTCGTGCCGCAAGCGCGTGGCGATCGAAGCCACCGTCAGCTCGACGTGGGCGAAGTACGTGGGGCTCGACGGCGCCGTGGTCGGCATCGATCGCTTCGGCCTCTCGGCTCCGGGCGGCATCGTGATGAAGGAGCTCGGCATAACCGCCGAGAACCTCGTCGCCACCGCCAAGAAGCTGTAAGGGCGATTTCCGGCGCCGCGCGGCTCCCTGATTTTCCACGGGAAGATGGGAAGGGGGGATGCCGCGCGCTGCTGGGGTCGGGCTCGCGTTCGCGGGGCTGGCGGCGTCTGAGCCCTGGACACGGCGTTGGACGCCGCTGAGGGACGCGTCTGTTAGTGAATCCGCCGCTGGCGGTTAGGGGGCGGTGTCGCGGCGGGCGGCGTCGGCCATGTCGGCGACGAGCGACTTGAGGACGACGGGATCGGGGCCTTCGACCATCAGGCGGAGCTTGGCTTCGGTGCCGCTCCAGCGCACGAGCACGCGACCGTCACGGCCTAGCTTCTTCTCGGCCGCGCCAATGCGGCTCGACAGCTCGGTCATTTCGCCCAGCGGGCGGCGCGCCGGCAGCTTGATGCTCTCGAGCACCTGCGGCACGCGCTCCATCACATGCGCCAAGTCGCCGAGCGACTTCTGCTCGGCGACCATGATCGCGATGACCTGGAGCGCCGCGACGAGGCCATCGCCGGTGGTCGCGTGATCCATGAATATGAGGTGTCCAGACTGCTCGCCGCCGAAGCTGAGCGATTGGCCGCGCAGCGCCTCGACCACGTAGCGATCGCCGACGTTCGTGCGCAGCACGCTGGCGCCCACCGCTTCCAGCGCGCGCTCGAGCCCCATGTTGCTCATGACGGTGGTCACGAGCTTGCCTTGGTTGAGCCTGCCGGACTGGTGCAGGCGCGTCCCGCACAGGGCCATGATGGCGTCGCCGTCGACGATCGCCCCGTGCTCGTCGACGAAAATGACGCGATCCGCGTCGCCATCGAGGGCCACCCCGAGGTGCGCCTTCTTCTTCTTCACCTCGACCGCCACGTGCTCCGGGTGGAGCGCGCCGCAGTTGCGGTTGATGTTCACACCGTTCGGCTTGCAGCCGAGCGCGATCACCTCCGCCCCGAGCTCGGCGAAGACGGCGGGCGCCACGCGGTAGGCGGCGCCGTGAGCGGCGTCGACCACCACCCTCAAGCCATCGAGCGTCAGCTCTTTGGGGAAGGTGTTCTTGGCGTAGACGATGTAGCGGCCCACGGAGCTATCGAAGCGCTCGGCGCGGCCGATGGAGGCGCCCGTCTTGCCCTGCGTGTCGAGCTTGGGATCCTGCAGCAACGCTTCAATGGCGGCCTCCTCGCTGTCGGGCAGCTTGAAGCCGTCGGGACCGAACAGCTTGATGCCGTTGTCGGCGAAGGCGTTGTGACTGGCGCTGATCACCACGCCTGCGTCGGCGCGCATGCTCTGCGTGAGGTTGGCGACGGCGGGGGTCGGGGTGACGCCCGCGAGCATCACGCGCCCGCCCGCGGCGCAGATGCCGGCGGAGATCGCCGTCTCGAGCATGTAGCCCGAGACGCGCGTGTCTTTCCCGATCACGATGCGGGGCGCGCGGGCCTTGCCCCGCCGCGCCACCAGCGTGATCGCCCGCCCGAGCCGCATCGCCAGCTCGGGCGTCATGGGATGCACGTTGGCGCGGCCGCGGATGCCGTCAGTGCCAAACAGTTTGCGTTCGCTCATCGAAGAAAAGCCCAGGTGTTTGAGGAGATGGAGCGACTCAGTCGCGGAAGTTGGTGAACTGCAGATCGAGCTCGAGCTCGTCCTTGCTGCGCAAGAGGCGCATCGTTTCTTGGAGATCGTCGCGCTTTTTTCCGGTCACGCGCACCGTATCTTCGTGGATCGCAGCCTGAACCTTTAGCTTCGAATCTTTGACGATCTTCACGATTTGCTTGGCTTTTTCGGTCTCGATACCCTCTTTGAGCAAGACGACCAGCCGCACCGTGCCGCGCGGGCCTTTGCCCGGATCTTGCTTGTCGAGGTGCTTGAGGCTGACCTTCCGCTTGACCAGCTTCTCTTCGAGCACGACCAGCGCCGCCTTCGCTCGATCGACCGCGTTGGCGATGATCACGACGCCCTCCTCGTTCTTCTCGAGCGAGGTCTCGGTGTTCCGAAAATCGAAGCGTTGGCCGATCTCCTTTTGAGCCTGTAAGAGCGCGTTGCCGAACTCCGCCCAATCCACCTTGGAGACGACGTCGAACGAAGGCATGTCCCTTTACAGGTCGATCGCGGGATCGGTCGGCAAGTTCAGGAGCGAGGCGCGCGCGGCGCCGACCAAGAAGATCGAGCCCGTCACCACGACCAGGCCGCGCTGGCCGACGAGCTGGCGTGCTCGCGCGAGCGCATCGGGCACGCCCTCGGCGACCTCGCCCGCGTAGACGGCCGACATCTCGTAGGGGTCGACCGCTTTCTTGACGGGGGGCGCGACGAACACGCGATGACCGGCCACGGCCTCGAGCCGCTTCAGCATCGCCTTCCAGTTCTTGGTGTTGATGGCTCCGAACACCAGCGCGATCTCTTTGCGGGACTCGATGTCACCGAGCACGCTCGGGTCGAGGGCGTGCGAGAGCGCCACCGCGCCGTCCGGGTTGTGCGCGCAATCGAGCAGCGTGAGCTCTTGGCCGTTGCGGTGCAGGAGCTCGTTGCGACCCGGCCACACCGTCTGCTCGACGCCCTTGGCCAGCACCTCGGGCGAGAACCCGAGCTCACGACCGATGGTCACCGCCACGGCGAGGTTGGAGCCCACCAAAGCGACGCGCGGGTAGGCCAGCGGCGCGCCCGGTACGGGCTCCGGGCTGCCCAGCGGCACCAGCCGCGCGCCGACTTCGGTCATGCGCCGCTCGGCCTCGGCGCGGGCGTGCGGGTGGAGCTTGCCGAGCACGACCGCCGAGCCGGCCTTGATGATGCCCGCCTTCTCGGCGGCGATCTGGGTGATCGAGTCGCCGAGCTCAGCCATGTGGTCGTAGCTGACGCGCGTGATGGCGGCCACGCGTGGGGGCGGGATGACGTTCGTGGCGTCGAGGCGCCCGCCGAGCCCGACCTCGAGCACGGCTAGCTCCACGCGCGCGTCACGGAACGCGAGAAAGGCGGCGACGGTCGCGACCTCGAAGAAGGTCAGCTCCGGCCCTACGTCCATCGCCTGACTCAGGTAGTGGACGAGCTTGTCGTCCTCCAGCGGCGCCCCGCCGATGTTGATGCGCTCGGCGAAGCGGCACAGGTGTGGCGACGTGTAAACGCCGACGCGCAGGCCTGCGGCGCGCGCCATCGAGCCGACGAACGCGGTGACGGTGCCTTTGCCGTTGGTGCCGGCCACGTGCACGGCTTGAAAGGCGCGCTCGGGGTTGCCCAGCTTGTCGCAGACAGCCTGCACGCGCTCGAGACCTAGCTGCCGACCGTGCGAGGCCAGCGCGTACAGACGGTCCAGCGTGCTCTTCAGGTCACTCAAGACGCCTCGACACCCAGGTGCGTGAGCAGGGTGAACAGCTTCTTCTTCATCTCCAGGCGCGGCACGATGGCGTCCACCATACCGTGACTGAGCAGGAAGTCGGACTTTTGGAAGCCCTCCGGCAGCGTCTGGCGGATGGTAGCCTCGATGACGCGCGGGCCGGCGAAGCCGACGAGCGCGTTGGGCTCGACCAGATTGATGTCGCCCAAGAACGCCGTGCTGGCGGCCACCCCGCCGGTCGTCGGGTCGATCAGCAGGCTGATGTACGGCTTTTTCCGCTCGCGGAAGCGGGCCAGCGCCGCGACCGACTTGGCCATCTGCATCAGGCTCAAGATGCCCTCTTGCATGCGCGCCCCGCCGGACGCGTGCAGCAAGATGACGGGCAGGCCCATGTCGGCCGCCCGCTCGAACATGCGCGTCATCCGCTCACCGACGACCGAGCCCATGCTGCCGCCCATGAACGAGAAGTCGAAGAAGCCCATGGCCACCGCCAAGCCGTCGAGCTTGCCGCGACCGACCTGAATCGCTTCCGTCACCCCCGTCTGCTTCTGGGCGCGAGCGACGCGCTCGGGGTACGGTTTATCGTCGACGAACAGCAGCGGATCGCCGGGAGTGATGTGATCATCCCAGAGCTCGAAGCTGTTCGGATCGAGCAGGAGCGAGCGCCACTCGGCGACGCTCATGCGATGGTGGTGACCGCAGGCAGGGCAGACGTGGAAGCGCGCCGCGAACTCGGGGGCGGTGAGCACGTTGCCGCAGCCAGTGCATTTCTTGAAAATGCCGCGGCCGACGGAGCGCTTTTCGGCGCTATCGGTTTGGGTTGGATTGCGTTCGGGCAGTGCCACTGGAAACCGTGACTCTAGCAAAGATCGGCGGAGACTCGATCAAGCTGGGCGCCAGCGCAAGCAGTAGCGCGTCTTTTCCTAGGGGCAGCCGGCGCTGCCCTCTCCGGCGCAGTGAATTCGGGACGCTCGGCAAAGCCGACACTAGCTTAGGCCACCCGGTCGGGCGCGCAAGTGCTTGAGGGGCGGGGATCGTTCGAGCCAACATCGCCGCCCCATGACCCCGGCCATGCCTCCTGAGCTCCGCGCTCCGCTCATCGGCCGCGAGCCGGAGCTTGCGGCGCTGCGCCGCGCTGCGAAGAGCGCGCTCGAGAAACAGGAGGTGCGCGCCGTCACGTTGGTGGGTGGCCCGGGTATCGGCAAGGCGCGCATCGTGGAGGAATTCCTACGTGAATTCCTGGACGAGACGCCCGGCGCGCTGCGCGTCTATCAGGCGCGGGTGCGTCCGCCGGCGCTGAGCCACGGGTTGATCGAGCGGCTGCTCCGCGCGCGGTTCGGCGTGCAAGACGGGGAAGATCGCGACACGTCGATCGAGCGGGTGCGGCGGGAGGTGTCCAGCGTGCTCGACGATCGGCGCGTCGGGGATGTGTGCTTCCTCCTTGGCTCTTTGATGGGCGTGACGTTCCCGGAGACGCCGCTCACCCAGGTGCTCGCCCAGGACGCCGTGCAGGCGCGCGTGCTGCGTCGCTCGGTGGTGCGCAGCTTCTTCGAGGCGGACGCGAACCGAGCTCCGCTGTGCCTGGTACTCGAAGATCTTCAATCATCTGACGGAGACTCGCTGGAGCTGATCGGGCACCTGCTGGAGCACGGCCGGGGGCCGATCTTGCTGGTGTGCTTGACGCGCGCCGAGCTGCTCAGCCGCTATGAAACCTTTCGTGAGCTCGGAGGCGCGAGGCACGACGTGCTGGAGCTCGGGCCCGTCTCGGCGGAGAGCGCGAGCCGCATCCTCAAAGAGCTGCTCGCGCCGTGCGAGGGCGGCGCGCCCCAGCGCTTGATCGACGCGGCGCTGGGCATGTCGGGCGGAACTCCCGGACTGATGGAGGCCATGGTGCGCGTGTTCTTCGAGTCCGGGGTGCTCGCGGAAGGCGCGAGCGAAGACGGAAAGCCCTGGCGCGTCGACCTGGACCGGCTGCAGAGCGCGCGACTGCCGCTCACCGTGGACGACGCGGTGCTGGCGCGGCTGTCTTCGCTGTCCGTGCAAGAGCGCCGTGTGCTCGAGCACGCCGCGGCGGTGGGTAGCGTGTTCTGGCTTGGCGCGCTGATCGCGCTCGGTCGCATCGACGCCAAGGCTCCTCAGTATTGGACCGACGCGCCCGCGGAGGACGTCGAGCGTATCCGCCGCCTGCTGTCGGGGCTGGTGGAGCGCGATTATCTGCTGCGCCTGCCCGACTCCGCGTTCTCGGACGACGAGGAGTACATCTTCAAGCACAACCGCGAGCGCGAGAAGATCGCGGAGCTGACGAGCCCGGGCGCGCTCCGCCGCTACCACCAGACGATCGCCGATTTCTTGTCGCAGAAGGAGGCCGTGCGCAGCCAGGAAGAGTACCTGGCGGTGCTCGGCCGTCACCTCGAGCACGCCGGCAGCCTGACGCGGGCCGCGTTCACGTTCCTGGAGGCGGGCAACGTCGCGCGCGAGCATTTTGCCGCGAAAAAGGCCCATGAATACTACCAGAAGGGCCTGCAACTGCTGGGCGCCGACGACGCGCGGCGCCGCATCGACGCCCTGCACAACATGGGCGACGTGCTGCTCTTGCTCGGCCGCACCGACGAAGCGCTGGCCGCCTTTCGCGAGATGCTGGAGCTGTCGTTCCGCCTCGCGCTGCACGGTAAGGGCGGCGCCGCGCACAACCGCATGGGCCGCGTCCACCGCGACACGGGCTCGCTCTCCCTGGCGCAGGAGCACCTGGAGACCTCGCTCACGTTGTTCGAGCGGGCGGGGGACACGCGCGGCATCGCCGCGTGCCACGACGACATCGGTAAGCTCTTGTGGATGCGCGGTGAATACGAGATGGCGCTCGACGAGCTGCGCCGCGGCCTCGACATGCGCAAGGCGCTGGGCGACGGTCGCTCGATCGCCCTCAGCCTCAACAACATCGGGCTAGTGTGGCGCGATCACGGGCAAGAGGCGCAAGCCCGCGAGGCCCTCGAGGCGGCGCTGCGCATTCGGCGGGAGCTCTCGGACCCGCTCGGTATCGTCGAGAGCCTGAACGACCTCGGCCAGTTGGCGCTGGACCAGGGCGAGCACCCCCAGGCGCTCGATTTGCTCGAGGAAGCGCAGCTTCTGGCCCAAGATTTGGGCGACAGCAACCGCATCGCGGTGGTGCTCGCGAACATCGGCGAGGCCCACCTGCGCACGCACGACACGGAGAAGGCCATCGAGGTGCTGCTCCGCGCCGAGCAGCTGTGCGACGACCTGGGCGACAAGCTCCACCTCGCGGACGTGAAGCGCGCGCTGGCCAAGGCCCACCTCGAGCGCGGCGATCTGAAGGCCGCCCGCGACTCGATCAAGCGCTCCGTCGACCTCTTCGGCCAGGTCCGCAGCAAGCCTCATTTGGCGGTCGCGCTGCGCACGCTGGGCGAGGTGACGGGCGCAGGGGCGTGGGGCGACGGTCACGAAGTGAAGGCGGTCGACTACTTCATGCGCTCGATCGCGATCTGCAAAGAGATCGGCAACGAGCTCGAGGTCGCCAAGAGCTACCGCGCCTTCTCCGGCTACGTTTCGGCCTCGGCGCACTACCAGAGCATCCCCGAGATCCAGCGCGAGGCGCAGAAGCTCTCGCAGATGGCCGACGAGATCTTCGAGCGACACCGCATCGTCACCGGCGTGCACCGCGCCATCACCAGCCCCACCTAGCCATGCCCGAAAAGCTCCGCTTGCGCCGCGTTGGCGCCGTCTCGGTTCCCCTCCCAGCGTACCAAACCGCCGGCTCGGCCGGCCTCGACCTGTGCGCGGCTCTGCCAGAGGCCGTCCGGCTCGAGCCCGGTGAGCGGCGGCTGATCCCGACCGGGCTCTCGCTCGAGCTGCCGAGCGGCCACGAAGGGCAGGTGCGGCCACGCTCCGGGCTGGCGCTCAAGCACGGCATCTCGATCGTGAACTCACCGGGCACCATCGACGCCGACTTCCGCGGCGAGGTGGGCATCGTGCTGATCAACCACGGCAGCGAGGCGTTCGTGGTCGAGCCGCTGTCGCGCATCGCGCAGCTCGTGGTCACCAAGGTCGAGCAGGTCGAGATCGAGCTCGCCGAGAGCTTGAGCGAGACCAGCCGCGGCAGCGGAGGCTACGGCAGCACCGGGCGTTAGGCGAGGGCCGCCGCTGGTAGCGCGCTCCGTTCGACGCGCGTACGTGAGCGAGCGGGCGAGCTCAGCCGGCCAGCGGCGTGAGGAACGCCGTCAGCTCGCGCTTGACGGTGTCGCGTTCCACGTCGCGCGTGAGGATGTGGCGCGAGCGGGGCAAGATCACGGTGCGCTTTTGGAGGCTGCCGAGGCGGACGGCCACGCGCCAGGCGTTGTCGACGGGCGTGACCGCGTCGAGGGCGCCGTGGAGCAGCAGCGCGGGCGCGATGACTCGGTGCAGCTCGTTCGAGAGCGCTTCGCCTGCGCGCAGCAGCGAGATGGCGGCGTGCACGGGCTGCGCGTTGTAGGTGAGGTGGATGGCGCGCTGCTCGCGATCACCCAGATCGGCGCCGGCCTTCGGCATCCAAAAATCAGGCGCCCCCAGCCGGTCGAGCAGCTTCAGGGGCAGGGTAGGCCACGGCCGATGTAGCCACATCGCGTTCGCGAGCGCGATCACGCCCACCACATTTTCGCGATGATTCTTGGCGAGGTGGAGCGCGAGCAGCGCTCCCATCGACAAGCCCGCGACGATCACGGGACCGCGCTGGGCCACGCGCGCGTAGTCCTGCTCGGCGGCGGCCAGCCAGTCCGAGAAGCGCGTGGGAGCCAGGTCGAGCACGCGCTTGCCGTGGCCAGGTAGCAGGGGGGCTTCGGCCGCGAGACCGAGCTCGGCGGCTGCTTCGACCACGAGCGCCACCTCTTGCGGTGTGCCGGTGAGGCCGTGGAACGCCAGCACCGTCGGCGGCCGCCCCGCAAGCACGAGCGGTTCGGCGACGCCTTCGCCCATCAGGCTACCGCGCGACGCCTTGTCCGATTTCATGCCTCGCCGCGCTTGATGCCGTAGGCGCGGATTTTTTTGTGCAGGTTGGTGCGCTCGACGCCCAGGACGACGGCCGCTTTGGAGATGTTCCAATCGAGCGCCTTGAGGGTGTCGATGATGTACGTCTTCTCGGCGCCTTCACGGAACTCGCGCAGGGTGAGCTGAGCGCCGGGCGGTTTGGGGGGGAGGAAGGGCAGCGGAGTCGTGCTCGCCGACTCGTCCGCCGCGTCGGGCTCGACGTCGTCGTCGAAGGGGCTGAGGTGGGGATCTTCGGGCAGGTCCGCCACCGTGATCACGTCGCTGGACAGGATCGCAGCGCGCTCGACCACGTTCTTCAGCTCGCGCACGTTGCCAGGGAATTTTCGGCGCTGCAGGGCTTCGAGCACGCCGGGGTCGATCTTCTTTTCGCGCAGGCCATTCTCGCGGCAGAACGAGCTGACGAAGGCGCTGGCCAAGAGCGGAACGTCGACGCGTCGCTCGCGCAGCGCCGGTACCCGGATCGGGAAGACGTCGAGCCGGAAGAATAGATCTTCACGGAAGCCGCCGCTCTGCACCTCTTTGCTCAGGTCCTTGTTGGTCGCGGCCAGCACCCGCACGTCGACGTGAATGACGTGCTCGGAGCCGACCCGCACCACCTCGCCATTCTGCAGCGCGCGCAGCACTTTGGCCTGCGCGGTCAGATCCATGTCCCCGATTTCATCGAGGAACAGCGTGCCGCCGTGGGCTTGCTCGAAGAAGCCGCGCTTGCGGCCCTGCGCGCCCGTGAATGAGCCGCGCTCGTGACCGAACAGCTCGCTCTCGATCAGCTCGCGCGGGATCGCGGCGCAGTTGACCTTGATGAACGGCGCGTCTTTGCGCGGGCTGAGGCGGTGAATGGCGCGGCTCACCAGCTCCTTGCCGGTGCCGGATTCACCGGTGATGAGCACGCTGGCCTTGGTGGGCGCGACCTTGTCGATGTCGGCGAACAGCTTTTGAATGGGCTGGCTGGTGCCGATCATCTCGTAGCGCGCCTCGAGCTCGGCGCGCATGCGGTCGACGGTGCGGGTCAGGCGCGCGGTGCGGATCGCGTTTTGAACGCTGACCAGCACTCGCTCTCGAGACAGCGGCTTCTCGAAGAAGTCGCTCGCGCCCAGCTTGATCGCGAGCACCGCGTCGTGCACGGTGGCGTGGCCGCTGACCACGACCACGGGGATGTGCTTGGTCGCTTCGTCGGCGCGCAGCTTCTCGAGCGCCTGCAGGCCGGACATGCCGGGCAGCTTGAGATCGAAGATGGCGACGTCGACGGGCTGCTCGGGGTCGCTCAGCACCTCGAGCGCGCGCTCGGCGGACTCGGCTTCGAGCACCCGAAAACCCTCGCCGCCGAGCACCATCGACAGCGTGCGCCGGATGTTCTTCTCGTCATCGACGACCAGAACGGACGGGACGGCTTCGGTGAGCAGCGGGGCGGTGGTCATGAGCGGTCGAGCTGCACGAGAAAGTTCTTGGCCGGAACCGCGAACGCGCTCTCCGGGTACAGCTCGAGCAGCTTGTTCAGCACGTCGCGCGCGTCCTTCTTGCGCTTCTGCTTCATGTAAATCTCACCGAGCAGCACCATGCCCTCGGGCTCGAGGCCAGAGCTCTTGAGGTTCCGCAGCGCGTACTCGCAGCGCATGATCGCGGCCTCGAACCTGCCTTCGGCCAAGTAGTAGCGCGCGACGTACAGCTCGTGGCGGGCGAGCAAGCCCAGCACCACGTCGAGCATGTAGCGCAGCTCTTCGGCGTGCTCCGAGCCGGGATAGTCCGACAGGTAGTTGCGCAGGGTGTTGAGCGCGTCGTTGACGGACGCCAAATCCCGTTCTTCCAGCGGCGGCAGCAGCACCGACTGGCTCACCGAGTCGTACTCCGCCTTCGCGATGCGATAGCGCGCGTACGGCACCTCGGGATCGTTCGGGTGGTCGTGGACGAATTCCTTGTAGCCGGAGATGGCCTCGGCGAACTTCTCCTGCTGAAAGGCGCCGTCGGCGAGGCGCAGCTCCGCGAGGCGCGCGTAGCGGCTGTACGCGTATTTTCGGCGCACCTCGTTCAGCAGCTCATCGGCGAGCTCCCAGTTCTTGTCCTCGAAGGCTTCGAGGGCGGCTTCGTAGTCGCGGCGCGCGTTGTCGGTGTAGTCGAGCGCCGTCTGCGGCTCGCCTTCGGTGGCCGCGCACGCGGTGATGCCCAGAGGCGAGAGGCATCCGAGTGCCAGGGCAAAGCCAGTCAGAAGCTTCATTTTTCCACGCTTGGCTAGCGTTCTCCCCGAGCGGCGGCAAGGCCCGTGCCGTTCGCGTCGTTTCAACAGGCCGGCCCGAGGGCATTTTCGAACGAACTTTCTAGCGCGACCGGGGGCTTGAGGTAATGATGCCGCCCTATGGCCGAGCCGGTCCCGATGACACCCCGAGGTGCTCAAAAGCTGCGCGATGACCTCGCCCGCCTGAAGGAAGAGCGCCCCAAGATTTCCCGCGAAATTGGCATCGCGCGCGAGCACGGCGATCTCAAGGAGAACGCCGAGTACCACGCGGCCAAAGACCGTCAGGGCATGGTCGAAGCCCAGATCAAGGACATCGAGGACAAGCTCGCGCGCGCCGAGATCATCGATCCGAGCAAGCTTTCGGGCGATCGCGTGCGCTTCGGCGCCACCGTGAAGGTGACGAACCTCGATACCGACGAAGACATCTCGTACCAGATCGTCGGCGCGGACGAGGCCGACATCAACCAAGGGATGATCTCCGTATCGGCGCCGCTCGCGCGTGCTTTGATCGGCAAGAGCATCGGTGACGAGGTGGTCGTGAACTTGCCCGCTGGTAAGCGCCGCTACGAGATCGCCGAAATCGACTTTCGATGAGTGACCGTGGTGCCGTGGGCTACGGGCCCAGCTCGCCTTCGAGCACCCGCGTCGCTCCCGCCGAGCTGTCGGATATCTCGGCAGTGGCCTTCGGCGTGCTCGCGAGCTTCGCGCTCGCCCTCGCCGAGGTGCTCGTCGTGCTTTGGGCGCGTAGCGCGGAGGTGTCCAGCATTTGGGAGATCCAAGGCGGAGCACCGCTGCTCGTCCCCGCGCTGCTAGTGCTCGCGCTGCTGAGCGGCAGCTGCGGCGCGCTGCTGCTGCAGCTCCTGAGGCGCTCGGAGCGCTCGCGACCGCACCGGGTGATGTTTTCGTTGCTGATCGCCACAGCCGCCGCCATGTCCGCGTTCGGCGTCAGCGGCGGGCGTCAGCTTTCGGCTCCGGGCGCGCGGCTGGGTTTCTCCTTGGCGGTGGCCGGCGCTGCGTGCGCCGTGGCCGCGCTCGGGGCCCCGCACCTGGCAAAGGCGCTGCGACGCTCGCCACCGCTGTGGGCGGTCGGCGTCGGAGCGCTGATCTTGCTGCTCGAGCTCGCCAATCGCTTCATCTTGGTGCGGCTGTACCCGGCCTTTCACAGCGCCCTGGCGGCGGCAGCGCTGCTGCTCGCCCCTGCGCTCGTCCTGCCGCTGCTCCGGCCGCCGGTGCGGCGGGGGCCTCGTGATCGCCGGCTCCGCGTGGCGGCGGGTCTCGGCTTCGCGCTGGTCGTGGCGCTGAGCGCGCTGCTCGTGACGCCCGCGGCCGCGCGGCTGTCGCGCTTCGATAACCTCAGGCTGCTCTTGCTCGAGTCCGCTCCGATCGCGGGGCAGGTGGTGACGGCGAGCGCGCTGCTCTCGCCCCCGCCACCGCTCGACGACGCTGGCGGGGAGGTCGCGGACGCTGCGAGCGCTGATGGGTCGCGCAAGGCCGCGGCCGCGCTGAAGTTCGAGGGGCACGACGTGCTGCTCGTCACGGTGGACGCGCTGCGCGCCGATCACGTCGGCGCCTACGGCTATCACCGCAAGCTCACGCCGAATTTCGACGCGCTCGCCGCCCGCGGCACGCTCTTCGAGCGCGCCTACTGCCCGACCCCTCACACGTCCTACTCGGTGAGCTCGCTGCTCACGGGCAAATACATGCGCCCGCTGCTGCTGCAGGGCGCGGGGGAGGACTCGGACACGTGGGCGGGGTTGCTCCGCACCTACGGCTATCGCACGGCAGCTTTTTATCCGCCGGCCGTATTTTTCATCGACCAGAGCCGCTTCGCCAGCTTCGAGAAGCGCGCGCTGGACTTCGAGTACCGCTGGGTCGAGTTCGCCGAAGGCGAGAAGCGCATCGCTCAAGTCCGCGACTACCTGGCGGGCGCACCGCGCGACAAACCCTTGTTCCTGTGGATCCACCTGTTCGGACCGCACGAGCCTTACGAAGCGCATCCGGAGCTGCAGCTCGGGCTCGGCGATCGCGACATCGACCGCTACGACGCGGAGATCGCGGCCGCTGACGCCACCGTCGGCGAGCTCATGAAGCTGATGGACCAGCGCCGCCCCGGCGCCGTCACCATCCTCAGCGCCGACCACGGCGAAGAGTTCGGCGACCACGGCGGGCGCTACCACGGCAGCTCCGTTTACGAGGAGCAGGTGAGGGTGCCGCTGATCGTCGCGGGTCCGGGGGTGAAAGCGCAGCGCGTGTCGGAAGTGGTTCAGACCATCGACCTCTTGCCGACCGTGCTCTCCGCGCTGTCGGTGCCGCGGCCGCCGCGCATCCGCGGCCGCGACCTGAGCGGGCTGCTCGCGGGTACGCGCGCCTCGGGGCCAGGCATGGCGTACGCGGAAACCGACGAGCAAGCGCTGTACGCGGAAGGCCCTTTCCGGCTGCTGTGTGCGCGCCGGCTCGGTGCCTGCAAGCTCTTCGACCTCGAGAAGGACCCGGGGCAAAAGCGCGACGCGAGCGCCGACCACCCCGACGTGCTGGCACGACTGCGGAGCCGCCAGCGCGAGCTGTCGGCCTCCCACGGGCGCTTCGAGCAGTCGGGGTTGCGCGCAGAGGGCAAGGGCTGGCCGCCGGCGATATTGCGCGGCGCCGCCGGCGACGGGGATGCAGCCGAAGAGATCGCGAGTCTGCTCGAAGACGCCGACTCGGCTATTCGGCGAAAGGCCGCCGAGCTCTTGTTCGAGCTGCGCCGCAAGGAGACGGCTCCGGCGCTGCGCCTTGCGCTGGGGCGCGCAGAAGACGAGGACGTGCGCCGCTTCGCCGCGCTGTCACTGACGCGGCTCGGAGAAGGGGCGCCGCTGACCGTCGAGCTGCTCGAGAGCCCCGACTTACGCTTTCGGCGCCTGGCGGCGCTCGCGCTGGCAGAGGCGGGCGACAAACGCGGAGAAGCGCAGTTGGTGGCCTGGTGGCGCGACGAAAAGGCGCGAGATTTTCAACGATCGCGCGAGCTCCTCGAGGTGCTGGGGAACCTTCGCACCAAAGACGCCGTGGTGCCGCTGATGCAGTCGCTGTCCGACGTCCGCCTCCGACCTTACATCGCGCAGGCGCTCGGCAAGATCCGCGAGGAGGCCGCCGCCGGCGCGCTGTTGAATGCCTTGAACGACGAGCGCATGCAGAGCACGCGCGTGGCGCTCGCGACCGCCCTCGTCGACCTCGACGCGGGCCCAGCGCTGGCGGCGCCGCTGGTGCGCTTCTTGGGCGTACCCGACCCGCTGCCCGGCGGCCTTCAGCTCGCTCAGCGCGCCAAGATCCTCGAGCATGTGGGCGGCCCCTCGGGGCGAGACGCGGCGCGGCTGCGGCGCGACGAGAACCTGGGCGTCAAGCTCACGGTCACCATCCCGCCCGGCGGTAACGGCGAGGGCGTGCGGCTCCTGGTGCGGGCGCGAAATCAGGGCAACGCCCCGGCCACGCTGCTCTTCGCTCGCGGGTCGGAAGCGGCTGTCGCCAAAAAGCCCGCGGGCCTGACCCTGCCCAAGCTGCCCGTCATCGACGAGAAGCAGGCCCTGCGCTTGACCGTGCCGCCAAGTACCGAGCCGCAGGAGCTGTGGACCCAGCTCCCAGACAGCTTCGGCGCGCGGTCCGCGCTGCGAGCGACGTTCGTGCTCTACGCAGAGCGCGGAATCGACGTGGAAACGCTGGCTTTGGTGCCGCTCTCCGACGAGCTGCCCCCGCCGCCCCCCAAGCCCTGGTAGCGCCGCCGCTACGCTCCGGGGCCGGCCGGGGTAGGGAGCGGGCTTCTGGGGTAGGCCGGGGCCAGGTAAGTGGTATAGAGCGGCGCCGTGAGCGAAACGAAGGAAACCGAGTCGGGCTCCGAGGCCCACAAAGCCGAGGACGCCGTGGACGCCGTGGGCGCGAGCGAAAGCGCGGAGAGCCCCGCCGAAGCCACGAGCCAAGCCGAGGAATCCCCGGAAGCCAGCGCCGAGGCGCCGAAGAAGAAAAAGAAGAAGGCGCGCGAGGCGGAGCCCGAGACGATCAAAGATCGTAACGCGCGGGTGCGCGCCGAGGCGGTCGAGAAGCGTCGCTCACGCCGCGAGCGCGAGCAAGTGACGGCGCCGAAGCGCAACCTGGACGCGAGCGAAATGATGGACGACGCGCTCGCGCGCTCCACTCACGCCGCCGCAGGCTTCCTGAGCAAGAATTTCAATAAGGTCCAGTGGGTGATCCTGGCGGGGCTCGTCGGCTGGATCGGCTGGGAGGTGTACAGCTGGCGCCACGATCGCGACGCCGAGAAGGGCACGGCCGCGCTGCTCGAAGCGCTCTCGGCCGAGACCGGGCGCGTCGGCGGTGCGGAAGCCGCGGTCGACGAGCGCACGGGCCTCAGCGATTCGCGTCGCGCGTTCGCCACCGAGGAAGAGCGCCTCAAAACGGCCAAGAAGGAGTACCTGCTCGCGAGCGGCGTGGTCGGCAAGAAGGCGTCCATTCTGACCGAGTTCGGCGCCGCCGGCGCCGCTTACGATCTCGGCGAGTACAAGGAAGCGCAAGCCGGCTTCGAGAAGGTGAAGCAGCACCCGTCGTTCGGCGCCGACCTCGATCTGAAGGGGCGCACGCTCGAAGGTTTGGGCATGGCGCTCGAGGCGCAGAAGAACGATGACGGCGCGCTCAAGGCGTTCAAAGAGTTACAAAACCTCGACTCCGCGAACTTCAGCGCGCTGGGCGCCTACCATCAGGCGCGCATCCTCAAGGCGCAAGGCAAGAACGAAGACGCGATCAAGCTGCTCGACAAGGCTGGCGAGAAGCTCGTCACCGTAAAAGAGAATCAAGGCTCGATCCGCTACTTGCGCCACTCGGTGCTCGAGCTGCTCGAGTCGCTCGACTCGAAGAAGGCGCGCGAGCTGGCCGACAAGCTGACGCCGGCAGAGCTGAAGGGCCTCGAGGGCATGAGCGCGGGTCCGGGTGGCAGCCAAAAGCTGAGCGCCGAGAAGATCCAAGAGCTCATCAACGAGATGCAGAAGAATCAGCCGCCTGCGGACGCGCCGCCTGCGGACGCGCCGCCTGCGGACGCGCCGCCGCTCGGGCCTTTGGCTCCGCTCCCCGACACGCCCGCTCCGGCACCTTCGGGGGCCGAGTGATGCCGAGCCGGAGAGCGCTCGCCGCGCTGACGCTGCTGGGCGCGCTCGGCTGCAGCGCGCTGCGGACGGGCGCTGACCCCGAGCTGCCGCTGTGGATGCACCGCGCGAGCGGCTCGCTCGAGGTGACCTTCCGGCGCAGCATCGTCGCGGAATCGCGCCGAGTCGGCGAGCCTTACGAGCGCGGGCAGGCCGAAATCGATCCCGCTCACGGCCGCGTCTTCGTGGGCTCGTCCGATCAGGGCCTGTACGCGTTGCGCGCGGACGACGGCCAGAAGCTCTGGCGCTTCGAGACGCTCGGCTTCGTGCAGTCGGCGCCGCTCTACGACGCCAACGAAGACGTGCTCTATTTCGGCTCCAACGACGGCGCCCTCTACAAGGTGGACGCCAAGAACGGCGCGCTGCTGTGGCGCTTCATGACGAACGCCGAAGTCTCACGTCGGCCCGTGCTCGACGGCGGCACGCTCTTCTTCACGAACGCGAACGACACCGTGCTCGCCATCGCGCCGGACACTGGCAAGCTGATCTGGCAGCAGCACCGCACGCCCGCCGCGGGCATGGAGGTCGCGGGTCATTCGGGCGTCGCGGTCTTCCACGGCAAGGTATACGCCGGCTTCAGCGACGGCACGATCTCGGCTTTCGACGCCAAAACGGGCGCGGAGCGCTGGCAACCGGTCGACCTCGGTGGAGAGGCAGAGGCGACGCTCGGCCGAGTCCCGGACCAGCTCGACGTCGACTCCACGCCGATCCCCGACACGCTGCCGTCAGGAGCGGTCGTGTACGCGAGCAACTACGGCGCTGGCGTGTACGCGCTCGACGCGGAGACGGGCACCCAGGTCTGGAGCAATCCGGGCGTGTTCGGCGTCACCGACGTCACGCTGTTCGAGCAGCCGGCGCACCGGCGCAAAGACGGTCGTGACGAGCCCGAGCGACGTGTGCTCTTGGCCGCCAGCGGCACGACAGGGCTTTGGGGTCTCAACCCCGAGACGGGTGAGGAGCTCTGGCGCCGTTCGCTGCCCGCGACCGCCGTTTCGCGCCCAGTCCTGGTGTCGGGCGCGCTGATGATCTCGGCGTCGCGCTTGGGCATCTTCTTGGTGAGCCCGCTCGGTGGCGAGCTCATTGACGGCATTCATTTGGCGGATGGCTCGAGCATGACGCCCGCCGCCTACGGCTCGCGGGCCTACGTGATGACCAACGGTGGCGCCTTGCTCGGCCTGCACGTCGTGCCGCCCACGTAGCGCCAAGCCGACGCGGGCTCAGCCGCGCGAGCGCGCTTCCAGCTCACGCAAGCGCTCTTCGAGCTCCAAGCGACGCTCGCGCTCGTGTGTCGCTTCGGCTTTGTTGCGCTCCGCTTCGGCTTTGTTGCGCTCCGCTTCGGCTGAAGCTAGCTCCTCACGTGTCGGCCACGGCCGCTGGCCGCCGCGATCCTCGGCGATCACGAGCCGGCGGCCGTCCGCGAGAAACCAAGCGTCCAAGACCTGGCTGTACACCGCGCCCTCGCCGAAATGCACGCGCTCGAAGGCGCCGCTCACGTCGCGCCGCCAGAGCTGCAGGGCCACCGGCCCGCCCAGCGCCTTCGGCCCGAACAGCTGGGGATCGAACACGAGCAGCTCGAGGGCGCCCATGGCCGCGTATCCTTCGTGCACCCAGGCGTAGTCTTTGTACGGGTGCCCGGAGCTGACGACCTCGATCGCGAGCACTGGCGGCGGGCGCCCCGGCTCCCACACGCGATACGACGTCAAGTCATCGAAGTCTGCCGGGCCCGGCAACAGGACCGCCACGTCAGGATCGATGCCCGTGCGAGGATGCTCTGGCAGCCAACGAATCGCCAGGTTTCGCGAGATGCGGGCGCCGTTTCCCATCCGGGCCGCCCAGGCACGAAGCAATGAACAGATGCGCTCGAGCGCCGCATCGTGCGCCGTCGACTCAGGCACGGGTCCCTCCGGGAGAACCCACGCCTCGGGGCTTCTGCCAACGCGATAGCGGAGCGAGACGACCGGCTGCGAGACCATCGTGCTGCCCAGTATAGCTTGCATGGGTGAGCGATCGCCTTGCAGACCACGTACCAGCGCTGGCACGGCAGAAACGGCGCCGCGCCGCGCTGTACGGACCTGGCTGGCGTCTGGCAACCTGGCGGCCGAGCCACCCCATGAGTTAACATAATGTATCTTATGCGCCTTACCGACAGGGCCGGGGGTGAGCTTCGCCCGCTAGCTGCTGCGAGCGACCTGGCGTGGATCTGCTGGGTAGCCACAAAGGCTGGGCCCTGCCGCGATGACGTCGCTCGCCATGGCGCCGCGCCTGGAAGCTGGGACACGCTGGGTGACCCGCGGGCTGGGCCACTCCGGTGGAGGCGCTCGGCGTGGCGGCTGTAGCGCTCTGCGCAGCCTCGACGCCCGACAGCGCCAGCCAGCAGGATGAGATTTGCTGGCCCTCAAGGCGGCCGCCAAGCCCTTTGCCTGGGCCGTGGGCGGCTTGCGGCGCTGCCGCAGCCTCGACGCTCGGCGGCGCCGGACAGCAAGATTACTGGTGCTCAGGCGGCTCCGAAGACCGCGTCGTTTGCCCCGGGGCCGGATCAATCTAGCCGCCGGCGAAAGAAATCGACGCAAAGCGCTTGCGCTCGATCACTTTTGAGGATAGTTAGCCCCCCGCCCTCGCCACTCCCCCGGGGCTCCGAACACTGACAGGAACGAAGGCTAACCCCGGAACTTAATTGGGAGATCGTCTAACGGCAGGACGCAAGATTCTGGCTCTTGCTATCTAGGTTCGAATCCTAGTCTCCCAGCAAAATTTTACGGTACATAGCGAGCCTCGATTGCTCGCAGCGGCTCCATCGTCTAGCGGTTAGGACACTGGCCTCTCACGCCGGTAACGCGAGTTCGATTCTCGCTGGAGTCACCAAACGCTGCCCCCCAACCGCCTCGCGCCTCCGCCGAGTCGGTGGGGCGAACGCAGTCGGCCCTCGACGAGAGCGACGCGACGCACCCGTGGCGGGTGCGTGCTCGCGGTGTCACCCCGACCCGACCGGTGTCCACCGCGACCCGACCGCGACCCGACCGGTGTCACCGCGACCCGACCGGTGTCACCCCGAGGAGTGATAACCGCGAGGCTCTGCGCCGTGGCTGGCCCCGGCGCGCCGCGCTCGTACGAGCAGCCGGCGTGGCTGCTTGCGCCAGTCGCGCACGCGAGGGCGCGCACCTGGATCTTGCCCGGAGCTCGTCGCGGCAGTTTGCGCTTCGCTTCGCGAGAGGCCAGGTTATCATGCTGGATCGATGAGGATTGTCACCCCGAGAGCTACCCCGGTCGTGCGGGCGCCGGCTCCCAGTGCGCCACCTCCGCCCGAGTCGCCGCGGGACGTGCCTCCGCTGCTGCGCGCCCCGGTGAGCATCATCACTCCCGTCAGCGAGCTGGAGCTGCGCGCAGGCTCGCTGTTGCTGGGGCGACTGCCCGAGTGCGACGTGATGATCGACGACGGCTTGGTGTCGCGCATGCACGCTCGGATCAGCGTGCGTGACGACTCGGTGGTCGTGGAAGATCTGCACAGCACCAACGGCGTCTACGTCAACGCAGCGCGCATCACGCACAGCGCGCTGCTGCGCGAAGGCGACCGGCTGCTGCTCGGCACCACGGAGATCTCGCTGTTCGAGGCGCGCGCCGACGCTCGGGTGGCGCCGCTGCGGGCCCGGCGTGAGCCGGCGCCGCTCACGCCGGACGAGACGCCGACCGCACCGCCCCCGCGGCCCTCCGAGAGCCCCCGTGCGGCGGTGCCGACCACGCTGCCCGCGCGCTCGCGTCGGTCTTTCGGCAAGCTCGAGCTGCACCTCGACGAGCTGGCGTCACGGCACGAAGAGCAAGGGCCGCCCTCGACGCGCCCGACCGATCTGCAGGCGCTGCGCAGCCGTAGCTCCGGGGTGCCATCGACGGCTCGCGCCGACGCGCTGGAAGTCATCGGCGCGCTCGCCGAGCGCCTCGCCGCCGGCGGCAACCTCGACGAGGCGCGCCGCGTGCTTTCTTCACACCTGAAGCGCATCCTCCAGGGCGCCACGGCGGGGCTCACGGTGCCGACCGAGGTGTGCTTGCTCGCCTCGCGCCATTCGCTGTCGCTCGCGCGCTGGACGGGGCAGTCAGCTTGGATCGACTATGTGGTCGAGCTGCACCTGGCTGCTCGTCGCATCATGCACGGCGACGTGTGCCAGCTGTTCGAGAGCGTAGCGCTGTCGGTCGGCGACTTCGATCGTCAGCTCTTCCGCTATTACGTCGACGGCCTGCGTGAAGAGCAGTCCTTGCTCACCGGTGACGAGATCGTCACGCTAGATCGGCTGATCCGGCTGACCGAAGCCTGAGCCCGCTTCACGCTCGCCGTCTGAAGGCGCGGCCCAAGACTTCGCCGGCGAGCAGCCCGCCGCCGCCGCCGATCAACATGGCGACGAAGAACGCGGCGAACACGGCCGCGAAGGCGTCCTTGTTCGGGTGTGTCGAGAGGTAAACCGCTCCCGCGCCGGCTATGCCGATGAACGGGGCGAAGCGCGCTTTGCTGCCGCTGCGGGCCTCGGCGGCGTGCACGACCAGCGCCGCGACGGCCGCGGCGTAGAGCGCGAAGCGCGCGACCGGCGCCACGCCGTCGAGCGCCGTTACGCCGAAGAAGCCGCTCGTCACGCAGGCTTCGCCAGCGATGATCGTGATCCAGCCGACCACGCTCGCGGCACGCTCGACGGGCAAAGCGCCGCCTTCGAGGCGCTTCACCCCGATCAACACGGGCACGATGGGCAGCGCGATGGCCAGCGCGCGGGCGACCAGCGGCCGAGCGGAGTCGAGCTTGGAGGCTCCCACCACCAGCACCAGCCCTGCCATGACCCAAGGCAGGCTCGACCGCTGCGACTCTTCGTTCATGGAGCGTCGCGCAATGACCACGGGCGCGGCCCGTCCACGGTGCGGCTCTTCTTGAGCCACTGAAACACCGCCTCCGCCCAGATTTGGCGGCCTTCGGCGCTCGGATGGATTCGATCGGGACCGCGGGGCAAGTCTGTCACTAGTGCGGACGAATCGAGCACCTTGCAAGGGGCCGCGTTGTCTTTGATCACCTGCATCAAGCCGGTGTCCGGTTTCCAGAGCGGCGGCAGGATCCACACGCAGGGGCGATCGCCCAGCTTTTTCACGAGCCTCTGCACGGAGCCCGCGCGCTGCGCGGGGTCGGGGATCTCGAGCTCGTTGGCGCCGAGCGTGACCAGCACCAGGTCCGGATTGTAGGTACTGATGAGCTTAGGTAGGTCGGGGCCGGAGGCCCACGTCGGCACGTAGCTGGCCGTCTTGTACTCGAGCGACGTGCGAACACCGACGGCCTTCAGGCGCTTACCGAGCTCGATGCCGAGCGCGGCCGCGAACGAGTCACCGAGCTGGAGCACCTTGGTGCCGACCGGCAGGTCCGCCGCGGATGCGGTCGCGGCGGACGCGGCGCCGGGCTCAGCCCCGCCGGCGCGCGGCGCCGCGCTGGGCTCACCCAAAGGCTCGAGGCGTTCGGAAGCCGGCAGCGTAGCGGCGGCGGGCACGAGGGGCGGGCTGGGCGTCGCCGGCTCGGGAGCGGCGGCGGGCGTCGCTGGTCCGCCGCAAGCGCAGATCACGGGCAGCAGGTAGAGTTGAAGCCAACGCCTACGTCTCGGTTCTTGCATCCTGCGCTCCGGCTCACCAAGTTTCGGCCGCGGTGAGTGCCGCCGGAGTAGCGGAAGGCGCGCGGGCGGTCACGGAAATTCTGCCGACAATCCGCGTCGAATTCGGGTGCGGGCACGCGCACCACGCCGGCTTTTTCCGCTTCCCAGTCGACGCCCGGCGGCGGAGCGGCGTCCTCGGGCACGCAGCCGTGACCGGCGCTTTCCACCCACCCTTCTCGACACTTGGGCTCCCCGGGACGAGCGCAGCGCGCGCCGTTCCAGACGCGCGGCGCTTCACAAGCGCGCTCGAGCACGCCCGCCAGGCAGCGGCCGCTCGCGTCCGCGCCGAACGGGCACGTCGCACCGGGCAGCGACGCGGCGCAGCGCATGCCCAAATGTGAGCCGGAGAAGTGTTCGCCTTCTCGGTTGCGCAGGCGAGTGTGCATCCATTTTTCGAAGCGGCGGGACCAGCTGCCGCCGCGGTAGACCCGAGAGAAGCCGCTCGCGGGGGGCCACGGGTACGGGCCGTAGTAGTCTTCGACCCACTCCCACACGTTGCCAGTCATGTCGTAGAGGCCGAACGCTCCCGGGTCGAAGCTCTTCACGGGGCAGCTGTGGGGTTGCTTCCAGCAGGTGCGGCCGTCGGGGTCGAGGTTGCCCCACGAATACTCGAAGTATTGCTCGCCGCCGCGCGCCGCGAACTCCCACTCTTGCTCTGTCGGCAGGCGTTTGCTCACGGCGGCGCAGAAGGCTTGCGCCTGCTGCCAGCTCACGCAGTTGATCGGGTGCTCGCCGCGGTCGGTGTAGCGAGTGTTGCAATGAAACTGCTTCTCGCGCGGCTTCGTGCACGCGCCGCGCTCGGTGCAGGCGCGGTAGGCGCTGACCGTGACCTCGGTTTCGTCCAGGCAAAACGGCGCAAGCTCCGTGCGGAAGCGCGGGCTCTCATCGGCCGCGAAGCGCTCCCGCGGCTCGGAGCCAATCCAGATCGGACCGCCCGGGATGAGCCGCATGCCCGGCGGGCACGAGGCGGCGGGCGCGGCGGGCGCGGTCTGTTCCCGGCCGGAGGCGCTCGGCGCCGGCACCACGCGGCCCCCGTCAGCCAGCGCAGGTGGCGCGGTGGGTGACGCTTCATCACGCGATCGGCACGCGGCGAGCGTCAACCCGACGCCGAGCCCGAAAAGCCACTCTCGCAGGTGCAGATTGGCAAGCAACACGGAAACAGGCCCGGCTATAGCATTGGCCATGAACCGCCGCGCGTTCTTGCACACCTCTGCCGCTTTTGCGGCGGGCGCGGCGGGCTGCGCGCGTCAGGAGGCGCCGCCGGGGCGGCTGAGCGTCCCCTTCTGGTTCACCTACGGCGGGCGCAACCGAACCACGCTGGAAACGCTGATCGCGCGCTTCAACGCGCAGCAGCGCGACGTCTGGATCCGCGCCGTCTTCCAGGGCGACTACTTCGAAGGTTTGGCCAAGCTACGCACGGCGCTGGCGGCGAAGGCAGCGCCGGCGCTGAGCCACGTGGTGGGCGAGGTCATCCCCTACCTGCACGAGGCCGGGGTGCTCGAGCCGCTCGACGACTACCCGGGCGCGCGAGAGCTGAAGCTGCACCCGGCGCTGGACCAAGCGGGCTCCTTCCGCGGCGGCGCCGAGCGCCCGCTCGTCGTCGTACCCTTCAACCGCTCGACGCCGATCGCTTACGCGGACGCGCGGCTGTTCGCGTCACGCGCCGTGCCGACGACGTGGGACGAGCTCACGCAGGTGGCGCGGGAGCTCACGACCTCGAAGCGCTTCGGCTTCGGCTGCCCCATCGACTGGTGGTACTGGGCGGCGCTGGTCGGCCAAGCCGGCGGGAACGTCGTGGAGCCTGACGGGCGCGTGTCGCTGGGCGACCAAGCGGGCGTGCGCGCCCTCGCCTTCTGGCAGCGCCTCGTGGACGAGCGGCTGATGAAGCAGCCTCCAGGCCGCGACTACAACGCTTGGGAGCAGCTGAGCCAGGACTTCTTGGCCGGCCGCGTCGCCATGATCTGGACGTCGACCGCGTTCGTGCGTTACCTCGAGGAAACGGCGGACTTTCCGGTGCGCGCGTTCGCGTTGCCGCGCGGAGAGCGCGGCGCGGTGCCGACCGGAGGCACGCATTTCGTCTTACTGAAGAGCGCGCCGCGTGAGCAAAAGCTGGCCGCTTGGCGCTTCGTGCGCTTCTTGCTCGAGCCAGAATCCGCCGCATTTTGGTCGAGCGAGACCGGTTACCTGCCGGTCACCGTGCCCGCTCGCCAACGCCTCGAGCAAAGCGGGTTCTATGCGCGACACCCCAACTACCGAGTGGCTGTCGATCAGCTGGCGGTCGCGGAGCCCTGGCCTTGGTCGAAGGGGCTGTTTCGCATCCAGCGCGAGGTCGTGCAGCCACGGCTCGAACAAGCGGTGCTCGAGCGGCTCGACCCGGCGCGAGCGCTGGCCGACGCTCGCCGAGCCGCGCTGGAGAGCGCGCTGTGAGGGCATCGCGGCCTCTGCAGCCGTATTGGCTGCTGCTGCCCATGGGGTGCGGGCTGGGCGTGTTCTTCATCTACCCGCTGCTGTCGGCGATTTACACCAGCTTCTTCGAGTGGGATCTGCTGACCTTGCCGCGCTTCGTGGGGCTCGGGAACTACCGAGCCATCGTCGCATCCGGCGAGCTCTTCGCGGCGCTCGGCACGACGCTGCTGATCAGCACCGTCGTGGTCGCCGGCAGCTCGCTGCTCGGCCTCGCGCTGGCCCTAGCCGTTCATCGCCCGGGCCGCATCGCGGCGCTGGCGCGCGGCGCCGTGTTCAGCGCATACGTCGTGTCGTGGGTCAGCGTCGGCTTGCTGTTTTTGTGGATTTTCGACGCCGACGCCGGCGTGGTGAACCGCGCGCTGGGCAGCCTGGGGCTCGCCCCCGTGCGCTGGTTGACGAGCACGAGCGTGGCGCCGATCACGGTGGCGGCGATCGTGATTTGGAAAGTGACCGGCTACGCCATGGTCGTGTTCTTGTCGGGGCTGTCAGGCTTGCCCCCGGAGGTGCACGAAGCGGCGGCGCTCGACGGCGCCAGCCCCGTCCGCCGCTTCTGGCACGTCACGCTGCCGCTCTTGCGCCCGACGGCCGCGTTCGTGGTCATCACCAGCTTGATCGCGAGCTTCCAGCTGTTCGACGTGGTGCGCCTGCTCACTCAAGGCGGCCCCGTGCGCTCCACGACGGTGCTCGTTTACGCGATTTACGAGCAGCTGTTCCGTGATCTGCGCGTCGGCCGAGCCAGCGCCCTCGTCGTGGTGTTCTTCTTCGTGCTCGCGGGGCTCACCTGGCTCAAGCAGCGCGCCTTCCGCGTCGAGGAGGCGTCGTGATCGGCGAACGTCGTTGGGGGCAGCTCGCGCTCGGCTTCGCCGCGCTTTCCGCGCTGATTTGGCTCTTCCCGTACGCCTGGATGCTGCTCACGAGCTTCAAGACCCCGCAGGAATTGGTCAGAGCGCCGACCGCCCTGCCCTCGAGCTTCTCGCTGACGGCGTACCGAGAGGTCGTGAGCGCGCTGCCCTTGGCTCGCTATTTTGCGCTCACGACCGTGATGGCGCTCTCCATCGCAGCGCTACAAATCGCGATCGCGCTGCCCGCCGCGTACGCCCTCGCCAAGCTCGATTTTCGCTTCCGGCGGGCGGCCTTCGCGCTGCTCTTGTCTGCCTTGCTGATCCCGGCCGAGCTGCGCTTCGTGCCCATTTTTACGTTATTTTCGGCGACGGGCCTGGTCAACACCTTGCCCGCGCTCGTGCTGCCGTTCGCGGTCAGCGCTTTCGGGACCTTCTTGCTGCGGCAAGCGCTGCTCGCGGTACCGAATTCCTTGATTGAAGCGGCGCGGCTCGATGGCGCGAGCGAGCTTCACATCGTTTTCCGCCTGCTGCCGCCGATCTTGGCGCCGTCGCTGATCGCTTTTTTCTTGATCAGCTTCGTTCACCACTGGAACGACTATTTCTGGCCCCTGGTGATGACGGTCGACGACGCGGTGCGGACCCTGCCGCTCGGCGTGGCGCTGCTTCGGGAGCAGGGCTCCGGCGTACGCTGGCACATCGTGATGGCCGGCAACGCCTTGCTCAGCCTGCCCGCCCTCGCCCTCTTCGCGCTCACGCAAAAGCACCTGCTCCGCGGCCTCGGTAGCGGCGTGGGTTAGCGGCCGCGCGTAGCCAAGTCAGTCGATGTTCGCAGGTAGCGCTGCCCTCAAAGTCCGGAGCCTGCGCTCTTCGGCTTTTCGTCGCGCAAACAGTTCTCGAGCTCGGCGGCGGCTTTGCCCAAGCCGATCGAGCTGGCGATGAAGGTGGCGAGGCTGGGCAAGACTCCGAGCGCGGTGGGGGTGGCCAGCGCGACCGTGGCGGCGCTTCCCACGACCAGCGCGCCGGCTTGAACCAGCGCCACCTTCTTGGCCGCGCACGAGTCGTGTTGCTTGACTAGCTCGGCCGAAGCGGGATCTCCGTCGAGCCCCGAGGCCACCGGTGGGGACGAGACGTTGCTCGTGCTCGCGAGCTCCTGGCTCGCCGCTGGCTCGGCGCAAACGCCTTGCGCATCATCGTAGTAGGACGGGCTCACACTCGCGGCTCCGACGGGCTGGGGCATGTAGTTTCCTCCTTCCCCCCCTTCGGTCCGGCGCGCGCCGAGTTGCGCGCTTTTCTCGCCGGCCGCTAGCTTCACGGTACGCCGCAGCGCCGAACGAAGCGTGAGAGAGCGTCGCGCTTGGCAGCCGGCAGCCCCGGGTCCTCACGTAGGCGCTTCACGTCATCGAGCAGGTTCTCGCGCGGCAACTCTGGATCGCTGCAGACGATCAACACCCTGAGCCGCAGCGCCTCACGCACGATCGCGATCGACGGCGGCCAAGTGAAGCCGTAGCGTCCTCGCTCCGGCAAGGGGTCGAGGGCCGCGTTCAGGTAAACCAGGGCGGCTTCGGGCCGGCCGTGGTTCCACAGGTTACGTCCCAGCAGGTACTGCGCGAGCGGATCCCCGCGTTCCGACTCCACGCCGAGCTGCGGAGCTGCTTCGTCCCAGCTCGCGCCGCGCCGGGGGTCGCCGATCAGCAGCTTGCGCAAACCTGCCTGCGGGCCCGAGACAGCGGCCAGCGTCTTGACCTCGAGGGTGCGCTGCCGATCCTCGTCCGCGTCGACCTTTCGGACCTGAGCGTAAGCGTCGACGGCGAGCGCCGGCTGAGCAGCCATGACTTGCACGTCGCCGCGCGCTTCGAGCGCGGCCGCGCGCTCCAGCACCGAGAGCTTCGGATCGGTAGCAAGGGCTTGGTAGCGCGCGATGGCGGACTCCAGCGCGCCGTCGCGCAGATCGCACTGGGCGAGGCCGAGCCGAGCGCGGGTATTGTCGCGCTCGAGCTCGAGCAAGCTTTGGAAAGCCTCGCGAGCGCCGCGGATGTCACCGGCGCCGAGGCGCGCCTCGGCCAGCCCCAGATCGCGATCGACGCGCCTCGGGCAGAGGCGCCCGAAGATCGAGGGGCGATCGAAGCGAGCCTTGGCCATGGCCATCAGCTCCGGGCGGAGCTGAATCTGCCTCAAAAACTCGCGAAACTCGCGATCGAGGTCGGTGAGCGACTGACCGCCCGTCACCGCTTCCAGGCTCTGTCCGGCGTACCATCCCCGCAGGGCCGCCGCGCCATGGCGGTCGTGAAACCAGCTCACGAAGGCGCCGGCCACGGTGTACGCGGCGTTCGACGACTTCGCCAGGAAGCCGAGCCTGAACACCGACTGCATCTCCGGAAGCAGGTTCAGGTCGAGCAGCGCTCGTGACCACTCGAAGAGCGTGAAGTCGTCGTCTTCACCGGGGGAGGCTGCGACCGCGATGCCTTCGATGCGACCGGGATCGGGGATGAGTCCACCGAGCGGCCCTGCCACGTGAAATGGCCCCGGACCGAAGCTACCGCTGACGACGTGCGCCAGCTCGTGACCGAGCGTGGGGTGCGGAAAGCCGGCCGCCTGCACGTAGACCTCCGCGCGCCAAGGCTTGGCGATGTACGTGCGGGTCGCGCCCATCAGCGCCCCTTTTTCGGCGTCCGACGCGAACAGGTACACCGTCACCTGCTCGGGCCCCCGCGCCCCGAGGTAGCGCTCGACCTCGGGCAGGTGACCCACGCATTCGCGCGCCACCCGCTCCGCGTCGGGCTTCGGCACCCCCGCCGAGTAGACGACGCGGCAGCGCCCGAGCGTCAGGTTGCGACCGAGGGCTTCTTCGATGCTGGCGGTGGTGCTGAAGTGTCCGAGGCGCGCCCCCGAGACCGTGATGGCAAGGCTCAAGCCGGCCGCGACCGTCCCCGCGACGGCCACCCCCGGCTGAGCGCGCCACACGAGCGCGACACCGCGCGGGGTGCGCCGGAGGTGCCAGGCGAGCACGGCGACCGCCAGCAAGCTCGCCGCTGAGCCGATGCGGTAGCTGAGCAGTCGGATGCCCGGATCGACCACGGTGTCGTAGAGCGGGCCCGCGAAGTAGCCGACGAAGGGATCGAAGCCGAACACCATCGGGCTCGTGTAGAAGCGCCCCAGGCCGATCGAGAAGCTGCCCAGCGGCCCTGCGAGCCCGAGCAGCACCGCGGCGAGCACGCGCCGCCGGAAGCGCGCCGCCGAAAGCCCTGCTGCCGCGCCCCAAGCGCCGCCCAGCACCGCGCCAGGGCCCGGGCCTGTCGCCCAGAGCTCGTAACCGAGAGGCGCATCACAGAACCCCGCTCGCAGCCCGTGCAGCGTGGCGATCAGCGCGCCGAGCACCGCCAGCACCGCGCCGAACGCGACGCCGCGCCCGAGCGCCGCGAGGGGCGTGTGCTGACTGCGCGACACCAAGACGGCCGTGCCGAGCGCGGCCGCGCTCGGTAAGATCAGGCCGCCTGCCAGCGCCGATTCGTAGCCCGGGCCCCCGAACTGAGGGATGAAGCCGCTCGCCCCCGCGAGCCCGGCCGCGACGCCCGTCGCGATCTGCTCCGCCCGACTCCGCAGTAGCCCGGTTGGGGGAAGGAGCGTCACACGTGGGCTTCGCCGGTAGCGGGCGGCGCCGCGTCGTCTTGGTCGGGATCGGGTTCGGGCTCGGCGAGCACGAGCGGCAGCACCTCGTCGAGGCGCGACACGAGGTGAAAGCGCAGATCTGCCTTCACTTCCTGCGGCACCTCCTCGAGGTCGCGCGCATTTTGCGTCGGCATCACGATCTCTCGGATGCCAGCGCGATGAGCCGCGAGCACTTGATCCTTGATGCCGCCCACCGGCAGCACGCTGCCGCGCAAGGTGAGCTCACCCGCCACTGCCACCTCCGGCTTGACGGGGGCCCGCAGCAGCAGCGACGTGACGGCCACGAACATCGCCACGCCGGCGCTGGCCGCGTCGCGCGCCGAGCCGCCGCGCGGCACATGCAGGTGCAGGTCGATCGACTTGAGCCACTGCGGATCGAGCCGCAGCCGATCGGCGCGCGAGCGCACGAACGACACGGCCGTAGTCGCAGACTCCTTCATCACGTTGCGCAGGCTGCCGGTGATGTAGATCTCGCCCTTGCCCGGCATCCGCGTGGCCTCGATGATCAGCAGATCACCGCCCGCGCCCGATGACGATAGCCCCACCGCGACGCCCGGGGCGAGCTTGCGCTCGGACAGCTCGGGGCGGTGCTTCTCCGGACCGAGCAGCTCCCGCACCAGCGCGGCCGTGACCTTGGTGTGCGGCGGCGCGGTGCCCTCGGCGATCTTCACCGTGATGTCGCGACACACCGCGGCGACCTCTCGCTCGAGGTTACGCACGCCAGCTTCGCGCGTGTAGAAATCCACGAGGTACTCGATGCCGTCGGTGTCGAACTCGATCTGCCGCGGCGTGAGCCCGTGCTCCTTGACCTGCTTCGGGACCAAGAACTGCCGCGCGATCGCGGCCTTCTCGGCGCGCGTGTAGCCCGGCACCTCGATCATTTCCATGCGATCGCGCAGCGGCTCGGGGATGTTGCCGCGGTAGTTGGCGGTGGCGATGAACATCACCTCCGAGAGATCGAAGGGCAGATCGATGTAGTGATCCTGAAAGGTGTCGTTCTGGGCCGGATCGAGCACCTCGAGCAGCGCCGCCGCTGGATCGCCGCGCATGTCGGCGCCCATCTTGTCGACCTCGTCGAGCACCAGCACCGGGTTGCGACAGCCCGTCTTCTTGAGCGCTTGAATGATGCGCCCTGGTAAGGCGCCGACGTACGTGCGGCGGTGGCCGCGGATCTCGGCCTCGTCACGCACTCCGCCCAGCGAGATGCGCCCGTAGCGCCGGCCCATGGCGCGCGCGATCGAGCGCCCGAGCGAGGTCTTGCCCACCCCCGGCGGGCCGACGAACAGCAGGATCGGCCCCTTCTTGTCTTTGCGGAGCTGGCGGATCGCCGAATATTCGACGATGCGCTTTTTGACCTGCTCGAGGCCGAAATGGTCCTCGTCGAGGCAGCGGCGCACTTCCTTCACGTCGATGCGATCGGGCGTAGCGCGCGTCCAGGGCAGATCCGCCAGCCACTCGACGTACGTGCGGGTGACCTGAAACTCCGCCGACTGCGGCTGCATGTTGCTGAGCCGCGACAGCTGCTTACGCGCGGCTCGCTCGGCGTCGGGCGGCAGCTCGGCGCGCGCGATGCGATCGCGCAGCTGCTCGACCTCGTCGTCGTCGCTGGCTTCGCCCAGCTCCTCTTTGATGCTCTTCATCTGCTGCCGCAGCGCGTAGTCACGCTGCGAGCGACTGAGCTCGGTCTGAACGAGCGACGAAATCTCGTCCTTGACGCGCAGCACCTCGAGCTGACGCTCGACCATGCTGAGCACGAGGCCGACGCGCTCCTTGACGTCGAACGCCTCGAGGATGCGCTGACGCACCGCGATGCTCGCGTGCTCTTCGGGAAAGTTGGACGCGATCAGATCCGCGAGCGCGCCCGGCTCGCGCACGTTGTCGAGGATACTCGCGGTTTCCTTCGGCAAATTCGGAAGCAGCCCGAGCACTTGGCGAGTGCTCTCGCGCAGGCGCCGTCCGAGCTCACGCAGCTCGGGACCGATTTCGCTCGGCTCCGGAACGCGCTCGATCTCGGCCTTCATGAAGGGCTCGAGCCCGAGCGACTGACGCAGCTTGAAGCGCCCGAGGCCGTTGAGCACGACGCTGTAGTTCGAAGGCCCGAGCCGAATCACCTTCACCACTCGAGCGAGGGTGCCGATGCCGTACAGGTCTTCGAACCCCGGCTCGACGGTGTCGGCGTTGCGCTGAGTGAGCACGCCGACCAGGGCGCTCTCCTGCCCCGTCAGCTCCTCCACCAGCCGCACGCTTCGAGGGCGACCCACGTTGATGGGCACCACGGACATCGGAAACAATACGGAATTCCGCAAGGGCAGAACCAGGATCTGCTCCGGTTCTCCCGGGCGCTCGCCGCCGCGCATAATATCCCCACACTACTACCCCCCGCTCCGTCGTCCAGCCTCCGTTCCGCTAAACATGAAGGACAACGCGCCGCCGCAGTGCGGTCGAACCGTCCGGCTGGCAGTCTCGTTCGGCCGAGCCTGCCTCACCGGCACCCAGCGATGCTCTTCGAACGACACCCGCCGATTCGCGAAGCGCGCCCCGCTGTGGTAATTCCCGCACGATGCGTCGCGCCGCGCTCTTCGTTCTCATGCTGAGCCTGGTGGGCTGTGGCGGATCTGCGGGGGCAGATCCTGGCCGCGTGCTCGACGAGTACTCGCGGGCCGTCGAGCAAGGCCGCGCCGACGAGGCCTACGCCCTGCTCAGCACTGATTCCAAAAAATCCATATCTTTCGAACAGTTCCAGCGTGTATTAAAGGAAAATCCTGAAGAGGCACGTGAGCTCGCACAGAGCCTACGCCGACCTCAGCAGGGGCCGCCGCGTGTTACCGCCACGGTCACAGGGCCGGACGGGGACTCGTCCATCCTGCTCATTTATGAGCAAGGCGCTTGGCGCGTCGACGCCTCCGCGGTCGACCTGTATAGCCAGCGCACGCCCGAGGCCGCCGTACGCGCGTTCCTGCGGGCCTACGACAACCGCCGCTTCGATGTGCTCTTGAAGTTCGTCCCCGAAGATCAACGCGAAGGCCTCACCGCCGCCGAGCTACAGAAGGCCTGGGAGGGCGAAGAGCGCGCCGATATGGACCGGCTCACCGGAGCCCTGAAGGCGTCGCTGCCTACGGCGAAGGTCGAGCTGTTCGGCGATCGCGCCACGCTGGCGTTCGGCGCGGGCGGCTCCGTCGAGCTGGTGCGCGAGCGCGGGCTCTGGAAAATCGAGGATCTGAAATGACGGCACGCATCGCACGGATCGAGCGCAAGACGCGCGAGACCGACATCCTGGTCGAGGTGAACCTCGACGGCACGGGCAAGGCGTCGATCGACACGCCGCTGCCGTTCCTGTCGCACATGCTCGATCAGATCGCGCGCCATGGCTGCATCGACCTCACGGTCAAGGCGCTCGGCGACGTCGAAATCGACGGCCACCACACGACCGAAGATATCGGCATCGTGCTCGGCGAAGCGGTCAGGAGCGCGCTCGGTAACCATCACGGGATCCGGCGCTACGGCTCTGCCACCTTGCCGATGGACGAGGCCTTGGTGACGGTCGCGATGGACCTCTCGGGCCGGCCCTACTTCGTGTGGAAGATCCCGCTGCCCAAGGCCAAAATCGGCACGTGGGACGTGGAGCTGGCAGAGGTCTTCTTCGAGGCGTTCGCGCGCACCGCCCAGGCCAACTTGCACATGGTGCTGCACGACGGCCACAACTTGCATCACATCGTGGAGATCAGCTTCAAGGCGTTCGCGAAGGCGCTGCGCTTCGCCACCGAGCTCGATCCGCGAGCGACGGGCGTGCCCTCGACGAAGGGCATGCTCGTATGACGAGCCGCGTCGCCGTGGTCGACTACGGTTGGGGCAACCTACAAAGCGTCGTACAAGCGGTGCGCGCGGCCGCGCCGGCCGGGGTCGAGGTGCAGCGCACCAGCTCTCCCGACGACGTGAAGGCCGCCGATCGGCTAGTGGTGCCCGGGCAGGGCGCGTTCCGCGATACTTCGGCGAGCCTGCACGGCACCGCGCTGGGCGAGAGCATCCTCGAGAAGATGCGCGCGGGCGCGCCTTACTTCGGGATCTGCATGGGCCTGCAAATCTTGTTCGACAGCAGCGAAGAGTCGCCCGGCTCGCGCGGCTTCGGCTGGTTCCCCGGCCACGTTCAGAGGCTGGTGGGCGGTCCTGGCATCAAGATCCCTCACATGGGCTGGAACTCGCTCGAGCTCTGCCACGGGGGCCACGCGCTGCTCGAGGCGGCGGGCGGCCCCGGCAGCCACGTCTACTTCGTGCACTCTTTCCACGCCGTGCCCAGCGACCCCACCCTCGTCAAAGCCACCGTCTCGCACGGCGACAACACCGTGACGGCGGCGGTGGCGCGCGACAACGTCATGGCCACGCAGTTTCACCCCGAGAAGTCGCAAGCCGCCGGCATCGCCCTCCTGCGTCGCTTCCTCACGCTCTAGGCCGTGCCCCTGAATTGGGATTGCTCGCGCGTGCCCGTAAACGTGCCCGTGCCCGACGGTCCGTGAGGGGTCGTTGGGCCCGTTTGTTGGTAGGCCCAGGTTTGTGGCGCGGGCCAGGCCCGCGCACGCCGCGCCCAGCTGGGCGCGCAGCTAAGCGAGCCGCTCCGTTGTCGCGGGCCT
>JAEYWK010000152.1 GCA_023431345.1 Pseudomonadota bacterium
GTGGCGCATCGGCCGACGGTGGCGCATCGGCCGGCGGCGGCGCGTCGGCCGGCGGCGGCGCGTCTGTCGGGGCAGACTGCTCCTGGGCGGCGAGCGGAGCCGCGTGGAGCGCCAAAGCGCCAAGAAGTGCGAGCGAGGCGTGACGAAGCAGCATGGGGGCGAGACCTAAAGGACTGGGCGAGTGTGCGGAGGCGCCGCGAGCGGCGCAGGGCGAACGAAACCAGCGCGCGCGAGGCCATCCTCGACGCGCGTCAAATCCACGGCCGGATCGATCAGCGGCGCGCTGCGCCGGCCGTTGAGGCCAACGCGCGACTCGGCTCGCACCTCGACCTCGCCGAAACCGCGCGCCCGGAAATCGCGCGCGATGTGGTGCGAGAGCTGCACGATCAAGTCCGGTTGGCTCGACATCTCCGCCTCTTGCACACGGGTCAGGTACTCGCGCGGATTGACGTAGAACGTACGGTTTTTCTCGGGGCTGTGCACCACGAAGGTGGTGCCTCCGCCTTTGGCGCGCACCATCACGCGCCAAGAAAAACGCATGCCTTGCTCATGCCAGAGCACGTTGCCGCCATAGGCCAAGTAGCGCAGCGGGAGCGCCACCTGGACCACGGCATACAGGCCCGCCGCCAGCAGGCCAGCGCGCGTGAGCCAGCCGAGCTGCCCCGAACGCGGGACCGAGATAGGCGCGAGCGGCGCCATGGCCAGGAAGCGCCGCGGCCAGCTCGGGGAAAAGAACACCAGCGCTGCCAGTGACATGATCACGGGGAACATGCCGATCGGAAAGAGCAGGCGCGTCATGGCGTGGAACGCCAGCACGACCACGTAGGCGAACGGACGCGTGCGTCGATACGACAAGAAGCCGACGATCGTCGTGTCGAAGAGGAAGCCGCCCCACGCGAACGCGAGCGGCACCCAGGGCAGGGTAAAGAGCGGCCCGATCACGGGCAGATCGGTGCTGGCCCCGAGCCAAATGCGCAGCGGCTGGGCGTGCAGCAGCCAATCGCTCTGCAGCTTGGCCATGCCGGCGAAGAAATAAACCACCCCCACCTGCAAGCGAAACAGCCACAGCCACAGCGTAGGCACCGCTGCCCCTCGCGGCTCTCCGCCGCGCAGCTTGGCGAGCAGCCAGGCGTCGAGCGACCAAAACTTCCCCGCCGGCGACGCGGCGAGCAAGAGCCCGAGCAGCGCCGCGAGATAGTAGTGGTTCAGGTAGGTGCTGACATCGATCAGCTGGACGTAGACCAGGCCGAGCGCGAACAAGCTCGCGCTCAGGCGAAACAAGAAGCCGACCGCCGCGCACAGCGAAAGCGCGAGCAGCGCCCAGAACAGCGCGTACATGCCGCTCGCCGACAGCGGCTCGACCCAGCCGAAGCCCCAGTATTTGAAGAACAGCTTCGGGCGAACGAAGAAATCGTCGATCCATCCGTAGTGGATGAAGCGCCACATCGAGAACGCGAGCGCCAAGCCGTAGCCGACCCGCAGCGCAGCTAGCCACGCGCCGTCGACGGGAGCGAGCAACCGCTGAGCGAGCGCCCTCGCACTAGTCCGTGTCACCCTCGAATCCCTTGGGCAGCGCCAAGCCCAGCGGACTGCCGGCGCCGAACAGATCGGCCTTCAACAGGTCGGTGAGCGCCTTGACGGCGCGGTACAGCTGTTCGAGCTCGTCGGGGGTGGCGCTCCCGAACGCTGGGTAGGCGTCTGCGGCCGCTTGCGCGCCCTGCCAAGCGTTCACGATGTCGACCGCCAACTCACCGTGGCCGACTTCTGTCAGCCAGTCATCGAAGCCCAGGCCTTCGCCGTCGTCACCGCAGCCCTGGAAAAGCGCGCGAAATCCGCGCAGGTTCCCGCGCAAGGCCTCCGTGGCGCGGCCCGAAAAAGACGCTTCGGGCACGCTCACCGGCGACACTGCGGTGTAGCCCGCCGGTACGCCTAGCTTCCAGTCTTTGACCTCGCGCTCGAGGTACATGAGCGACCAGGCCATGACCTTCATCGCCTCTTGATCGCTCGGGTAACCGCTGGCATCGACGAAGGTCGCGCGGAAGTTTTCGCCCTCGGGCGACCAAGCGCCGCGCAGGTCGCGGATGCGTCCGAGCAAGTCGTCGGCGAGCGCGGTCGCGTAGGCCTGCTTGCGGCTCGCGATGTCGTCCGCGCTGAGTGTGGGCCATTTCTTGCCGGCCACGCTGCTGGAGGCGCACAGGGTGTCAGTGCCCGGATAATAGAGCAGGTACTCGAGGCCGAAGAGCCCGCGCCCCGAGACGAGCACGCCGTCGAAGCCGCTGGCGTAGTTCTGGTTGGCGACCTGCTCTTCGACCCGACAGCGCGCGACCAGCGGCCACGAGTAAATCTGCTCGCGGACGCCGCGCCCCTGGTACTCATCGCGGCCGGCGCTCTCGGCGGCCGATGCGAGCGGACCGAACTGAAACAGCTCGTTGAGTGACCACAGGTCGAAGGCGCGCTCGAACGCGGCTCGCGTGTTGGCGAGCGTCGCCTGCGAAGGCGCCTCGGCGTAGGTCGCGGCTTCGTCCGCGAGCGCCGTGGCGGCCTCTTCGAAGCGGCAATAGTGAAAGTCCGCGCAATCCGCGGCGGCGGCGCGCAAGGCGCTGCGGGTGAAGGCCCCAGCCGAGATGGGCGCCGCGCCGCAGATGGACGGCGGCGTGACCACGTTGCCCTCGCCGCCTAGCGCGTCGTTCCCGCCGATCGCGACCGGCGACGAGCCTTCGCCGCCCTCGCCGTCGCGGCCTCCGCCCGCATTGCCGGCGGGGCTCGAGCCTTTACCCCCACCGTGCAGCGAGCCTATGCCGGCTTGGGACAGGGCTCCGCCCGCCGGCCCCGAAGACCCCGTGCGGAAATGCTCGACGGGATCCTCGGTGCGCGAGCAAGCGAAACCGATGACGACTGCGCCCAGGCCCACGAGAGTCGGGCGCAGTCGGTACGGCTTGCTGCTCACTCGTCGCCGACCTTGAGGACGGCGAGCCGCGCGCCGTCGGCGTGGTTGCTGGTAGCGGCCGCGATGCGCGTGCCGTCCTTCGACGCCACGACGCGGAAGAAATGCGAGGTCGTGCCGCTGAGCGGCTCGTACGTGAACACTTGGCCGAGGCCGTTTGCCGGATCGTATTCGCCGTCCGGAGTGACCACGATCAGCGCGGGGTTGATGCCGAGCTTGCCCGCGTATACGACCCGGTCGTCCCAGAGCGCGAGCAGGTCGCGGCCGCGGTCTTCGGTGCTCGCCTGTCCGAGCTCTTCGCTCTGAATGGCGCGCGTGCCTCGGTTGCCCCAGTCGAGGTCGAGACCCTTGCCGTCTGCCGTAAAAGCCAACGAGATCAGGTCGGCCGCCGTCGTGGTGGCGTAGCCGTAGCTCGAGGGTACGTTCGCGGCCGTCGCGGAGCCGTAGCCGCTCGTGATGTAGCGGCCGCTCTCGTGCTGGCGCGTGATGTTGTAGCACTCGCTCACGCCCCCATCGTCGAGGAACGGATTCGCGCGAGCCACGCCGCGGTCGACGATGCCGAAGCCGAAGCTGGTGTCGAGCTTGCCGGCGGCCGTGAGCCGGATCGCCAGCACGTGGTTACCCAGACCGTCACCGAAGTTCGTGTAGCCCCCGGAGACGATCGAGCCGTCGCTCTCGACGAAGCCTCGGCGGCCGCCGTCGTTGAAGGTGCCGCGGCTATTGTAGAAGAACACCTCACCGTCGTTGAACGCCGGATCGACGGAGCCGTCGCTGGCGAGCACGCGCAAAATGTAGCGATCGGTGTCGGTGCGCTGCACGCCGGGGGTGCCTATCGTTTGTCCCTTGGCGGCCGAGCCGAAGCCGAACACCACGATCTTCTGGTTGGCGCCGCTCTCGTCGAGCTCGATGCCCCAAGAGGTGTCGGTGGGCGCGCCGCCCGCGGTTGGCCACAGCGCGTCGTCTTCGGGAGCCCAGCCGAACACGAGCTTCTTCAGACCGTTGTCGCCGAACGCGGCGACCGGCGTGCCCGTTGCGTCCAGCTTGAGCAGCCCCACGTCCATGCCCTTGCCGTTGTCGTCGCGCACGTTCACCTGCACGACGATCTCGCCCGTCTCCAGCTCGACGAGCCCGATGGACTCTTCGTTGCCGTCGTTGGTGACGACTTCTTGGTCGTCGACGGTGCGCTCGACGAGATTGAAGCTCACGAACCCGTCCCCGCCGAAGGTCGTGTCGGGCTTGCCATCCTTGTCGAAGCGACCCACGACGACCTGCTTGTCGACGGTGCCGACCGAGCCGAGGTGACCGGAAGCGTAGAGCTTGCCATCCTCGGTGTAGAACAGACCGCGCAAATCGCTGGCCTGGGCGAACACTTGGCTACCAAGCTTGCTGATCACGGGCACAGGCTCGGGATCCGGGTCGCCGCCGCCTTCGCCGCCCGCACCGCCGCTCGCTCCGCTGCCCGCGCCACCTGCGATCGGGTCGATGGCGCCGCCCGCGCCCGCTTCAGCGCCTGCGCCGCCCTGGTCGTTGCCGGCCGTCCCGGCGGTGCCGCCTTGCGGCTGGCCGCCCGCGTCGCTGCCGGCCTTGGAGCCGCCCGTGTTTTGGCCGGTGTCGCCGCCACTGGTCTCGCCGGCCTCACCCCCGGGGGTGGGGGAGCTGTCGTCGTCGCCGCAGGCCACGGCCAGCACGCCGCCAAGGATCACAGTCAAAGCCACGTTAGTCATACCCACAGCTCGGATCGCCATCTCGCGCTCTCTTTCCTTTTTCACTCGTCGGTTCACGGGGCGCGATGGCCCGCTCATTGGAACTGCTGGCGGATTAGCGCGATCGAAGAGAAATTGAAAGTCATATTCATCTTCACCCCCCACAAATCTGCAAATTGTCGCCGGTTGCGCGGCCGGTCAGGGGCGGTTCACCCGGAAGGCAGGGCTTGCTGTCCTGAGGCGCGCGGAGGAAATTGGTAGGCTGGCCGCCTGTGGCCACCGGAGGAGCACGCCAAAATGAGCGAGGAGAGAGCGGAGGTCGGTGGCTTCGAGCATGCGGAGGGCTTCGTCGCTGGCGAGGTGTCGGGGAGCTTGGGGCTGGGCCCGCTCGAGATGCAGTACGAGGAGCTGTTCGGCGAGGCGCTCGCCGATGGCGTGATCACGGCGGACGAGCGGTCGCGTCTCGAGAAGGCAGCGGACAACCTGGGGCTCGATCGCTCGCGCTTGCTGCGCCTCGAGCAGGCCATGGTGGCGGCGCATCAGTCGCGCCACCGCGTGCAGATCGTCGAGCACTACGAAGAACCGGCGCCTTCCTTGTCGCCGCTCCGCGTAACAGCCGAAGGCGACGCCGGACGCGCGCTGCTCCTCAAGCGCGTCGAGGTGCTCGAAGCGCGCGTGAAGGAGCTGGAAGACGAGCTGCGGCGCGCGCAGGCCGCCGTCAACGTCGAGGTCGACCTGAGCGACCTCGACAGCGCGGTCGACGACGCCAGCGAAGAACCGGACGAGGTGTGGCGGCGCTTGCGCCGCAATCCGACGGGCGCCGATGGCTACCGCCAGCTGCTCCGCATTCATCGTGCCCGCGGCGAAGCGGACGCAGCATTTCGCGCCTGCGCGGCGCTCGTTGCGCTCGGCGCTGCGAGCGCTGGTGAGCAGGCCCTGTTCGAGCGCAGCCGCGCGCACACGTTGATCGCGCCGCGCGGCAGCCTCACACCTTCGGCTTGGCACGAGCTGCTCTTCCACCCCGAGCAAGAGCTGCTCACGGGCCAAATCTTCAGCCTGATCGCGCCCGCGGTGCTGGTGGGACGCGTCACGGCGCTACGTCGCGACGGCAAGCTCCATCAACCCGCTGCTGCGGCGCGGCAAGACACGAGCCGCGCGACCATCACGGCCGTGCGCGCGGTGCCTTGGGCGGCGGCGATTTTGGGCCTGGCGTGCCCTGCCATCTTCCTCGAAAAGGACCGCGACGCCGGCTTCGAGCACATGCCGGCCGTCCCGCCGTGCACGGTCGTCGGGCAGCGCGTGCTTTCCGGCCGCACCCAGCTCGAGCAGGCCTTTCTGGTGGGCCGGCACCTCGCTTGGTACCGGCAAGAGATGTACCTGAAGACCTTGTTTGGCGCCGTGCCCGACCTCGAAGACTTGTTCCTCGCGGCGCTCACGATCGGCAATCCTGGTCTGCCGATCGCCGACGACATGAAGCGCCGGGTGACGCCGATCGCCCAGGCCATCCAGCCGATGCTCGAACCTTCGCAAGTCGACGCTTTGCGCGGCTGCTTTCTGCGCTTCGTCGAAGAGGGCGGCCGCACCAATTTGCAGCGCTGGAGCGCCGGCGCCGAAAAGACCGCCGCGCGCGCCGGTCTGCTGCTCTGCGGCGATTTGGGGACCGCTCTCGGCTTGCTCGAAGGGGAGGAAGGGCCGGGGGGTGAGCTCGCCAAAGATTTGCTCTGGTTCTCAGCCAGCGACCGCTATGGCAAGCTCAGGCGACTGCTCGGCGTCGCCCAGGTCGACGTGAGCTAGGCGGCCACGGGCGGCGACACATGGCAGAAGACGCTTTCGGCATTGTCGGCTCGGTGATTGCTTCGGCGTTTCACGTCGAATCGGTCGTGGCCGAAGGCGGCTTCGGCACCGTTTATCGCGCACACCACGGCGGCTTCCGCGCGCCCGTCGCGCTCAAGTGCCTGCGCTTGCCCGCCGGCCTGCTGCCGGAGGGGCGGCAACACTTCTTGGATTCGTTTCGCGCCGAGGCGGAGCTGCTGTTCCGGCTGTCCGCCAGCATTCCTACCGTCGTACGGCCCCTGCACGTCGACGCCTTCACGTTGCCGGATGGGCGCTTCGTCCCGTACATGGTGCTGGAGTGGCTCGAGGGCAGCACCCTCGACGCGCTGATCCGCAAGCGCGACCGCGAGAACCAAGCGCCTTTCCCGCTCAAGAAGCTGGTGCGCCTGCTGGGGCCTGTCGCGCGAGCGCTCGAGCGCGCTCACAACTTCCGCGGACCCGAGGGCCCGGTCTCCATCGTCCACCGCGACATCAAGCCCGAGAACATCTTCGTGGCCGAGGTCGCTGGCGAGGAGGTGGTCAAAATCCTCGATTTTGGCATCGGCAAGGCCAAGAGCATGGTCAGTCAGGTAGCGGGCCGGGCCAGCCAGGCAGCGGGCGGCATCGCGACCTTCACACCTGCCTACGGTTCACCGGAGCAATGGGCGCCCAAGCGCTACGGCCAAACGGGGCCGTGGACGGACGTCTGGGGCCTGGCGCTCACGCTCACCGAGGGTCTGGTAGGGCGCCCCGTCATCGGCGGTGAGCCCGCGGCCATCATGGGCGCGGTGCTCGACCCGCACCGACGGCCCACTCCTGGGAGTGAAGGGGTCATCGTGTCTGACGAGGTCGAGCGCGTGTTCGAGAAGGCCCTCGCGCTCGACCCGCGCGAGCGCTACGCCGACGCGGGCGTGTTTTGGAACGCGCTATTGGCGGCGGCGCGCATCACCTCGGGCGAGCTGCAAGAGGTTCGGCTGCCGCGCGACCACCGCGCCGAGCTGGGCGGCGGCACCTACGTCGAGCGCTTGGACATGCGGCGTGGCAATCGTCCGGAGGGCGGCGCCATCTCGCTGCCGCCCGGGGTATCTCCGCTGCCGCAGGCCCCGGTGCCGGGCGGCCTCGCGTCGCGACCCACGCTCGACGCACCGCTCGTCGCGGTGGACGCGCCCGCCGTCGTTGCCGCGGCGGCTCAGGCGCTGCGCCCGCTCGCGCCTTCGACCGGCAAGCTGCCCGTAGCGGTCAGCGGCTCTTTCGAAGTGCCCGACCTCGATTTGGCGCCCGTGTCGCGTCCGTCACCTCCGCGCACCAGCAGCGGCCTGCGCCCCGCCGTGGCTCCACCGATCGAGCTCGATGAGGTGGGCGACGAGCTCGGGCCGTCGCCGTCCCTCGATCTCGATCTGCCGAGAGACGATCCGCTCGTGCGTCGCGTGAGCTCGGGCGCCATGCAAGCGGTGCGCCTCCCATCCGACCCGCCGCCGCCGTCGCTCAGCGCTGGCCGCTCGCGTTCTTCGCAGCCGCCGCTGGAACGGTCGGCTTCTCCGTTGCCGCTCGCGCCGGCGCCGCTCGCGTCGCCCCGTCCCGTGGTTTCGTCGACCGCCGGGGGGCAGCTCGAGATCGCTTCATCTGCTCCGCCCATTCGCCCCGCGCCGCGCGCCGCGGAGGCGTTCCCGCTGAAACCGGCGGCCGACGCGCCGCTCGCCCAGCGCCTACTGCCGGGCGGTCTGCTGGTCGGCGCCGCCATTTTAGTGACGATTTTGGACCAGGTGTACACCGCCATCTCGGGAGACATTTTCACGCTGCTCTCGCTGCGGAGCGGCGTGCTGGCGGGCCTGCTCATGCTCGTCGGCGTCGTGCTGTGCGTCTATCGCCTGAAGCGAGACTGAGGGCCGCGCCGCGCGGGAGGCGTGGTAGAAAACTCGGTCATGGCTCAGCGCAAGCAGCGCCGTGTGCCCGCTGGGCGCCCCGCAACGTCGGGCGACACATCGAGCGAAACCTCGGCAGACGCGAAGCGGGCCGCGACCGAGCTGGTGCAAGAGCTGCGCGGGCGCGGCGTCGATCGCGCCAAGATCGGCGGCTTCGACGTCGACGGGGTGCTGCGCGGCAAGTACGTGTCCCTCGACAAGCTCGAGTCCGCCCTCGCCAAGGGCTTCGGCTTTTGCGACGTCATCTTCGGTTGGGACGCGGCCGACGTGCTCTACGACAACGCGAAGGTCACGGGCTGGCACACCGGCTACCCCGACGCGCACGCCGTGCTTGATCCGTCCACGCTGCGTAGCATTCCGTGGGAGCCCGGCGCGGTAGCGCTGCTGGCTGACTTCCGAGACGCAGGCAGCGGGCCCCACCCGGCGTGCCCGCGCTCGCTGCTCAAGCGCGTCGTCGAGCGCGCGGGCAAGCTCGGCTATCAGCCCATGATCGGCGCCGAGTACGAGTTCTACCTCTTCAAAGAAACCCGCGATTCTTTGCAAGAAAAGGCCTTTCGTCAGCTCACCCCGCTCGACCCGGGCATGTTCGGTTACAGCTGGGTGAGGAGCGGGCAAGACGCGGAATTGATGCGCGACATCCTGCAAGGCATGCGCGACTTCGACATCGAGCTGGAGGGGCTCCACACCGAAACCGGCCCGGGCGTCTACGAGGCCGCCATCAGCTTCGACGACGCGCTGAAGACCGCCGACCGCGCGGCCCTGTTCAAGGTCGCGCTGAAGCAGATCGCTCACCGCCACGGCGTCTCGGTCACGTTCATGGCCAAATGGAGCGCGGCCCTGCCTGGCTCGAGCGGTCACTTACACCAAAGCCTCTGGCAAAACGGCGAAAACGCCTTCGTCGACCGCGCCCGCAGGGGCAAGATGTCCAAGCTGATGCAGCAGTATTTGGCCGGGCAAATCGCGCTCATGCCTGAGCTCACGGCCATGATCTCGCCCACCATCAACAGCTACAAGCGCTACGTGCCGGGCGTGTGGGCGCCGCTCGTGGCGTGCTGGGGCAACGAGAACCGCACCGCGCCGTGCCGAGTGATCGGGCTGGGCGAGGGGAGCGCGCTGCGCATCGAGCACCGCCAGCCAGCCGCGGACATGAACCCTTACATCGCGATCGCAGCGACGTTGGGCGCGGGCCTGTGGGGCATCGAGAAAGGCCTGACGCCGCCGCCCGAGACGCGCGGCGACGCGGGCACCGACGGTCCGGGGCGCTTGCCGCGCACGCTGCGCGAGGCGAACGAGCGGCTCGCCGCCAGCAAAGCGGCGCGGGCGCTGTTCGGGGAAGCGTTCGTGGATCACTACTTGCGCACCCGCGACTGGGAGGTGCGTGAATACGACAAGGCCGTGACGGACTGGGAGCTGTCTCGCTATTTCGAGGTCATATGAGCATCTGGAGCTTTCCTACGAGGATCATCTTCGGCGCCGGCGAAATCACGAAGCTCGGCGCAGAGACGGCGGCGCTCGGCGTCGCCCGCGTCCTCGTGGTCACCGACGCCGGGGTCGAGAAGACGGGCCTCTTGAACGCGCCGCTGAGCTCGCTTCAGAAGAGCGGCCTCGTCGCCCAGGTGTTCACGGGCGTCGACGGCAACCCGACCGAGCAGAACATCGAAGACGGCGCGAAAGCCTACGCGGCGCACCGCGCAGAAGCGGTGGTGGCCGTGGGCGGCGGCTCTCCCATGGACGCCGCCAAGCTGATCGCGCTCCGCGCTCGCTGCAGCCTGCCGTTCGAGCAGCTCGATGACGCCATCGACGGCGGAGTGCACGTGCCCGAAGGCGTGCCGCCGGTGATCACCGTTCCCACCACGGCCGGTACGGGCAGCGAGGTCGGGCGCTCGGGCGTGCTCACCCTGCGCTCCACCGGCCGCAAAACCGTCATCTTCTCGCCGCGCCTGCTGGCGAAGGTCGCCATCTTGGATCCGGAGCTCACGGTGTCGATGCCCAAGAGCGTGACGGCCGCGACCGGGTTCGACGCGCTCACGCACTGCATCGAGGCTTATCTTTCGACGGGGGATCACCCGCTCGCCGACGCGATCGCGCTCGGCGGTATCGAGCTGACGGCGCGTTACCTCGAGCAGGCCGTGAGCGAGCCCTCGAACCTCGAGGCGCGCGGAGGCATGATGAAAGCGGCCATGATGGGCGCGATCGCGTTCCAAAAGGGCCTCGGCGCTTGTCACTCGCTGGCGCATCCGCTGTCGAGCGAGCACGGCCTCCACCACGGCCTCGCCAACGCGCTGTGCTTGCCGTCGGTGATCGCTTTCAACGCCAGCGCGGTGCCGGAGCGCGTGAAGCGCGTCGGCGCGCTGCTCGGCGACCTCGACGCCGTCAAAGGCGTCGCCGCGCTGCGGGCGCGCGTGGGCATCAACGGCGGCCTCGCGGGGGCGGGCTTGCGCGAGGAGCACCTGGCGCCCCTCGCCCGTAAGGCGCTAGAAGATGCGTGTCACCGCAGCAATCCGCGTCCGTGTGGCGAAACGGATCTGCTTGCGCTGTATCGCGCCTCACTCTGAGCGTCACACCTGTCCGACTTCGGTTCGGGACGAGGCGACACCGCGATCGCCAAGTCACCCACTGGGTCGGTCTTTACCCAGGTATTTTGCAGCGAAACCCACCTGGTACGCGCCTGTCGCCTCGACGAAATGATTGGTCTTTGTCTCGGTCCGAGACGCGGCTGGGTCAGCTGCGACGCCACGAGCCCGCATGGCACGGCTCTCGCATTCTCGGCGGCATCATGGCTTACGTCCTCAAAGAGTGTCGCAAACCGGCGGTGACCGCGATCGAGCGCGCTCGTCGCCAGTCTGAGCGCGGCGATGAGCGTCGCGCCATGTTGATCTTGCGCGAGGAGTGCTTCGCCGTCGAATCCGACGCCGCGCTCTGGGTGCATTACGGTCTTTCGTGTCTGCGCGCGCGCCGGCGCGACGAAGGCTTCCGGGCGCTAGCTCACTCGCTCTGGCTGCGCGAGCGCGCCCGCGATGAGCGCCGCGCATCCGTGCTTCGCGCCCTCATCGCGCATCTCTCGAACGGCGACAGCTTGCCGCTCTTTGCCCGCAAAGCTGCCTAGTCCGCCCGCGCGCTCGTGCCGGCTCCGGCGACGCCGTCGCTCAGCGGTAGGCGAGGGCCTCGACGTTGAACGTGCGCATCGTGTTACGCGTGCACATCGGACAGCTCCAGCCCACGTCCACCTGCTTGTCATCGATCTTCTTGGTGGAGTTGGCGGGAGCGGCGAGCTCACGGCCGCGCTCCCGATCGTTCACGAAGCCGCGCACGACCGAGCGCGCTTCATCCAGCTCCGCGACGAGCTGGGCCTGGCATTCGCAACGCGATTCGACTCGAGCAATCTTCATGGTCGGCCCGGATTGGTAGCTGCGGATGCCCGGCCGGGTCAAGCCCCTCCCGCGCCGCGCGAAAGCGCCCTTGAAACCCCTCGCGCGAAGCACTAAGGTCCGCCTCAGTCTTTGCGGGACTAGCTCAGTTGGTAGAGCACGAGCTTCCCAAGCTCGGGGTCGCGCGTTCGAACCGCGTGTCCCGCTCCGGAAAAAACGCCAGATTGTGATTCTGGTTCGATGCACGGCGAAGTAACTGAGCATGGTCCGTGCTCAGTTGGGGGATGGCCGCCGCCGGCACCTCGCGCACCAGGCTTTCGAGGTAGCGCTGGTGGACCTTGCTGTCCGAGTGACCGGTGAGCGCCATCGCCGTCTGCTCGTTCGTGCCCACCCGCGCTAGCGCGGTGGCGTAGGCCCGGCGCGTGCTGTGGAAGTCGACGGGGAGGGTGGTGCTGGTCTCGTTATGCAGCTCGTGGCGCCGCACGCCCGCCTTCCAGAGCTCGCGGCGCAGCCGGTCGGCGTAGGACATGTTGGAGCGCTTCTTCGCCTCACCAGCCCGGCGCCCGCGGCGGACCGGGAACACCGGGCCGGCGGCTGGCGGCTCGGCGCCCGGCTCGGCCTGCTCTTCGTGCCAAACCTTCAGGAACGGCCGCACCAGAGCAGGGACGACCAGCGTCACCGGCTGGGGCTTCTTCTTCCGCGTCTTCCGCCGGACCAGCGTGCACGTCTCGTAGCCGGGCCCGAACGCCGTCCAATCAAGGCTGTTTAGGTCGCCGGCGCGCAGCCCGCCCACCGTGCGCGAGAGCAGCACCAGCAGCTTGATCTCGGCGTCGACCTCCGGATGCGCCACCAGCTGCTCGACCTCGCCATCGGTCAGCACCGCGCGTGCCTTGCCCGACTCCTCGATGTCCGGAACGTCCGTGCGCGCCGCCTTGTTCTCGGCCACGAGCTCATCCTTCCAAGCCGCCTGCAGCAGCCGCACCATCGTCGAGCGCATGTGCGCCACGCTCTGCCGTGAGTAGGGCTCCGGCTCGTCGCCCTCGCGCCGCGGCTTCGGCCGGATCTTCCCGGTGGCCGCGTCGTCGAGCACGTCCTGGATCTCGGCCTTGCCGACCTTGCCTAGCGGCAGCGCGCCGAGCGCCGGCAGCCAGACGCGGTCGAGGTATCGCCGCTCGTAGCCGGCCGCAGCGATGCCGAGGGCGTCACGGCGCTCGAGCCACCGCTCCGCGTACTCGGCCACCGTCACGGGCGCCTTCGCCTGCTCGGGCGTCGGCGGTGCGTTGAGCTTGACCAGGCGGCGCATCTTCGCGCGCGCCGCCTGCTTGTCGGTCGTCTCGAGATCGAAGCTCTTCTGGACGATCTCGCCGTCGACCTCGACGCGGATGCGTGCGCGCCAGCCGCTCTTCGTCCAGTAGAGCGAGCCGGTACGGGAGGGGCCTTTGCGGTCAGTCATTCGGGGTCCTTAGGCGCGAGTCGAATGACTCCGTCCGTGACAATCAACCCGTGCGTCCAGGCCTGTCGAATCGCTTCGTGACTTGGCCAGCCAAAAGCGCTTGAAGCGATTACGAGCGCGCTGCTCAGTAGCGCCGCCGAGTGACTCCGGATGTGACCAGGAACAAGGTCGGCGGCGGGTTGCCCGATCCTCGTCCCCACGCCGGCGTCGTGAACGAACGGCCAGATGCCGTTCATCAGCGGGTGGACGTAGCCGCTGTACGGGCGGTAGAGAGTTGCGTAGAGGAATCGAAACTGCCATGGGTGTGCGGGGAACTTCTCGCGCCAGTGCTGGTCGGCCGCGTCAGAGCGTCGGTCGAACTTCGGCATCGACTCCTTCGCAGCGGCCGCTTCGAGTTCCGCGAGTGCCTCGTTGCCGTTCACCACCTCGCGGCCGGCTTGCTTGCTCAGGTCGGCAAGCAAGTCCGTCGTGTGCTTGACCTCGTTCCTCAAAAATTGCGCATGATGCTTCAGCGGATCGACCAGCAGCCACGCGAAGGTCACCAGGTGTTCGAAAGCCACGCGCGCCAACACCGCCGCATCGAGACGCCGCTCCGGCGGCAGAGCAAACAGCGACTGTTGCGCGTAGTGCCCGCGCACGAGTAGACCCATGGCGGTTGGACGCCAGCTGAGCGGCGGCGCCTCGTTGCGAAACACCGGCATTACCTCGGTGAAGAGCGCAGAAACACGGTGCCAGTTTTCCTCCAGCTGTTGCGCGACGTCGGGAGCGATCGTTTCTTCAGTCATCGTGCCTCGTTGGAATCGTCCAGCCTACCCCAGCCGCGCTGGCACGAACGACACCACCAGCGCGGCTCGTCGCCGAAGATGACGTCGTGACCGATGCCGTCGGCCCCGGCTCCGTACGAGAGCTCCTGTGTGTCAGCGGAGCCGCACGCTGGGCATGCTGGGCCGCACGGCGGGGTGCGCGGGTCGTTGTCGAAGGGGCCACTACCTGAGCTTGCTTCACTCATGATGGTCTCCAAACAGGGATCGCAGTCGCAGCAGAGCGGGTGCCCGTGTGTGACAGCTTTTTGCTTGTTTTAGGCTGCGCCAGATGCCGCACTACGGGGTGAGAGCCGTTTTCAGCCTCCAGCGTGCGCACCACGCCGGCCAACCGCGCCCGCGCTTCAATCGCAAGCAGGCTGGCCAGGTGGGCGGCAACGGATGGATCAAGGTCGAGCCGACTCACCGGCGCCGCGAAGGTGATGGCAATGCCGGTGGGCGTATGGGTCAGGTGTGCCGAGAAGCTCACTTGACCGGCTCCTCTCGGACGAGTGCCTCGAGCTCCGTCTGCAGCTCCCGCAGGTCGCGGACGGCCGTGTCGCTCTCGCCTTGGATTCGGATGAGCCGGCTTCGAAGCGCCGTCATGTCGCGCGTCAGCTTGGCCAGTTTCTCAGCGCGGCTCATTCGGCAGCCTCGCTTGTGGCTCCGATGGCCAGTTCGAGAGCCACTTCGATTCGAGTCGCGATCTGGCTGATCACGTCTGCCGCGTCGTGACGATCGAGCGGCATGTCATCGTTGCGCAACGCCGTGGCGAGGACCGAAAGCTCCGTCTTGACGCGGTCGAGCGTGTCGATGCCGAGGCAGCCGTCGAACCCGGAGACAGCCGCAACCGCGAGGCTTTCCAACTTTGCGGCGGAGATGTTCTTCGCTGGCTTGCGCCCTGCGCTGACTGTCGCCTCCTTAGAGGCAGCGCTCACGGTCAAGCTGATCGGCGGCTTGCTCATTGGGCAACCTCCTGGCGCTCCGCCTCTTCGACCAGCTGCTTCAAGTGGCGCAGCCCGCGGAGCGCGTGGACGAACGACTCAGCGCGCCAGGTTTCTTCCTCGCAGACCGTGGCTGCGATGGTGTCGTCCTGCAGCTTCGCGAGCGCGATCTTGATGTCGCTGAAGATGGGGCGGCTCAAGACGCCACCTCCTCGTCACCGTCAGCCTCGTCCCAATGGCGCGTCTCCCCGTTGCTTCGAAGATCGAGCCCCGTGAACTCGTCGATCAGCCGCGGCGCCGCCGTGAGAAGCTCCGACACGCCGAGCAGCGCCATCGACGCCTCTTCGTAGCCGAGCTCGACGTCGTGCTCATCCTCGCACATCTTGCTGCAGGCGAGCGCGATCGCGACGGCCTTGGTGGTCACAGCGGCGAAGCGCATCAACGCGCGCTCCGCCGTCATGTCGCCGCCTTCGCTCTCCTTCACGTTGCGACCGCAGCAGAGAATCTGCGCGATCGCGTGGCGCATCGAGGTCGGGTGGTCCCCGAAGTCGAGCGCGGCCTTCTCGTGTTCGAGGGCCTTCTTGCGGCGGAACTCCGCCAGATGGGCCAGTTCCGCTGCCGTATCCCCAGTCGTGCTATTGGTGTTCTCGGACATTGAAAGCATCCCTTTCCGTGTCTTTGGGGCTCGAGCTGGTGGAACAGCGCGAGTCCCGCTTGTGACTATTTCTTCGGCTTCTTTGCGGCCGCCGGCTTCTTACTGAGCTCCGCGCCGCCCTGCACCGGAAGCCCGTCGTGCTCACGCTTGACTAGCATTCGAATCACGCCCGCCGCGTTCAGGCCGTAGTGCTTCGCGACTGCGTCGAGGCGCGAGCTTTCCTCGTCGCTCATGCGCATCGTGAAGAGTTTTTCTCTCATATTCGCGGCAGTTTCACGCATGCGATGTCTCCTGTATAGACGTTGCTGTATGTATATACGTTCTAGTACAGGACGCAAGGTGCTTTTCGAGTCGGAGCCTAAAGGCGTGATTCCTTTGGGAAGTTTGGTAGCTTGCCGGCCAGCATGACGAACGCGACGGCGACCGGGCTCAACGGCATCATCTGCGAGCGCTGCGGTTACAAGATCTTCGTCCCGATCTCTGCCCCCCAGGGCATGGTCATCACGCTCAAGAACAACGACTTTGTCTGCCCGCGTTGCCAGCACATCACCCAGACCGGCGACGGGGTGTACGTTGCCACTGCCACCGTTTTCGAGCGGATCACCTCGGTCGTCCCTTCGCGAGATGAGCTTGATGCACTCATCCGGGTGCTTAGTTCTTCGGCCGCGCAAGAGAGCCCGGAAACCGCCCGGGCGGCTGCCGAAGAGGCAGCGCCGTCGCTCGCTCCCTACCTTACCGACTATTTCGGTCTGGACGTTGCGAAGTGGCGGGAGTTGCTGCCAGCAATCTTGTTCGCGCTCGGGTGGCTCTGGGTCTTTCTCAAGATGCCGAGTCACGCGACCGGCATGAAGGCCTTCGAGTCTCTGTTCAGTGCCGCCAAGGTCGCGTTGGGGAAGCACGACGACGGGGTCACGCCAGGCAAGGCCGCAGAAGCTGGCAAGGCTGCAGCTGAGGCGGCTAACGTTGCCGCGAGGCGCGAGAAGAACGCCAAGAAGCGCGCGCGGAAAGAAAGACGGTGAGCGAGAATGACACCAGTAGAAGCTGCCCGAATCATCTTCGCGCGGTTCCAAGCGCGATACGCGAAATTGGGGTTCGGTGGTCGGAGGTGGAGACTCTCTTTGTTGGGTCCAGATGACGCGCGTGGGCTCAACTCTGACGACTCTCGGCTTGGTGCGGACGTCCTCGTACATAAGGGGCTGATAGCGCCCATGGCCGTTCGACAGTTTTACCTCACCCCCAAAGGCGTCGAGGCGTGCCTGCATCCGGAACTGCTGGACGAGTACCTGGGTCCACGGCGGCAAGCAGCACCCACCGTTCAGAACGTGACGTTCAATGCTCAGCAGATGCAGAACGTGCAGGCGGGTGCTGGCAGCATCATGAACGTGACGTACACGACAGTTCTGCAGCAGCTCATGAAAGAGATCGAAGCCTCGGACGCTCCAGAGGACAAGAAGAGCGAGTGGCTCGGGACGATTCAGGACATGCTGGCGCACCCGTTCATGCAGACGATCCTGACGCTCAGTGGCACAGCGTTGCTTCAGAAGTAGCACCGGGTCCGCCTTTCCTGTCAATTAAGCGAGCTCGCCGCTCAGCACGACCGGAGAGGCTGGGCCGACCGTCGGCGTGTTCGGGTTGTTGGGGCTCGGCGTGCGTTGAAGGCCGGCGTCGGTGGGCGCGACGACCACGCTGATCTGCGCGTTGCTGACGAGGTGGTCGACAATCGCCGCCGCCAGGAGGTTCGTCCACTGCTCGAGCATCTGTCTGCTGCCGGCGCCCGGCGGCGGGGCCGCCATGAGGGCCTCGGCCATTGCTTTCGCGAGGCCGGTGCCGGTGACGGCGTTGTCGGCGGCGATCGTGCACATGCCTGCTTCTAGTGCCATTCGGTCCTCTTCTCGCGTGGTGCAGTGGATGCCATCGCTAGACGTCCTCCCCGAGCTTGCGCAGCGCCGTCTTGATGGCACGCGCCGTGCGGTAGTGGATCATGGCGAGCTCGCCGGGCCCCATCTCGGGGTAGGTGAGAAACGCCGAGGCCTGCATCGCGCGGCTTCCTTGTTCGATGAGTTTGTCGAGGGAGTCGGTGGCCACCGCGGGTGGGGTGAGCGACAAGATGCCGAGCTGCCGCTCCTCGGCGGTGGTGCTGCGGTCGGGGGCGAGGCCGTCGGCTTCGATCGTCGCGAAGTAGCGCTTCATCGACGGACGCTGCAGCCGCGGGAACACGCGCATGATGACGCGCGGTGAATCGCGCACGTCGAAGCGGATCTCGTTCTCCGCCGGCGTCGTGAGGTACAGGCTCAGCTGGCTCGCAGCGAGCGCCAAGCTGGCCTTCTCGCGCTCGAACTCCTCGCTTCTGCGCTCTTCTTCGGTTTGCGCCATGAAGCTCAGCCCTCCTCGACAAGCGCACGATGCGCGTTCTGAGCGGCCGCGCGCAGCAACGCGACGCGTTCGAGCAGGAATGCACGCTGCGCCGGCGGCATCGGCTGCGTGTTGGCGAAGTTGGCGCGCACACCGGCGACGCCCTCGAGGAGCGACGTCGCTGCGTCGAAGACCTCGCGGGCCTCGCGTTCATCGAACTTGATCTGATTCTTGTTCATCATCGGAAAGGTTCCTTGTTCGAGAGAGGGCGCGCGGCCCCTCTCCGCTCGACCGGCGAGCTGCGGCTGAAGTGAGCGCTGCGCTCGCGAGCCATCGAGAGGAGAGGAGCAACGTGCTTTGCGCGCGGGTCGCGACAACGCGGAGGAGAAACAGCCAAACCGGTTGTCGAGGGGGGGCGCGACTTCGCTCCCCTCCGTTCCCGGAGCAGCGACCCGAAGTTTTCTCACAGCTCGAGCGGTACTCCAGCCGTGCCCTGCCAAAGGGCCATCTGCGCGGTCAGTTCCTGGCGCTCGTCGAGGCTCCTGGTCTTGGAGCGTTGGTTGGCGAGCTCCTCGAGTTTGCGATCACGCGCGGCGCGCAATGCCTGGAAGCGGTTGGGGTCCGTTCGTTTCAGGTCGGCACGCTCGTTGTTCGTGAGCTCGTAGTAGTGGCGAGAGCCGCCCTGGGCTGCGGCCCGCGGCGCTTCGCCGGCGCGCTCGAGCAGAGCGTCTCGTTTCGCGAGCAACGCCTCGAGCTTCGAAGGGTCACGCTCGGTCAAGATCTGCCTCGCGAGCTCTGCGTATTGGGTGGTGAGGCCTGCTTTGGCGACGGCCTGGGGGATGAGGGTCTGGGGTTGCATGGCGTTCCTTTCAGCGCGCGCCCGCGGCGCGGCATCCGTGACGGAGTCGGCGAAGCCGTTGGCCACCGCCTGCTCCGCGTTGAAGTAGGTCTCTGCGTCCATCCAAGAAAGGACGCGGGTGGCGAGCTGCCCGGAGCGAACGGCGTAGACGCTCGCGAGCACCGTTCGCGTTTGGTCGAGCAGGTCTGCCTGCGCGCGCAGGTCGGAGGCCTCACCGATCGCGATGCCCCACGGGTTGTGGACCATCATTCGCCCGACGCTCGAGATCCGGATCTCGCTGCCGGCCATCGCGATGAAGCTCGCCATGGAGGCGGCTTGCCCGTCGATGTCGACGACCACGCGCGCGGGGTGCTGCGTGAGCATCGAGAAGATGGCGGCGCCGTCGACCACGTCGCCGCCCGGGCTGTTGATCCGCAGGTTGATCTGCTTGGCGTCCTTCGCGGCGTTCAGCGCTTGCCGCACCGAGCGCGCGGTGACGCTGAAGCCGATCACGTCGTAGATGTCGAGGTCGAGGTTCATGCCGCGTCTGGCTTTCCGTCGCCGGTGAGGCCGATGGTGAAGAATTTCGTGCTCTCTTCGTTGGGCAGGCGCGGCATCTTGCCGACCCATCGAGCCCGCACGAAGGCGTCGAACCCGGAGAGCACGGCGCGGGGCTTGAGGTCGAAACCGTTCGCGTCCATCTGCCTCTCGTAGATGACCCGCCACGGCTGGCTCGCGTCGGCGCGCGTCTCGATGAACAGCCGCAGGTAGCCCTGACCGAGCCGGCCCACGTCGGCGAGGAGCGACCAATTCAGACGCAGCGTGCTGAACGCCGAGACGTCGACGGCCGCGCCGGCGCCGCTGTCGTCCTGCAGCGCGCTCGTCAGAATGCTGACCGCGCTCATCGGAGCACCTGCGGGACCTTGGCGGCCGGGCGATTGATCTCCACAACCACGAAAGCGTCCGAGCTCCCGAAGCTGCAACGGGTGTGCGTGGTGTGCGGGTAGGCGCGATCCACCGGGAACGCTACGCGCAGCCTGGTGTTGAAGCTGTCTACGAAGTTCTCGAGCCGAACGGGGATTGGCTGGTAGCCGACCTCCCGCACTTCCAGACGCACCTCGCCAAGCTTCCTCAGCTCGTCGATTGCTCCATCCAGCCGGCGAGCAGCGGCGATGAACGCGTCGCAGGCCGCGTCCATCTCTTCCTGAACGCGAGCGACCTGCTGGTCGTACTTGGCAGCGGCGGCTTTGAACTGCTGAGCCTTCCGCTCCGCCTCGAGCTTCCAGAGCACCTCCGCCTCGTGCTTTTCGATTGCCGCCCGTGCGTTCTTCGCCTTCTGAGTCCACACGGCGAGGTTTTGGTGGGCTTCGGCGGTGGGCTCTCGTTCGAACGCCACTTGCCAACGTTGCGCTTCAGCCTCGGTCTCGACCGCTGCCTCGTTGAGCGTGGCCAGAGCGTGTCGCGCTTGCGTAATCTTGTCGTCCAGCGAGGCCGGCTCACGCTCGGTGGCTCGGGTCTTGTCAGTCGTCGTCTGCATGTTTTTCTCCAGTGAACAGCGCGCCCCACATGGGACGCATGAGTGCGTTGACGTACGCGTGTCGAAACAGCTCGACCTCCTCGGCGGGGTACTGGTCGCGAAAGGCAACAAACCAGTCCACGCCGAACGCCACGTAGAAGTTGAGGATGCCGCCGCCGCAGGCGACGGGCATCGCGACGTCGGTCACAAGCCCCTCCCGCGGCGACTCACGCTCACGACCGAATCGTCGAAGGAGCCGTGATCGACACCGAATCGTCCCTCGTCATTGAGGAACGAGCGTTGCCGCTCCTTCGGGTCGACGAACGCGACACGCTTGCCGCCGAAGTAGCGCACGCGGGCGCGCGAGCCGTCGCGTATCGACGAGATCGACAGCAGGAGCGGCGAGCCCTCCGCGTCGTCGCCGACGCACATTCGGTTGTCGGCGATGCGATGGGCGATCGTGACGAGCGCGCTGGCGTAGTCGAGCCCGTTCGTCGCGTAGTTGGTGCGACCCGACGGCAGCAGACGTGCCTTCACGCCGGCGAGCTCGCGCTTGAGCTTGGCGTGCTCGAGCAGGCACAGCCGCCCCTCGCGCATCATTCGGCGCAGCGCTTGAAACGCGCCATCCTTGCTGCCCTCGGTCCAGGTGATGACTTCAAGGTGGATGTTGTGCTCGGCGAAGAGCGCCTTGAGCCCAGCTTCCTCGCGCTGGTCGCCGTACACGGTCGAGCAGCCCCAGGCCTTCGCGCGGTCCGCAATCTTGGCGACGACGTCCGCCATGCTCACCCTCCGGAGCTCCTTGCCCTCGAAGCCATCGGCCTCGCACACGTCGAGCTCGCCGGCGTCGGTCTCGCGCCCGGCAATCCACGCGAAGGCGTCACCACGGAGCGAGCTCGCGTCGATGGCTAGGAAGCCGCGCGTACGCTCGCCGCGTGCTTGGCGCCCGAAGCAGCCCGCCAGGTCGACGGGGTCGATGGCAAGCGACACGGTCTCGCCCGGCTCCGCTGCATACTCGCGCTGCCACACACGGTCATCCGGCTCGAGCGCGTGCGTGTCGGCCTCGGTGATGGTCGGGTTTGCGACCCATGTCGGCGCGAAGCTCACGACCTGGTGGTCGGTGTCGCCGGCGTCGAAGCACTCGGCGTGGAAGTCGTCCGTGCTCCACGGGCTCGAGCTCAGGACCATGAACGCCGACGGCTGCGTGGCCATGGTCGGCGCGAGCGAGCCCACGACCTCCTTGGCCGGGTTGGCGCCGGTGTCGCGGCTCTCCCAGCGCGCCACCTCGTCGCCGATGACCAGCACGCTCGTGAAGCCGACCGAGTCGACGTTGCACGGGAAGACCTTGAACAGCACGGGCCGCGCGCCGCGCAGCTCGAGCTCGGTGCCGCGCTCATCGAACGACTGGCCTAGCGCCGTGAGGATCGCCCGGATGGTCCGGAGGCGAGCCATGGCCTCGTCGGTCTTGACGCTCACGATGGCGATGACCGCGACGTCGCCGATCGGCACCGACCATTCCCCGAACAGCGCGATCAGCACGGCGAGCCGGCAGAGCGTGCTCGACTTGCCACCTCGACGGCCCACGCGGATGACCCAACGGCGCCGACGGTGTGAGAGGCAGCGCTCCAGCTGCTCAAGCCACCACGGTGACGTGGGTGTGAACTTGGCCCTGACGAGCGCGGCGTCGAGCCCACGGTAGGCCTTGAACAGGTCAGCCATCGGCGACCCCCTTGGCGAGCTGCGCGCGCAGGTCAGCGAGCGCGTCGCGCTTCGGCTGGGCTTGCGCCTCGCGAGCGGCCAGCTCCCACGCTGCGAGCTCGTGCTGGCGGGCCGTGCTGGCGAGCGCTGCCGCTTGCTTGAACAGCTCGGGGTCGCCCGTCTCGGAGGCGAGCGCTTGAACGAACCGGCTGGCTGCCATCGCCTGAGCAGCGCTCTCGACGATGGCACCCACACCCGCGCTGATGCGCCCACCGTGAGCCTGGGCGAGCTCGCGCCGTCGGTAAGCCCCGTAGCGCGCGCCCCAGCGGGCGAAGACCTTGTAACGCGGGTCGGCCTTGTCGAGCCCGAGGGCGCCGCGCACGCCCGGCTTCACCCGCTTGGATTGCCCCTCGGCATTACCGCGGACGAAACGCCCTTGAGCGTCACGGCCAGCGCGGACCGGAAGCCCTGGCGTAGCGGGCGGTAGCTCGTCCGGCGGAAGCACCTCGATGCGCGGCGAGCCAGCGCCGACACCGTGACCAGATCGAAGCGCCATCAGCGAAGGCCTCCACGTGACGCGTGGAACGCGTTTGCCGAGCCGGACGACCCGAGACCCATCCGACCACCCGAAACGCGTTCCTGACCCCCGCCACGCGTCACGGTGAGCGATATGCTGAAGTCGGGCATGCTCAGGCGAGAGGCAGTGAGCGAATGCGCGCCGTCGACACCACGCTTCGCGCGCACTCGAACGCGACCGATTCGAACGGTCATGCACAGTCGCTCATGCTCAGTAGCCACGCGAACCAGCTTCAAGCCGCGCGATTCGCGTCGTGCGCACGAGCTTGCATAGCTGCTGCTCTGCCGGGCTGAGAGGTCGGGGACAGAAAATGTCCGCGGCTCGCCCGCTGCAAGTAGCTGGAACTCCACCGCTTGATCGGCCGTGACGAGAAATGTCACACCCTCAACGTCGGTTTTCCGGGGCGAAGTGCATGCACATTCGGCGGCCATCACCACAGTTCCTCCTGCTGTTGTTCGGGGTGCAGTGGGGTGCACTTAGGTGCACTATTTCCAGAACCCTCCACGAGGTCAGGATATGAGCTGGACTCTCGGGGAGTGCTGCACCCATCTGCACCCTGCACCCCAAAGTGCACCTCGCCGACACCTTGGAACCCGAGGCCTGACCACTCGCGCGAGCCCTTCACGATGGCCTCCTCGGCTCCCTTCGCCCGAAGCTTCGTCGCGATGTCGCGCGCGCTCAGCAGGCTCCGGCGGCCGGTCTCCTTGGCCCATGACTCGTACTTGTCGCGCAGCGCCTTGCGCGTCGTTCGCAGGCCCGGCTCGAAGATGCAGCAGTCGGCCAGGAATTCGCTGAAGTGGTCGTTTTCGGCCCGGTAAGCCGCGGTCGACGCTTCGACAGCTTTGCAGGTGCCGAAGCCGTCGCGCTGATAGGCGAGGCAGCCTTGGACCGCCCAGGCGAGAACCGCCATCGCGTGACCGTGCTCGCGCAGCTTGCCCTTGATGCTGGGGTCCTGACGCTCGGGCGCGATCTGTGCGGTAAGCGGGATGCGACGGAGGCGGGCCCAAAGACCAGCGTCGTCGTCGCGCGCCGTCGGTGAGTCGTTGGCCGCTAGCAGCAGTGTGAAGCTCGGACGGAAGCTGATCTCGCTCTCGTACTTGGCGGCGGCCGTGATCTCGTCGCCGCCGGTGACGGCCTTGACCAGCGCCTCATCCCAGCGCGCGCCGTGCCGGACCTCGACGGAGACCACCAGCCGAGCGCCGGTGAGCCGCACCAAGTCGCCGCGGTTGCCGCCGGTGCTGCTCTGCACCAGCCAAGTCTCGAACGCCGCCGCTGAAGCGTAGTCGCCGAGGGCGCCGTGAAAGGCCTCGATTAGCGTGCTTTTGGCGGTACCGGGCGGCCCGTACAGGAAGAAGAACGCGCGCTCGAGCGGCTCGCCGATCAGGCTGTAGCCGACGACGCGCTGCAGATACGTCGCGAGCTCGGCATCGCCGCCAGTGGCGTCGTGCAGGACGCGCTCCCACAGCTCGGACCGAGCGTTTCCGTCGAAGTCGACTCCCGTGCTCTTGGTGATGAGATCGGCCCGCTGATGGCCGCGCAGCTTGCCGGCGCGCAGGTCGATGGTGCCGTTCGGGCAGTTGAGCAGATAGGGGTCGTGGTCGAGCTCGGCGACGAGCACGGGCAGGGGAGGCTCGCTCTGCGCGAGGGTGAGAAGCGCTTGGAGGCGGCCGACCTTTTCGGAGCTACGAGCATGGCTTACGAGCGCGGCACTCCGCTTGTCATCGCTGCAGTCAGCAGCCTCTTTCAGGATCGCGCGCACCGCTTCCTTGGCAAGTTGCGCGACGCGGCCGCGTTCGTCCCAAGCCCAGCGCTGCTCGTCCCAGACGAGCCACCGTTTGCGCTGGGGCGAGTAGCGAACCCGGTGCCGATTGCGGGCCACGAAGCGCTCGGCGTTGCCGAGATCCGTGAGCGGAAAGAGGCCAGGCGGGAGCGAAACCAGCTCGGTGCCGTCGGTGGGGTCGCGCGGAAGGGCGCCGGCGGCATGCATCTCGGCCTCGTCGTGGTGCTTCCCGGTCATCCGAACACCTCGCCGAAGAACTGGGCGATGTCCGCTCGAGTGCCGTCGCTTGTTCGTTGGCCGTCGCGAAGGTCGCGCGCCGAACGCTCGAGCTGCTCGATAGTGCGCCGACGTAGCGCGCACTCCATGACTTCCTCGATGCGTCGTTGGAGCTGGGTGCCGTTGATGATTGGCGTCGCGTCGCGCGTCTGTCGCAGCTCATCGAGCCAGGGGCCGACCGTGCCGCGTCGCTCGAATTCTTCGGCGATTGGCCCGAGTTCGCAGACTTCGCCGCGCGCGCTCACGGCCTGGGCGGCCTCGAAGATGTTCCGAAACACGGTCGCATAGAAATGCTCAGGCTGCAGCGGCGCGAGCTGATCGGGCGCGCGATAGCCCCCGAGGAGCAGCGCGCAAATCTCTTGCTCGGCGTCTTGAGCCCACGGCGCCAGCTTGAGCGGTTGCGCGGGCGCGCCGTGCAGGCCGGCAGATCGGAGCTCGTGCGCAACGACGGCGCGCACCTCGGCGGCTATCGGTGAGTCGGCAAGCAGCGACGATGCCCAGGGCCGATTGTCGAGATGCTTGCCCACCCAGAGCATCATTCTCTCGACGAGTACCGCAGCGTTCTTCGCGTCGCCCGCGAACCAGATGGGGATCTGCCATTCGGCTCCCGCCTTGATCAGCGTGCCGAGCACCGAGAGCGGGTTGATGCGCGAGGCGAATGCGCCCGACAGGAGGCCATTCAGGTCGGCCTCAATGACCAGGCCGCGGACCGGGAACGAACGCAAGCGCTCGAGCTGTTCGATGAAGCGCGGTCGGTCGGTGCCGCAGCACGTGGCTAGCTCGCCGAGGCGCTTGCGCTCGATGGCGACGATGTCGGATGCGCCTCGCAGGCTGTAGTCACCGACGGGCAGCAAGACGGTTTCCGTGCTGATGGCCGAGGAAAAGCGGAGCGGCGCCTGCTCACGCTGATCGATGAGGATGACGGTGGGTTGGCTCACGCGCCTTCACCTGCGCCCTGGCCGGCGGCCTGACCCCGCGTGCGGAGCCAGGCCAAGACGATTTCGAGCTCGAAGCGGGGAGCGTCACCGACGCGGAGCTCGGGCATCCCCTCCCGACGAAGCTTGTCGACGGTGTCGACGCCGCAGCGCAGCTGTTGGGCGAGGCTTTGGCGGTCGTGGAGCGCCGGCCCCAAGTTCCGCTCGAGGACCGTCTCGAGAGCGACGGTGACGACCGCTTCTAGGCCGGCGCCGAGCTGGCGGACGAGCTCGGCGGTGACGAGTTCGATGGCTCCCGCGAGGGTGGGGGCGGAAGCCCGAGGATGCTCGCCGCCGCTGCCACCCGCTGCCGCGAGTACTCCGTCGCGTGGCCTCGGTAGACTCGGGCGACGGTTCGAGGGTGAACAATGGCTTGAGCTGCGATCCTGACGCGGTCGTGCGCGCTGAGGGTCATGGGGCGACTCCTGGTTGACTGCCGTCACACCCCTTGTTTGCGCCGGCTGGATCACATCACAGCGTGTGTGATCCGTCGCACGGCAATCTCATCACACGCCCGGACGTGTGATCGCGCTAGGTCGCCTTCCGCCGCTTTCGATGGCGCTTGTTGGCGCTGGCAATCTTCTTGGCAACACGGTTTACGGCGGCGAGTTCGCTTTCCCCCGTCTTCCGCTGGTCGAACCCTCCGCGCAGCGCGAGGCGAGCAACCGCCGCGAAGGCGCCACGGTCATCCTTGGCTCGCCCGAGGCGCTTTGCTTCAAGGCTGATTGCCTTGGCCGTTTCGTCGGGTCGCTTTCCGGCGAATACCCGATGGCCGCACCATAGAGCTGTGTCTTCCTCGCCGCGGCTCACTTTCAAGAGACCATCGAGTGCGCGGGCGTAGAGGCCATCCGTGCCACCGAGGCGAACGTCTTCCTGACGTCGCCGCGTTTCCGTTAACCACTGGTCAAAAGCAGCGGTCGGCCCGAGGAGGATATCCAGCACCGCAACGGAAACGACGCTCTGCACGAGGTTCGACCTAGCGCGTTCAGCGTCGTCGCCGCTCGGCAGCAGTCTCGCGATCGCGCCGGCCACGTCCCCGATCGTCGGTGGCTTGTCGTCTCTGGGCTTCGCTGCAATCTTCTTCTTGCTCGCCATGTCGAGCCATGCGCCCGGACCCTGGCAGGGGTCGCGGGCGCTCCTAGTCTATGCGCCGGCCACGCCGCTGACGACCCACGCCGCCAGCCCGGCGGCCAGCGAGCCGAGATAGGCCCCGAGCGCCGCATCAGCCGCGCGCCGCGAGACCCCGAGCCGCCAGGCTTGTGCCTTCGGACTGAGCATGGCTTCCGTGCATGGGCCCGCCGGCTTGTCGCGGATCTGATATGTTCCGCCGATGTTGGACGGTTCCAAACCGCTTGATTCCTGCTGGATCGGCTCCCCAGGCCCGCTTCCCAAGCTCGGGGTCGCGCGTTCGAACCGCGTGTCCCGCTCCAGGAAATAGGCCGATCGCGGATCGGCCGGCGAACGGTGAGGGTGGTGCGGGTACCTCAGCGGGTGCTTGGGTGGGCGTGGTCGGACAAGGCGCGGCTTCGCTCGATCTTGGACGTACGCAGCCCTGAACTAGCGTTTCGCTTCGAGACGCAACGAGGCGAGATGCACCGGGCACGCGCACGTAGCGGAATCAGCGCGAACGCGGCGAAGGACTTGGTGGCGCCGCGCCTCTAAGAGTCTCGGATAGGCACCGGGCGCTTGCAGCGGCGCGTCGGCGTTCGATCCAGGGCACGAATGGCTCGTGGCGCAGCGCTGCGCGACGCGGTCCGTTCATCGATGCAAAGCAGGAGATGGGCACGACATGAAAAGCAGATTCGCAGGGCATGCACTCCGCGCAGGGCTCGGCGTGGCCGCCAGCCTCGGCGCGCCAAGCGCCTTGGCGCAGTACTACGCGCACCCTTACCTGGAGGCGGAGTGCCCGGACAGCTCGAGCGGCAGCTACGGGTCGCCACAGACGAGCGTCACGGGCTACTCGGGCGCGGGTTATCTCCGAAGCGTGGGGAACACCACTTCGGCGACATACAATAACACGAGCGCCGACCGGGCGACTTACTCCTTCAACCTCAAAGCCGGGGGCACCTACGTTCTCTGGCTCCGCGTGAACACCAACAACAGCGCGTCCGATGACTCGTGGTTCCACCGGGTGGATGGCTCGAGCTGGACGACGATGAGCTCGGTGCCGGCGGCGAGCGGCTGGCGCTGGGTCGCCGGCACGTCCGCTTATTCGCTCTCCGCCGGATCTCACACCCTCGAGATCGCCAACCGCGAAGATGGGCTGAACCTCGACAAGTTTGCGATTTTACCTCAGGGCATGACCCCGAGCGGCGCAGGCGCGGCGGCCTACAATTGCCGTACGCCTCTGTACTTCGAGGCGGAGTGTCGGCAGGGCGCCTTCGCCGGGTATCAACTCGATAGAACGGCGAAGGCTGGCTACTCGGGCACCGGCTACTTGGAGAGCGCGGTGACCAGCCTCGACGCGAATACCAGCACCGACGAAGCGACCTACTTCTTCGAGACGGGGGCGGGCGCGTACAACTTCTTCTTTCGCATCCACAACAGCGCCAACGCCTCTCAAGACTCGTGGTTCTATCGCGTCGACAACGGCAGCTGGGTCGCGATGAACAACACGAACACGCTCGGGAGCGGCTTTCGTTGGGCTCAGGGGACCGGCTCGATCACGCTGACGCGCGGCGTTCATACCCTGCGTATCAGGAATCGCGAGAGTGGCTTGAGCATCGACAAGCTCGCGTTCATCCCCACCACGGCTACCGGCCCTTCCGGCACGGCGGCGGGCAACGCGGCCGTCAACTGCGAGCCGTTCCAGACGATGTCCGACTGGACCCACGTGCAAGCAGCGGAGTACGAAGCAACCCACCTGGCTTACATGACGGCCTACGGACCGCACATGCTGCCGCATCACAACGAATGGCACAATCTCAACGGGGCGGGCGGTCAGAATGGGCGCGGCAGCGGGACTGCTTTCCTCGGCTACCACCGCGCCATGATGAACGACTTCCGGCGCTTCGCCTTGGAAACGAACGGCCGTGTTTGGCTGCCGATCAGCACCACCGGTGAGGTGCTCAATCTGCTCGGCGATGCTTATGACGCGCTCGAGGCCACCAATCTGCTCACCGAATATTATCCGCGACAAGCCACGTCCGTCGTCAACGTGGGCATCGCCCGCTATCTCACGTTGACGGGGACGCCTGACGCCAAGTTCGCGAACACGGTGAGCATCTGTCCGACTGGCATCTACTGCCCCGGCTCCGAGATCGTTTATAACAGTCTCGCTGAGTATCCCGATCTCGACCGGCTCGGTCGAGCCATTGGCTTCGAATACCACCGCTGGCTGCACAGCACGGTTGGAGGCACCATGGGCACGAACTTCTCGCCCGCCGACCCGATCTTCTACGGTTGGCACGCGTTGATCGACAAGCTGGTCGATCAATGGCTGGCGACGCCGAACGGCCTGGCGTGGAAAGCCGCGAACCCGAGCCACCCGTTCCTGGTCCCGGGCTTCACCAATCACCACGGCTGGGACAACTTGGACCACGTGCCAGACTGAGCCTTGGACACGCGTCGCGCGGCGGGGTCGTCTGCCAGACCTCGCCGTCGCGTCGCCGAGGCCGCCGCGATCAGGTGCCGAACGCCAGGGGCGGCGCTTCCGCGGTGACCAGGTACTCGAACTGCTTCCGGAACTCGTCGGGGGACAGGCGGGTCACGGCCGCGTAGCGCGCGATCTCGCGAGCGTCTGCGAAGTCGTCCCGCCGCAGCCGCAGCATGTAGCGGCGGGCGATCTTGTAATATTCGGTGCCGACGTCGACCATGCGCACACGCGTGCGGCCCGTTTGCGGGTCGAGCATGTCTTCGAAGCGGATCGGCTTGAATTTGCCTTCTTGCACCGTCACCATCGCGCCCGAGCCGCCCTCGATCAAGTACTTCGCTGCGCAGTAGCCGAGGTCACGCGTGTACTCCATGTCGAACGGGATCGGATCGGTGCAGCGCAGCTCGTAACCGATGTCTTTGGAGACGATCGTCAGCTTCACGCCGAGCTCCTGCAGGCGCGCGCTCACGGCTTGCTTCACGATGCGCCCGAAATCGATCTCGGCGATGCGGATGTGCCCGTGCTCATCGCGCTCGGCGCCCTCGAGCTCGGCCAGGTCGGCCTCCGGTATCGACTCGACCAAGCCTTCGGCCAGAACGGCCACGCCGTCGGAGCGGCCGTAGGCTAGACGCTTCACGATGGCGCCCGCCAGCACGTCCACGATCGACCGCATCGGGATCTGCTTGCTCGAAAATTCTTCGGGGATCACCGTGAGCGTAGCGCCCGCAGCCTTACCGATGCCGAGCGCCAGGTGGCCGGCTTTGCGGCCCATCGCGACCACGAAATACCAGCGCGAGGTGGTCTGCGCGTCGGTCAGCAGGTCGCGTACGATGCCGGTGCCGACGTGGCGCGCGGTTTGATAGCCAAAGGTCGGGATCCACGCCGGCAGATCCAAATCGTTGTCGATCGTCTTCGGCACGTGCACCACCTTCAACGCGCCGCTCGAGTGCTCGGAGAGGCGCATCGCCGAAAAGGCCGTGTCGTCTCCGCCGATCGTGACCAGCTTGGTGACGCCGAGCTGCTGCAGCGTGCTGACGGTGGCGTCGAGCGTCTTCGGATCCTTCGTCGGGTTCGCGCGTGCCGTGCCGAGGCAAGAGCCACCTCGGAAATGGATGCGCGACACGGCCTCGATGTCGAGAGGCCGCACGTGATTCAGGTCACCGCGCATCAGCCACTGGAAGCCGTCGCGGACGCCCAGCACCGGAATGCCGGAGAGGCAGGCGCGGATCGTGGCCGCGCCGATCACGCTGTTGATGCCGGGGGCGGGGCCGCCTCCAACCAGAATCGCGAGCTTGGACTGAGCTGCCATGACCATGACAAATATTCGTGTTTCGCGGCGACCGCCAAGGGAAACGGGCCGCGCTCGCGGTCGCCGGCCCGGCAAAGGGCGCCCCAAGTTGGGTAGTTTTGCCGTCAAGTTCTAGTTTGGCGGGATCGCGCTGCTGCGCGCGAGGCCGCCTGTCGCCGACGTGCAGGCCGCGCTCGAAAATTTGCAGCGGCGGGCGCGCTGCCCGACGCTCGTGGGCGCAGCGGGCGTCGTAGCCGCTCTCGCCTCGCCGAGGGCTCGGTGGCCTGAATCGCTGAGGGCTCGGTGGCCTGAATCGATACATCGATCGCCGCGGAGAGCACCCGCGAGTGCGCGAGCGTCGATGTGTGCTCGAGCTTTCGCTGATTGCTGGGTCGAAAGCAGACCGCGTCGTGCATGCGGGTGCTTTCCGTCTATGCTACGACGCCCTCGCGCCTCAGCGCTCTCGCGCGCAGGGGCACCCATTACCATGAAGCAACCGGTCCTCGCTCTCGGCTTCCTCCTTTTCGCCTGCGGCTCCTCCGAAGAACCCACACCGTCGAACACCACCGGTGGAGGCGCCGGCGGCGCCACGGGCGGCAATGCGATGGTGGCTGGAAACAATCCCGGAGGAGCGGGCTCAGGCGGCGCTACCGGCGGTAGCGCGGCGGGTGGCGAAAGCACCGCAGGCGCCGGCGGCGGCGTGACTGGCGGCGCGGCGGGTGAAGGTACGGGCGGCGTGAGCGGCGGCACCGCAGGTGCGGGCGGCGTGAGCGGCGGCACCGCGGGCGCAGGCGGCGGCACTGCAGGCGCGGGCGGCGCGATGACCGGCGGATTCAAGTGTCCGGACGGCTCCAGCACGCTGACGCCCACGCTACCGAGCTCGGTGCCGGAGGGCACTACTCCGCCCGGCGCCGGCTCTGGCAACCTCGAGGGCCCGGTGTGGATCGCCGGAGCCCTTTACGCATCGGAGTTCGCGCTGACGGCCGTGCCGACCACGCGCATCTTCCGCTTCGTGCCCGGCACCGGCTGGGACGCGCAGCCCTTTATCAACGATGCGGGCACCAACGGCCTGGCCGTCGACAACGCTGGCAACCTGATCGGGGCGCTCCACAAAGACGGCTCTATCTCACGTTTCAACCTAGCAAGCCCCGCCGCCGCGCCGACCAAGCTCGCGTTCGAGTACGCGACCGACGGCGCCGCGGGTGAGAAGAAGCGCTTCAACTCGCCGAACGACCTAGCGGTGCATAGCAACGGCACCATCTTCTTCACGGATCCTGACTGGCAAGCGCCAAACCCGAAGCCGCAGGGCGCCGAGCGCTCTTATCGCGTCAAAGACGGCGTCGTCGCGCACCTGACGGGCAGCACCGTCAGCAAGCCGAACGGCATCTTGCTGAGCGTCGACGAGAGCTCGCTGTACATCGGCGGCTCGAATGGCTTGTTCAAGTATCCGCTGAACGCCGACGGCACGCTCGGCACCGAGAAGCGCATCAACGACGTCTCCGGCGGCGTCGACGGCATGACGAAAGATTGCGCAGGTCACATCTACGCGGCCAGCGGCTCGAGCATCGTCGTGCTGAGCCCGAACGACTCGATGCTCGGCACCATCAGCGGCATCAACGGCGCGACCAACGTCGCCTTCGGCGGCGCCGACAGCCGTACGCTGTTCATCACCAGCATGCAGCCACCGCGGCTGCGTGAGGTGAAGTTGAACGTGCCCGGTTACCCGTATTGAGCGGAAGGCCGCCCGGCGTGGCGGCCTTGAAACATTCTCGTATCCTAACGCCGTGAGGCAGTTTGGGGCCTACGAGGAGCTGCGGGCTTACTAAAAGCCCCTTACAATGTAGAACCGGTTTCACAAAGCCGATTCTCGAATGGTAAGGTGGCTGAGTCGATGCCACCCAAGGCTGTTGCTTCCGTTACGCCGATCCACCCCGATAGGCCGGGGCTGCAAGCGGGGATGGGCGTGGCGGCGCCCATGCAAGCGTCGCATGCGCACGGCGATCTCGAGCTGAATTTCGTTTATGCAGGCGGCGTCCGCTACTTCATGGGTGGCCGCTTCGTCGAGGTAACGCCCGGATCGCTGGCCGTGTTCTGGGCCGCTATGCCGCACCAAGTGGTCGAGGTCGAGCCGAAGACCGAGTTCATGTACGTGCATGTGCCGCTCGTCACGCTGCTGCGCTGGAACCTGGGCAGCGCGTTCGTGCGCAAGGTGCTCGGGGGTGACGTCGTGGTCGATCCGCAAAGCCCCAGCTGGGACGCGGAGCTGACGCGCCGCTGGATCAGCGACGTGGCCAGCGGCGATGCGCCCACGCTGCGCACCTGCGAGCTCGAAGTGGAAGCGCGGCTGCGCCGCTTGGCTCTGAAGCGGCAACACAAGACAGCCGCGCGCGCGCCCGAGCACAAGGCGCGTCGCCAGGTGGAAGCGATCACGCAGTTCCTCGCCGACAATTACAAGGACGACATTTCGACGGCGGACATCGGCCGCGCCGTGAGCCTACACCCGAACTACGCGATGACGCTGTTTCGGCGCGAATGCGGCATGTCCATCTGGCAATACTTGATTCGGCTGCGGCTATCGCAAGCGCAGCTGATGCTGCTCAGCACCGATAAAACGGTGCTGGCGATCGCGCTCGAGTCGGGCTTCGGGTCGCTGGCGCGGTTCTACGCGGCGTTCACGCGCGAATGCGGTATGTCGCCGGGGGAGTTCCGTAAACGCGGGTCCTAACGGCGGCGAGCGGGAGGGCGAGAGCGAGAGCGAGAGCCACAGGAAGGGGGGAAGTGGGGAAGGGCGAGCGGGCGCGGCGAGCGAGAGCGCGATAAGATGGGCGAGGGGTTGTTTTACGGCTGTTTGGGGGCGCCGCGGTGTGTCGTCGTGGGCGTTGAGCTGAGAGGTGTTGTACTGGCGATGAGCGAGGCGAGGGGAACAGGGAGGCGGAGTTGGGCGGGGAGGGGGACGATGGCGAGCGTTGTTTTACGGCTGATTGGGGGCGCCGCGGTGTGTCGTCGGTGGCGTTGAGCTCAGAGGAGTTGTACTGGCCTAGCCGAATGGCCGATGACCGGTGATTGCTAGGCGAGGGGCATGCCGGTTGGCGAGAGGGTGCGGTTGTGGGCGAGCTTGGGGCCGATTTCGCCGGGGCCGAAGAAGTGGACGCGGGACATGTCGAAGTACATGTCGAGGGTTTCGCCGGCCTGGACGCCGGCGAAGGCGTCGAGGTGAGCGACGGCTTTGGGGTGCTGTTCGGTGGCGACGTACACGTCCATCTTGTCGCCGAGCGGTTGCACGAGGGTGACGCGCATGGGCAGCGCGTTGCCCTCGGTCTTGAAGCGCGCGTGGCTCTTGTCGGCGATGGATTCGGGGCGTACGCCCATCACGACGTCTTTGCCCACGTGCGGCTTCAGCTGCTCTCGGGCCCATGCCGCGACGGGCAGTCGGCCCGTGCCCTCGTCGAAGAAGAGGTCGCCGTCGGCTTCGACGAGCTTGCCGCTGAAGAAGTTCATCGGCGGGCTGCCGAGGAAGCCCGCCACATAGCGGTTGGCCGGGTGATGGTAGATTTCGAGGGCCCCGGCGCATTGCTGCACCACGCCCTGGTGCATGACGACCACGCGATCACCGAGCGTCATCGCCTCTTCCTGATCGTGAGTGACGTACACGGTCGTGGCGTTCAAGCTCATGTGCAGCTGCTTGATCTCGGCGCGCATTTCGACGCGCAGCTTCGCGTCGAGGTTCGACAAGGGCTCGTCGAACAGGAAGCACTTCGGATCACGCACGATGGCGCGCCCGAGCGCCACGCGCTGCCGCTGCCCGCCCGACAAGGCCTTGGGCTTGCGATCGAGCAGGTGCTCGATCATGAGGATTTTCGCGGCTTTTCTGACCTTCTCTTCGATGGCCGGCTTGGGCATGTTGCGCAGCTTGAGCGCGAAGGCCATGTTGTCGCGCACCGTCATGTGCGGGTAGAGCGCGTAGCTCTGGAACACCATGGCGATGTCACGATCTTTGGGCGGCACGTCGTTCACGATCCGGTCGCCGATCTGAATCGTCCCGCTCGTGATCTCTTCGAGGCCGGCGATCATGCGGAGCGTCGTCGATTTGCCGCAGCCAGACGGGCCCACCAAGACCACGAACTCGCGATCTTTGATGTCCATGTTGAAGCGATCGACGACGCGGACGCCGCCGTCGTAGATCTTGACGACGTCCTTGAGAATTACGCCTGCCATGCTCCTGTTTCTTCAACGACGCGAGAGGGGAAGCAGCGTGTCGCCACGCCGCATAGTACTCAGGATTCAGGATTGTCAGCACAAGATCGGGGTGACGAGCCGAGCTCGACAACGGCCGGGCCCGGCAATGCGCGCGCGTCCGGTTTCGGGTCGGGCTCGCGGCCGGATGGGCGCGCTGGCGAGCGAGCGCTGAAAATGGGGCGAAGCGCGCCATGAGCTGGTCGCATAGAGAGCGGTGCTAGGGTCATGCCGAGGTTCCAGTTGGTCGACGTTGCACGCCTGAAGGATGAATTTCAGTCTCTCTACCGCCAGAACCCGCGCGTGTTCTCGGCCCCGGGTCGGGTGAACCTGATCGGCGAGCACACGGACTACAACGACGGCTTCGTCTTGCCGATGGCGATCGAGCGGCGCACCTACGTGGCGGGAGCGTCGAACGGGAGCTCTCGCATCCGGGTCAAGTCGCTCACGCTCGGGCAAGCCGCCGAGATCGACTTGCATTCGCCGGGGCCCAAGAAGCGCGGCTCGTGGCTCGACTACGTCGAAGGCACGGCGCGGGCCTTGATCGCGCGCGGCATGCCCGTGACGGGCGCTGATCTGCTCATCGACAGCGACGTACCGGCGGGGGCGGGGGTGTCGGCGTCGGCCGCGCTCGAGCTGGGCGTGGGCATCGCGCTCGCGACGCTCGGTGGCACGGCCGAGCCGGATCGCGTTCAGCTGGCGCTCGCCGGTCAAGCTGCCGAGCACGAGTACGTGGGTACCCTGTGCGGGATCATGGACCAATACATCGCCTCGCTGGGCCGTGAGGACGCCGCGCTCCTCATCGACTGCCGCTCGCTCGAGACGAAGACGGTGCCGATCCAGTTGCAGGGCGTGAGCGTGCTGGTCTGCGACACGCGGGTAAAGCACGAGCTGTCGTCGTCGGAGTACAACTTGCGCCGCGAGGAGTGCCAGCGCGCCGCGAGCATCTTGGCGCAGTCACTGCCGGGCGTTCGCGCGCTGCGTGACGTTTCGCTGGCAGATTTCGAGCGCTTCGGGAGGGCGCTGCCCGACGTCGTGCAGCGCCGCGCGCGCCACGTGGTGACGGAGAACGCGCGCACGCTCGCCGCGGCCGAAGCCCTGGAGGCTGGTGACCTCACCGCGATGGGCCGCCTGATGAGCGAGTCGCACGTGTCGCTGCGTGACGACTACCAGGTCAGCTGCGCCGAGCTCGACGTCGCGGTCGAGGCGGCGCAGGCCGAAGCGGGCGTTTATGGTTCGCGCATGACGGGTGGCGGCTTCGGCGGCTGCACCGTGACGCTCGTCGACAGCGCCGCCATCGAGCGCGTCGGCGTGGCCGTCAAAGCGGCCTTCGCCAGCCGGGGTTGGAAGACGCCGGAGCTTTTCGCCTCGAAGGCCTGCGACGGAGCGCGCGCCGAATAGGGGAGCGTGCCCGGCGGCGCCGACGCTGGCGGAACGGGCGAGGGGGGCAGGCAGCGGGCCGCAAGCGAAGCGGTTCGAGCCCCGTTCGAGGCGTGTTAGCCTGCGCCGCTCGCGCTCCTGGGGCGCACGGAGGCTTTCGGATGTCGAACAAGGTTGCCGTTTTTTGGCCGGGTGACGCGCGTGATATCCCCAACCAGCTCGCGCTGCCGAGCATGCAGGAGGCCACGGCGCAGCTCGTCGCGGCGCTGAAGAAGCTGGGCCGGCAGCCGTATCAGGTCGAGGGTTATCTCTCGAAGCCGCACCACGCCATCGAGAAGCTCGGCCCGATTCGTGATCCGATGGTGGGGGTCTGCGTGCACTGGTTCTACGGTCCGCACACCACCGACGGCGTCGTTGGCAAAGACAACCCGCTGCTCTTGGCCAGCAATTTCTCTGGTCGCTGGCCAGGGCTGGTCGGCTTGCTCAACACGGGCGCGTGCTTGGCCAGCCTCAACCGCCCGTTTTCTCGCGCGTGGACCGACGCGCCAGACTGGACGACGGACGAGGTGTTCATGGAGCGCCTGCGCGAGTGGTGCACCACGGGCAAGATCGCCTACGCCGAAGATTCCATCCGCTACCACGCGCCCATCTCTGTCGCCGCCACGCAGCTCGCGCGTGAAGTGGCCGACGAGATCAAGCAGCGGCGCGTTCTCACGCTCATGCTCGGCGACACCTCCATGGGCATGATCAACGGCTATTTCGGGCCGCGGCTACTGAACAAGCACGGCTTCACCGAGCACAAAATCGACCAAGCTTGGATCATCGATCGCGGCCGTCGCATCGAAGAGAAGCGCATCGACGCGGCGCTCGCGTTCGTGCGCGAGAAGGGCCTGACGTTCCACTGGAAGGAAGGGGACGCTCATGACTTCGACGAGCGAGCGAGTCGCGAGCAGCTGCGTGACTACCTGGCCGTCCTCGACATGGTGGACGAGTTCAAGGCCGACTGCATCGGCTGGCAGTACCAGCTCGGTTTGATCCCGCTCCGTCCACCCTCGGACCTAGCCGAGGGCTTGTTCAACTCGGTGTGTCGCCCGGAGTCGAACGGCGATAACATCATTTGTTCGACCGAGGCCGACCAAGGCAACGTGGTGCCGATGGAGCTGATGAAGCGCCTGCTTCGGAAGAAGGGCTTGCATCAAGCGGTCATGTTCCACGACGTGCGCTGGGGCGCCGAGCACGAGGGGCGCTTCATCTGGGTGCTGCTGAACTCGGGCTCGTGCGGCGCCTACGCCTTCAATCACGACCCGGACAGCTTGCGGGGCGCCCACTCGTACCGCCAGCCCTCGCTCTATTTCCCGACTCCGGGCGGTACGCTCGCCGGCGAGAGCCTGCCAGGCAAGATGACCTGGGCGCGCACCTACATCCTGAACGACGAGCTGTGGATGGACATCGGCAAGGGGGAGGTCGTGAAGCTGCCCCCCGCCACGCGCGACGCCTGGTGGGAGGGTACGACACGACAGTGGCCGTTCATGGCCGCCGACATGGGCATCGGGCGCGATACGCTGATGGCGCACTACCTCTCGAATCACGTCGCGGTCGCTTACGGCGATGTCTTCGACGAAATGGTCGCCCTGTCGCAAGAGCTCGGCTTCAAGGTGCGAATCCTGGCTGACTCGCCGTGACCGCGACGCGGTAGGGCGTCTTTGGGGGCCGTAGCCTCCGGGCGCGGCCTAGCCCTCGAGCAGGCAGCCAGCGCTCTCGACGCTTCGCGTCGAACCTGGAACCGTTTTCAGTCGCCGTTTGCGCGGACGCGCGGCGAACGCGAGCTAGGCTTCAGCGCGATGTGAGCGCGCGCCCCGTGGAGTGGGACCGGTACCAGTTGTCTATCCGTCATCCGCGAGTATGCTTCGTGGATGTTCGACCGGGCCCCGCGGCGAAGCTCTCTTTCGCGTCTTCTCGCGCGGTACGGTTGGCTCGCGGTCGTGGCTGGTGCCGGCGCCTGCTCGGTTTATTCGAGCGAGCTCGTGGACGGTGCGGCCGACAGCATCGGTAACGGCGGCTCGGGCACCGCGGGGTCGGCCGGCGGCGGCACGCCCAGCAGCAGCGCCGGTGGCGGCAACGCTCCCAGCCCTTCGGACGGTGGCACCCCGGACACCGGCGAGGGCGGCGAGGGCTCCACCGCAGAGGGTGGTGCCGGCGCCGCGACGGGCGGCAGCGCGGGCTCGGCCGCTGGCAGCACTCCCGGCGGCAGCGGAGGCGGGGGCGCCAGCGCCGGCGGCACGAGCGGCACGGCGGGCACGAGCGGCGGAGGGCCGCTTGACGGGGTGGACTTGTTCGACGACTTCGAAGACAAGAACCTCACGATCGAGCCAGGCTTTGCCGGCGACCGCAGCGGCGTCTGGTACCTATTCGATGACGGCGCGGCAGGAACCATCACCCCCACGCCGCTCGTCACGACGGCGCACACCGACGCACCCGAAGCGCTCGGCGCGCAGGGGTTGCACATGACCGCGACGGGCTTCAAGTCGCTGGGCACTGGCCTGGGCGCTGACTTCCGCGCTGGCAAGAAGGTGTATGACGCGAGCGCGTTCACCGGCCTGCGCTTCTGGGCCAAGGTGGGGGCGGGGAAGAACACCAAGCACCGCGTCCAGATCTCTGACGTCACCACCGACGAAAAGGGGGGCAAATGCAAAGCCACCCCCGCCGAGCTCTTGTGCGGCAACCATTGGGGCGTCAACTTGACGCTCACTACCGCGTGGAAGCAGCACCAAGTGCTGTTCAGCACGCTCAGGCAGATCGACGGCTGGGGCAACACCGCCGACGCGATCGACCTCACGCAAGTCTACGGTCTGCAAATCACGGCCGGGGCGAATCTCGAAGTCGACTTGTGGGTGGATCAGTTCGAGCTGTTCTGAGCAAAGGCACTCGCCGCGGATGCCGGCGTTTGCACGGTCCGGGGCGAATGTTGGTGGCGGCCAGAACCGTGAACGTTAGACAAGGCAGTGGCCCTTACTGTGCTGATTTCCACGCTTCGTCGATTTTTCCGCCGGGGAGACGTGACTTCCATGTCGCGGTCTACCGGTTGAAAATGTGCGTCATTCGTCGACTGGAACCGCTCTCACACTTGAGCTACGGTTCAGGTCGTGGCGTTGCTCCTCCAGCGCCCCCTCACACATGATCCATCGCGCACCGTTCACGTGTCTCGCCGCGCTCACCTCGCTCGTCCTTGCGCTTTCGCCCGCTTGTGGCGGTAGCAGCGGGAGCAACGACAGCGCCCTCGACGCCAACAAAGACAACGTCGCCGACGACCTCGGCAAGGTCGTGGACGCGGACGGTGACGGCTTTGCCGACGCGATCGACATCAACAAGGATGGCAAGCTCGACGGCCCCGGCGTCGACACCGATGGCGATGGCAAGGCGGACGCGCTCGCGCTCGACACCGACTGTGACGGCTTCTTCGATTCGCTCGACGTCAACGGCGACGGCGCGGCGGACTACGTCACGAGCCGGCAGACGCCCAAGACCAACGTGCCCAACTGTAACCCCGGGCTGAGCGGCAGCGGCGGCGCCCCGCCGACGGGCGGCGCGCCCAACACGGGCGGCACGCCTGCAGCCGGCTCTCCGTCGGGCGGCTCTCCGTCGGGCGGCTCCGCGGGCACGAGCCCCACGGGGGGCATGAACGCCACGGGCGAGCTGGGCAAGGGCGTGTATCAAGGCACGGGCATCACCGACGAGCGCTACGCCGAATCCGACGTGATCCGCAACGGCGTAGGCTACATGTTCATCGCCAATGGCTGGGGCGATAACTGGGGGAGCCACGACATTCAGTACAACGGCACGTCGTTCACGGTGAAGTCGTTCACCGGAAGCCAGGGCAGCAATTACGCGCCTGCCGGCTACCCGACGATGTTCTGCGGGCGGTACTCGAACCCGCCCAAGACGCACAACGGGCAATGTGGTCTGCCGGCGGCGATCACCTCCCTTTCCTCGGTAAAGACGGGCTGGCGCTGGAAGGCGAACGGTAACAACGGCCAATACAATGCGGCCTGGGACATCTGGCTCGGGAACAACAACAGCCTTTCGTCTTACCTGATGGTGTGGCTGCGTGATCCGCCCGGACAACAGCCAGCGGGCACGGCCGTGATCGACGGACTGACCGTCCCCGGGCTACCGGGCAAATGGAAGGTCGTCAACGGCAGCGTCTCGACGCCTCAGGGCACGCACCCCATCGTCAACTACGTTCGCGCCGAGGGTGACGACCTGGGTGAGCTCGAGTTCGACGTGCTCGCGCTCTACAATGACGCGAAGCAGCGCGGCTACAACCTGCCAGGCTCGCAGATCCTCGCGGTGGCCATCGGCTTCGAGATCTGGAACGGGCCTGTCTCGAACCTGGTCACCGAAGACTTCTACGTCACCGTAAAGTAACCTTCACGAGCTATCCGTGGAACCGAGAAGCCGCCCGGAGTCGTACAACGCTGCGTCGGCTTCGCTTTTGCTATCGCAGCGCCCCGCGTGACGGCTCGATGCAGTTTGGCGGAGCGCGCTGAGGCGGCTGCGCTGAAGCGTGCGCGCGCCTTCGAGGAGACCCTATGCATCCTGCGCGTTTTTGCTCAAATCAGGACAAACCGCCCACTCCGGCAAGTCAGCGTGCGCCACGCGCGTTGACGGGCTGTGCCGCTGAAGCTTAAGTGTGCGGAACCGGTACCAGGCGTCGGTCTCATCGACTCTCTGCGATAAACTTGCATTTCTTGCCTTGAAAGGTCCGAGCGTGTCAATTACACTCGTCAACATGAAGTCGGCACTCTTGTTCTTCGTGAGCGTTGCTGTGGTGGCCTCCGGCGTCGGCTGTGACGGCGGTGGGGAGGATGACGGCACGGCTGGCTCCGGTCCGATCGCGGTTGCTGGTACCTCGAACACCGCTGGTACGCCGGGCACCGCTGGTACGCCGGGCACCGCTGGCGTGGGAACGGGCGGCACGCCGGGCACGGCTGGCGCGGGAACGGGCGGCGAGTTGCCCGCCGGCGTTCCGCTCACCATGATGGATGGCTGGGTTGCGAAGGAGAACGCGTTGGGTGTCCAGGGCGCCGTGTTCGCATACGCCGATGCGACGAGCGGCGCGACCATGATGGAAACGAAGACGGGCGCCAGCTACTGCATCGCTGGCACCGCCGCCAAGGTCGACAAGGCGTCGACGGCTTGTACGACGATGGTGTTCACGCCTCCCGCCACGGATTGCTATGGTGAGTATTGGGGCGCCGCCATCGGTATGAATCTCAATCAAGAGATCGACGAGACGACGATGATGGGCAAAGACCCGGGGCCCTTCGACGGCTCGGCCATCAAGGGCTTCGCCTTCGAGATCACCGGCACCGTGATCCCGGCGACGCTCCGCTTCAAGGTTGAAGGTCCGGACGGTAAGGAGTTCTGCACACCCACCGCCAAGATCGTGCAGCTCGGGAACAACAGCTTCAACCTGACCGACCTCGTCACCGAGTGCTGGGACGCGAAGACGGTCGCGACGAACCCGACTGCGGAAACGGTCAAGGGCACGATGTACAAGATTGCCTGGCAGGTCGTGACGAAGGACACGATGGCGATCCCGTTCGACTACTGCGTCACGAACGTGCGCGCGCTGCAGTAAGCTCACTTCGCGTCGAGCTTGCTGGCGAGGGCCGCTGACCTGAGCGTCGCGGCCCTCGCCGCATTTTGTACAGCTCGGCTGGCGCGCAGCTCGGGAGCGGGTGGGCTGGCCCGGCGCCTCGAGCCTCGGCCGCTCCCTCTCCCGAGCGGCCCGACGCCTGCCCAGAGAGCGGCGTCAGCGCTGGCCGCGGCGACGCGATCAAGTGGGCCGCCTTGGCAGGCAGTTGACGGGCCCGGCGTGAGAGGGGTCTCAATGGGGGGACACGCGCCCCGAGCTCGCTGCTGATGACAGCTGACGCCCGAACGAGATCTAAGTTAGCGGGATAGCCCGCGGCGTGAACACTCACTGTCGGCAGAAAAATTTGGCAAACCTGGCGCCGTCAACGCCGCGCGTTCTTCGGCGTTGGTCGCCCGCGCACATTTTGGCCCGCATTGCTGCGTTCTGTGAAAATGTTTCCAGGATCCTTATGCCAACGGCTGGAACCGGTTCCGGAAAGTGCGTGACTGTGGCGCGCCAAAGCGCTAAGTCGTTGGCGGATTTCGGATTCTCACCCCTTCGGAGACACACCATGCGATTCAACGTCACGTCTGCTCTCATCGCCGCGCTAGGCCTTTCCCTCAGCATCGGGTGTAAGCCCAAGGTGGACGTGAAGGGCGCCGCGGTGAAGAGCTCGCCCGAAGGTCGCGCCTGCCCGAAGGACGTGGGGCTGATCTCCGACGGTGAGAACAACAGCAACCAGACGGCGACGATCCAGGGCCGCGGCGGCTACTGGTACACCTTCGTCGACGACGAGGGCTCCACCGTCGTGCCGGAAGCCGGTAAGAACGGCGGCACGTTCGCGATGTCGCCGGGCGGCGCCGATGGCTCCAAGTTCGCGGCGCGCATGACGGGCACCGTGGCTGGCGGCAGCAAGATCTACGCCGGCATGGGTCTCAACTTCGTGGATCCGAAGGGCACCTACGACGCCAGCAAGTACAAGGGCATCAGCTTCAAGATCAAGAAGGGCCCCGGCTCGCACGCCAACGTTCGCCTCAAGGTGCCGGACGGTCAGACCGATCCGGAAGGCAAGAAGTGCTCGGAGTGCTTCAACGACTTCGGCCTCGACATGGTCGTGACGGACTCGTGGCAGGAGTACACCATCCCGTTCACGAGCATGAAGCAGCTCAAGGGCTGGGGCAGCCGCTTCGACGGCATCGACCCGTCGACGCTCTACGGCATCCAGTTCCAGGTGAACGACCCCGGCGCGTCGTTCGACATTTGGGTCGACGACATCGCGTTCACCGGCTGCGGCGGCTGAGCGAACCCCATGCGGCGCCTCGAGGTCTCTCCCTGGCTAGTGGCGGCGGTGTGTCTCGCGGCGTGCGCGCCTCGCGCGACGACGCCCGTCACCGCGGCCGGCGACGGAGAAGGGGCCTCGAGCGCGTCCTCGCCCGCGAGCGGCGGCAACCTGCTCAAGGCGAGCACGTTCGACGATGGCGTCAGCGTGCCGTGGACCACGTCGTTCACCGAGCCGGCGAACGGCTCCGCCGACGTCGTGGGCGGCGCGCTGTGCGTCACGGTGACGAACGCCGGTAAGAACAACTGGGACGCGCAGCTCCGACACCGCGAGATGGTGATCCAGCGCGGCCATACGTACACGTTGTCGTTCAAGGCGTGGGCCAGCGAAGACACGAAGGCGCGACCCAAGGTCGGCATGAGCGGGCCGCCCTACGCCGAGTACTGGAACGCGACGATCGACCTCGACCGGGAGCCGAAAAACTACCGCGGCGCTTTCACGATGCGCCAGCCGGACGACGCGACGGCCGAGCTGGCGCTGCACATCGGCGGCTCGATGGCGCGCGCCGATGTACCGTTCAAAATCTGCATCGACGACGTCCGCCTCGACGATCCCGAGTTCACGCCGGGCAGCTCTTCGGGAGCGAGCATCGCGGCGCCGAAGGTGCTCGTCAACCAGCTCGGTTACTTGCCGGGCGCGGCCAAGATCGCCACCGTCAAGACCAGCGCGAAGGAGCCGCAAGCCTGGCAGCTCGTCGACGCCAGCGGCGCGACGCTGGCCGAAGGCAAGACCACTCCGTTCGGCAGAGACGCAGCCTCGGGCGACGACGTGCAGCTCGTCGATTTGAGCTCGTTCAAGCAGCCGGGGCAGGGCTACCAGCTCAAGGTCGGCGAGGACGTGAGCTTTCCGTTCGACGTGAGCCGCGAGCTCTATTCGCAGCTCAAGCTCGACGCGCTCTCTTACTTTTACCAAAACCGCAGCGGCGTCGAGATCCGCGCGGATTTGGTGCCGCGTCCCGACCTGGCGCGCCCTGCCGGGCACCTGTCGGACAAGAGCGTGAAGTGCGGTAAAGATGCCGGCTGCGACTATGCGCTCGACGTCTCGGGCGGCTGGTACGACGCCGGCGATCACGGAAAGTACATCGTGAACGGCGGCATCTCGCTGTGGACGCTGCTCAACCAGTTCGAGCGCGCCAAGGCTTTCGGCGATGCGGCGGCCTTGGGCGACGGCAAGCTCAAGATCCCCGAGAACGCCAACCAGGTGCCCGACATCTTGGACGAGGCGCGCTGGCAGCTCGAGTTCATGCTCAAGATGCAGGTGCCGGCAGGTAAGCCGCTGGCGGGCATGGCGCATCACAAGATGCACGACGTGAGCTGGACGGCGCTCGCCACCGCGCCGCACGAAGACAAGCAGCCGCGGGCGCTCTTCAAGGTCAGCACCGCCGCGACGCTGAACGTTGCTGCGACCGCCGCGCAGGGCGCGCGCATTTGGAAGGGCATCGACGCCCCCTTCGCCGCCAAGTGCCTGAAAGCGGCGGAGACGGCCTGGAGCGCCGCTAAGGCCAACCCGAAGCTCTTCGCGAGCAAGGTGATCGACGGCGGCGGCGCCTACGACGACCAAAAGGTCGACGACGACTTCTACTGGGCGGCGGCCGAGCTTTGGCTCGCCACCGGCAAGCCCGAGTACAAGCAATTTCTCGAGAGCTCGGCGCTGCATCGCCGCCTGCGCATGGACGCGGGCGGACACACGTCGACCATGAACTGGGCGGAGACGGACGCCCTGGGCGTGATCTCGCTCGCTACCGTCACGGGCGCGGACGCGGCGCTGCAGGCCCACGCGCGCAAGCTGCTCGTCGGCGGCGCGGACACCTACCTGAAGATCATCGCTGCGCAGGGCTACCGCACGCCGCTCGCGCCGACCAAAAGCAACGAGTACATCTGGGGCTCGAACTCGTTCGTCATCAACAACTTGATCGTCGTCGCGCTCGCCTACGACTTCACCAAGCAGCAAGAGTACCTCGACGGCGTCGCCACGGGCATGGACTACCTGCTGGGTCGCAACCCGCTCGCCCAGTCGTACGTGACCGGCTACGGTGAGAAGCCGCTGGTCAACCCGCATCACCGCTTCTGGGCGCACCAAGCGAACGCGAAGTACCCGCTGGCGCCGGCGGGCGCGCTCAGCGGCGGCCCGAACTCGCACATCGACGACCCGTACTCGAAGGCGGCCGGCCTCAAGGGCTGCGCGCCCCAGAAGTGCTTCGTCGATCACATCGAGGCTTACTCGGTGAACGAAATCACCATCAACTGGAACGCCCCCCTCGCGTGGGTCGCGGCCTGGTTGGATGAGAGAGGCCGCGCCAACTGATGCACTCCCGGCGATCTCGCCTCGAAGGCAGCCGCCGCTCCCGCGCTGGCCAAGAGCCCTTCGTCAGTTTCGTGTTGTGAGAGAAGAGAGAAGACGCAGATGAAATTCGGACATTTCGACGACCAGAACCGCGAATACGTCATCACGACCCCGAAGACGCCGTACCCGTGGATCAACTACCTCGGCAGCGAGAGCTTCTTCGGCCTCGTGTCGCACCAGGCGGGCGGCTACTGCTTCTTCCGTGACGCGAAGCTGCGTCGGCTCACGCGCTACCGCTACAACAACGTGCCGACCGACTCGGGCGGCCGCTACTTCTACATCAGCGAGGGCAAAGATTACTGGAGCCCCAGCTACATGCCGGTCAAGCGCGAGCTCGAGTCATTCGAGTGTCGCCACGGCCTCGGCTACAGCAAGATCACCGGCAAGCGCAACGGGCTGAAGGCGGAGCTGCTGTTCTTCGTGCCGCTCGGCCACACCGCCGAGGTGCACCAAGTCACCCTCACGAACGAGTCGAGCGTCAAGAAGAGCTTCAAGCTGTTCTCGTTCGCGGAGTGGTGCCTGTGGAACGCGCAGGACGACAGCACCAATTTTCAGCGCAATTTCAGCACCGGCGAGGTCGAGATCGACGGCAGCACCATCTATCACAAGACCGAGTACCGGGAGCGCCGCGACCACTACGCGATTTACCACGTGAACGCGCCGATCGCGGGCTTCGACACCGACCGTGAGACCTTCCTCGGCCTCTACAACGGCTTCGGCGAGCCCGACGTGGTCGCCGCCGGTGAGTCGAAGAACTCGGTCGCCAGCGGCTGGTCGCCGATCGCGTCGCACTGCTTGGCCGTCGAGCTCGCGCCGGGCGAAACGAAGACCTTCGTGTTCACGCTCGGCTACGTCGAGGTGCCGAAGGACAAGAAGTGGGAGAAGCCGGGCGTCGTCAACAAGGAGCCCGCCAAGAAGCTGATCGAGGCCTTCTCGACGCCGGCCCAGGTCACGGCCGCGCTCGACAAGCTGCGCAACCACTGGAACGGCCTGCTCGGCCTCTACGCCGTCGACTCGAAGGACGAGAAGCTGAACCGGATGGTCAACATCTGGAACCCCTACCAGTGCATGGTGACCTTCAACATGTCGCGCTCCGCCTCGTTCTTCGAGTCGGGCATCGGTCGCGGCATGGGCTTCCGCGACTCGAATCAAGACTTGCTCGGCTTCGTGCACCTCGTGCCCGAGCGCGCCCGCGAGCGCATCATCGACATCGCCTCTACCCAGTTCCCCGACGGCAGCGCGTACCACCAGTACCAGCCGCTGACGAAGCGCGGCAACAACGACATCGGCAGCGGCTTCAACGACGACCCGCTGTGGCTGATCCTCGGCGTCGCTGGCTACATCAAAGAGACGGGTGACTGGGGCATCCTCGACGAGCAGGTGCCGTTCGACAACGACGAGAACAACAAGGCGTCGCTGCTTGAGCACTGCAAGCGCTCGTTCGACCACGTCTTGAACAACCTCGGCCCGCACGGTCTGCCGCTGATCGGCCGCGCCGACTGGAACGACTGCCTCAACCTGAACTGCTTCTCGGAGACGCCCGACGAGTCTTACCAAACGACGGGTAACCGCGTCGGCCGCACCGCCGAGAGCGTGTTCATCGCCGGCATGTTCGTGCACATCGGCCCGGAGTACGCGGCGCTGTGCGAAAAGAAGGGCCAGGCCGACGAAGCCAAGCGCGCCCGCGCCGAGATCCAGAAGATGGAGGCCACCGTGCTCCGCGACGGCTGGGACGGCGAGTGGTTCCTCCGCGCCTACGACTTCTTCGGCAAGAAGGTCGGCAGCAAGGAGTGCCCGCCCGGCGACGCGCAGATCCTGATCGAGCCGCAGGGCTTCTGCGTCATGGCTGGCATCGGCGTGACGACGGGCGAGGCCAAGAAGGCGCTCGACTCCGTCAAAGAGCGCCTCGATACGCGCTACGGCATCGTGCTCAACAACCCGCCGTACGCCGAGTATCACGTGGAGCTCGGGGAGATTTCCTCGTATCCGCCCGGCTACAAGGAAAACGCCGGCATCTTCTGCCACAACAACCCGTGGGTGATGATCGCGGAAACCGTGATCGGCCGCGGCGCGCAGGCGTTCGAGTATTATAAGAAGATCGCTCCGGCCTACTTGGAGGACATCAGCGAGATCCACCGTACCGAGCCATACGTCTACTCGCAGATGATCGCCGGCAAAGACGCCGTGCGCCACGGTGAAGCCAAGAACAGCTGGCTCACCGGCACCGCAGCCTGGAATTTCGTGGCCATCTCGCAGTACCTGCTCGGCGTTCGCCCCGAGTTCGAAGGGCTCGCGGTCAAGCCCTGCATCGGCACCGAAATCCCGGAGTTTACGATCACGCGCATCTGCCGCGGCGCGACCTACAAGATCAAGGTGAAGAACGTGCGCGGCAACGGCGACGTGAAGCTCACCGTCAACGGCAAGGCGATCACGGGCACGCTCGTGCCGTACGCCGCCGCCGGCGAGACGGTGAACGTCGAGTGCGAAGCTTGAGGTAACGACGCTGTCGGGCTTGGCTGCCCCCAACGCAGCCCCACCCGCAGCACTACCGTGGCGTCACCAGGCCGCTCCCCGCGAGCGCGCCGGGGGGCGCCACGTCGCTTTTGTAGCGACCTGGACGGCCCCTGATTTTGAACAGGAAGGGTGGGAG
>JAEYWK010000218.1 GCA_023431345.1 Pseudomonadota bacterium
GTTGGGGCTCCCGCCTGACGAAGCGCCGGCCGAGCCAGCACCGCCGAGGCCATCGCTCCCGGCTGCGCTCGGCGCGCCGCTAGCGCCGGCCGCGCCGGGGGGCACGGGGGAGCTGCCGGCCTCACTCGCGGCCGCGCCCGCCGCAGAATCATCGCTCGGCACGTCCGTCGACGAGCAGGCAGCGAGGAGCAGCGCGACCCAAAGTGAGCAGGTGAGGGGAAGCAGCGACCGGACGGAGGACATTCAGGTGCGCTATGCGCGATCCAACCCCGATCGATCGCAGCTGGGCGCCATTTTGCCAATCTTCCCGCAGGAAACGAATTTGTGGCCACGGCTTTCGCGGCTTGGCGGGCCGAGCGGGTTACGGTACGAGCGGCCGGTGCCCCCGCCGCGCGCAGGAAAAGGGCGAGAGCCCGACATCGAGCGGCACGCGAGCGCGAAGCAGCTCGACGAGCTGTGGAGGGAGCACAGCCGGCTCCTGCGCGAGATTGAAAAGAAGCGGCAGCTCACGAACGCAGCGCGGGCGGAGGCGCTCCGGCTCTCGAGCGAAGCGCTGGCGCGCATGAAACCGATCGTCGAGCGGCAGCGAGCGCTCGAGGCGGCGCTGGAAGCGCTCTTCGACGAGCTTCTCCGCGACGGTCGGCTGGCGCCTCGCGCGCGCAAGGAGGTCGCTCGCTTGCGTGCGCTGCTGGAGCTGCACGGGGTGCTCCCGCGGCTCGGGTTGGATGAACAGGATGAGGACGATGATGGGGAAGAGGGCCAAGGCGCTGACGCCCCGCATGACCGGGCCAACCCGTGGGATGCGCCGCCACGCCACGCCCGCCGGTCGCCGAAGGGCAGCGCTTCGACGGCGCCCGAGGTGCCGGGCGCGAGCCAAACCGGTCAGGATCGCCGCACGCTGCGCGACCTGTTCAGAAAGCTCGCGACCCTGGTGCACCCCGACCGCGCGCGACAGGAGGGCGACCGGCAGCGGCGCACGGAGGTGATGAAGCAAGTGACGCGCGCGTACGAGGACGGTGATCTCGCGCGGCTGCTCGAGCTGGAAGGCGCTTGGCAGAGCGAGACTCGGTTGCATGACGCCGATCCGGAGCGCCGCATCCGTGAGCTCGAGCGCGTCAACCGGGAGCTGCTCGCGCAGCTCCGCGCTGTCAACGCCGAGTTGCGGGACAGCAAGCGCGCCCTGAGGGACGCGCGGGAAGCCCTCCCCGATGACGTCACGGTCGCGCGGGCCACGCGCGAGCTCGAGCAAGTCGAGGCAGTGGGGGAGATGCTCCAGCGCTTTCGCGACGGCAAGCTCAGCTCGAGTGACCTGACGCAAGCGTGGGCGGGCTCTGGGCGCCGTGGCCGGCGCGGTGGGTAAGGGAAAAATACGCGATTTTTCGCGCTCGAGCGCCGGTCATGACGGATTGATCGGGGTCGCCGGATAAACGGCGGCGGGCCGTATCAGGCGGCGCGCGGTGGCTCGACAGCGGGAGAGCGAATTTGCCCATGATGAATGAGGTCCGGATTTTCGAAGCTCGAGGTGTGGCGTCGAAGCAGAAGATTCGATTTTGCTCGGCCGGTGATGGACAGCGCATCGCCTTTTCAGTGCAAGGCAAGGGGCCGCCGGCGGTGGTCGCGCCCTTCTGCGTCAGCCACCTCGAGCGGGATCTCGAAGAGCCCGCGCTCAGGGCGCTCTACGAACGACTAGCGGAGCACTGCACGCTGGTGCGCTACGATCACACCGGCGTCGGCTTGAGTGATCGCGCTCGTACCAGCTTTTCGCTCGAGCGCGAGCTGAGCGAGCTCGAAGCGGTGGTCGACGCGCTCGGCGCGCCGCGCGTGACGCTCCTCGGGGGCTCGTTCGGGAGCCCGGTGGCTATCGCGTATGCGGCGCGCCACCCCGAGCGTGTCTCACGGCTGCTGCTGTACGGAAGCTTTGCCTGCGGCGACGCCGTCGCGCCTGCCGACGTGCAGCAAGCGATGGTGGCGCTCGTGCGCGCGAGCTTCAGCCTCGGCGCCAAGGCCCTCACGAGCATTTTGGCGCCTCACGTCAGCCCTGAAGAGAGCCGTCTATTCACCCGCAACCAGCTGCTGAGCACGGCCGGGGAGACCGCGGCCGAGCTGCTCGCGCTCTTGTACCGCTTCGACGTTCGCGAGCTCGCGGCGAGCGTCTCCGTTCCCACGCTGGTGGTTCATCGACGGCAAGACGCCGCGGTCCCGCTCGAGGCCGGGCGTGACGTGGCGGCGCGCATTCCCGGCGCCCGCCTGCTCATGCTGGAGGGGGACGTGCATTTGCCCTGGTTCGGCGCCGCCGACGCTGGAGATGCTATGATCGAGTTCTTGAGCGAGCTGCCGCTCTCCGCGCTGTCGAGCCCGGAGTCCGCGCGCGCCGAGGCCGAGCTGACGCGCCTCGGCGACGTGTGGTCGGTCGGGTGGCGCGGTCAGCGCTTCCACCTCAAGCACGCCAAAGGCTTGTCCGACCTCGCGACGCTGGTCCAAAACCCTGGCACCCCGGTCGCGGCCATCACCTTGGCCCAGGGTGTCGGCGGCCGAGCGCTGGCGACGGAGGTCGAGTCGCCGTCGGGGCTCGAGCCGCGAGCTGCGCTGTTCCCGACCGCGGCCGAGCGCGCGCGCAAGGCCGTGCAAGCTCGCCTGCGCGACGCCATCTTGCGCATCACGCAGCTGGCGCCGGAGCTCGGCGCGCACCTGGAGCGCTCGGTCGCGACCGGTCTTCACTGCGTTTACGAGCCGGAGAGCCCCGTGCGCTGGCGCGTGGAGGCGTCGCGCGCCGCCTGACACGGTGGTCGAGCGCGTGAGGGTGCAGCTGGCTGCGGCCGGGCCCCGCGGCGGTGATAGATTGCGCCGCATGAAAATCGTGGTGTGGCTCGAACATCGGATCGGCGCGTTCAGCGTGACCGAGGAGCAGCTGGCCCGGCTCAGCGCGCTCTACCCCCAGCACGAGCTGTTGGCCGTGCGGAGCGAGCCCGAGCTGCTTGCGGCGTTGCCCGAGGCGGAAGCGGCTTTGGTCTGGCACTTCGAGGCGGCTTGGTATCCGCTCGGGCCAAAGCTCACGTTCGTCGGTACTCCCGCGGCCGGCCGTGAAAAGCTCGAGCCGGACCCGAGCGGGCGCGTGCGCGCCGTGCACGGACACTTTCACGGCCAGATCATGGCTGAGAGCCTGCTGGCGATGGTGCTGCACTTCTCGCGACGACTGGACGTCTGCGTCGCCAATCGTGCGCTGCGACGCTATGATCGCGAGGCGTTCGCGGGCACGCGCCGCATCGCGGGGCAGCAGGCGTTGATCGTCGGCTACGGCCCGCTCGGGCGCGAGTGCGCGCGCCTGCTCAAAGCCGTCGGGATGAGGGTGATCGGCGTCAAGCGCAACGCGCAAGTCGACGCGGCGCCCGCCGACGCGGTGTGGCCCATCGAGCGGCTGCACGCGATCTTGCCCGAAGCCGATCACGTCGTCTTGACGCTGCCCGGTGACACGGGGACGACGCACCTCATCGGAGCTCGCGAGCTCGGCGCGATGCGCCCGACCGCGACTCTGTACAACCTCGGGCGCGGCAACGCGGTGGACGAGGCGGCGCTGGTGCGGGCGCTCGAGTCCGGCAACATCGCCCATGCCTTCCTCGACGTGTTCGCCGAGGAGCCGCTGCCGCCCGATTCTCCCTTGTGGAGCGTCCCGGGCCTCGCCCTCATGCCGCATGCGTCCGCGGTCAGCGCCGAGTACCTGGACCTGTGGTTCGCGGAGCTCGACGCCGAGCTGCGTTGACGGCGGGCGGCGGCCGGCACGCCGGTTTCTGAGGTGCCTCCGCCGAGCCGTGAAATCCGAGCGCGGCGCCGACTTGGCTTGATCCGCCCCGCGCCCGGGCTAAAACGTCGGCTCCATGGCGAGCACGGCTCTGACCTTCGAAACGCGCGAGCAGCACCGCGCCTGGCTCGAGACGCAAGCGGCGTTGCCGCGCGGATTTCGCGTCGGCAGCGCGCGCTTCGAGTTCTCGCCCTACGAAGTGCCGGCCAAGGTCGCGAAGATGACCCTGACCTTGCTCGCGCTCGACGAGCCGACCGAGCGATTCGCGGCGCTGTTCACCAACAACGCCTTCCCGGGAGCCCCCGTAAAAATCGGTCGCAAGCGGCTCGACGAGCCCACGCTGGGGGCGATCTTGATCAACAACAAGATCTCCAACGTGTGCGCGCCGGGCGGCGAAGCGACGTCTGAGCGGCTGTGCGCCGAGCTTGGCGGCCTGCTCGGCGTACCCCCTCGCGCCGTGCTGCCTTGCTCGACGGGCATCATCGGCTGGCGGCTACCGATCGAGGCGATGCTCGCCGCGTTGCCACAGGCTACGGCGGCGCTGCGACCGGGCTCGGTCTTGCCGGCTGCGGAGGGCATCGTCACGACGGACCTTTATCCGAAGGTGCGCCGAGCCGACGTCGCGGGCGGCAGCATCGTCGGCATCGCCAAAGGCGCGGGCATGATCGAGCCCAATTTGGCGACGATGCTGGTGTACATCTTGACGGACCTCGCGGTTTCGCGAGAGCAGCTGCGCGAGCTCTTGCCGGCGGCGTGCGCGCCGTCGTTCAACAGCATGAGCATCGACAGTGACACGAGCACCTCCGACACCGTCGTGCTCGTATCGTCGGGCAAGGTGCCGTGCCCGGACGTGAGCGTCTTTGCGAGCGCGCTCGATAGGGTGTGCGCCGATTTGGCGGAGGACGTCGTGCGCAACGGCGAAGGCGTGCGCCACGTGCTGCGCGTCCGCGTCAAAGGCGCGCCCAGCGCGGCGCTGGCCCGAGGGGTCGGCAAAGCGGTCGTGAACGCGCCTCTCTTCAAGTGCGCGGTGGCCGGCAACGATCCGAACGTGGGGCGCTTGGTCCAAGCGGTGGGTAAGTACGTGGGCGCGCATCATTCGGGCCTCGAGCTCCGGCGCACTCGCATGACGCTCGGCGGTATCCCGATCGTCGAAGGCGGCGAATTTTTCTTGGATCCGAGCAAGGAGGGCGCGCTGGTGGCGCACTTGCGTGAAGCGGAGCTATACGCGAGCGCGCCGCCTCGCGATGGCGTGTTCACCCCGCCCGTTACGTTTCCTCCCCACGAGCGCAGCGTGGACATCGAGATCGACCTGGGGCTCGGGGCGGCGTCGGCCGAGGTGCTCGGCGCCGACCTCACCCACGAATACGTGAGCGAAAACGCCGACTACCGCTCTTGAGCGATGCCGGCGGGCGCTCAGCCCTGAGCGACGGCCGCCATCGAGTATTTCAAGCCAAAGGGCGGAGCGACGACGAGCGTGTCGAGGATGGCGCGCGCATGGGCCTGCTCCTCTTCTCGATCGAAGTAAGCGTGGGCGTGCACGTAGCTCTGCGGACCCGCCTTCAGCAGCTGCAGCGCGGGACACGCCGCCGACGCTGCGCGCAGACGGAAGGAGAGCTGCGACGTGCGCTCGCTCGTGCTCCAGCCGAGCTCGCTCGCGCGGCTCGGCACGCCGCTGAGGCGCTGCGCCACGTACGCGCTCGCCGACTCCGCGTCGTGATCGGCGACGTCGACCCACAGCGTGAGCCCGGGCCGCCACAGCACGAGCGAGCCTTGCTCCCTCCGGCGCCAGAACGCGGACGGTAGGTCCAAATGCCAGTCTTCGGAGAGCAGCACGCGCCCTTGCGCGACCGCCACTCCTGGTGGGAGTGGCGCGGAGCGCACGTCGGGCGTGCCTTCGGTGCCGGGCTGTGCGGCTCGCTTCGCGGCGAAGCCGTTGGCCGGCTCCACCAATCGAATGATCTGCTGTGCCCCGAGCTCGTGCTTGTTCGCAGCCACGTCGACCTCCGCCTCCGCGCCGCGCGAGCCGCTGAGCGCGTCTGTGAAGCTGCAGCTTACGTGAGTCGCTGCCTTCGTCAAATCGATAGCTGGGCCAACGATGCTCGAAGCTGCGTCACCGCGCGTAGACTGTCGCAAGCTGCCTCAGCTCGGCTTGGTAGATTCATCAGCGGGGGGATTTCTCGGCTGCGCTTGAAGCGTAGGCGCGAGGCGCGCTACTAGCTCCGCATGCCCCCACTCGCGGAGCTCGCTCGTCTCGACGCGACGGCGCAGGCGGAGCTGTGCCGTCGCGGTGAGATCAGCGCCCGCGAGCTCTGGGACGCCTGCGAGCGTCGCATTGCGGCGCTCAACCCGCTACTTCGCGCCGTGGTCGAGCGGGCGACCGACGTTCCTTCTGCAGGCTCGGGGCCCTTCGTTGGGGTGCCGTTCCTGATGAAGGACGCCGCTCCCTGGCCCGGAATGCGCTGGACGCTCGGCGCGCGCTTGTTCGCCGAGCGCGTGACGCAGCAGCTGACTGACTACGGCAAGCGTCTCGTGGACGGCGGGCTGGTCTGCGCGGGCAAGACGGCGCTCTCCGAGTTCGGCCTGCTCCCGAGCACGGAGACCCTCCTGGCCGGGGCGACCCACAATCCTTGGGACTTGTCGCGGTCCCCGATGGGCTCTTCGGGCGGCAGCGCCGTCGCGGTGGCCTCGGGCATGGTGCCGCTCGCGCACGCCAACGATGGGGGAGGGTCGATCCGCCTGCCAGCATCCGCTTGTGGCGTGTTCGGCTTCAAGCCCAGCCGCGGTCGCACCGTCCCCAGCAACCGCAGCGGCTCGGACTTCGCGGAGATGACGAGCGAGCACTGCATCTCGCGCTCCGTGCGCGACAGCGCTCGCTTCTTGGCGCTGACGGAGGACTCGACTCGGGCCGATGCGGTCGGTTTCGTGGCCGAGCCGCTTCGCGAGCGGCTACGCATCGCCGCCTGGACGACGACCCTGTCCGGCGCCGAGCCGGACGCCGGCGTCCGCGAAGCGTTCGACGATGCGGCGCGCTTGCTCGACGAGCTGGGCCATCGAGTCGAGCTGGTGTCCGCGCCCGTGTTCGACAGCGAACGCCTGACCGAGGCCTTCTACGTGATCGCGGGAGCGGCCGTGACAGGCGTGATCGAGACCATCGATCGCACGCGGCGTGAGCCGGTGCAGCGGGCCGAGCTCGAGCCGTTCACCTGGTCGCTCGTGGAGCTGCTCGAAGAGCGAGGCGCGGGCGCGCTCGAGGGCGCCCGCGCCGCCGTGAAGGCGGGGGCGGCCACCTATCATGAGCACACGCGCGGCTACGACGCCGTGCTGACCCCCATTTCGGCCGGGGAGCCTCCGCTGCTCGGTCACTTGTCGCCCACTCTCCCGCGCGCTACCTTGCTCGAGCGTGTGGCGCGGGCCCTCGGCTACACGCCCATTCAAAACGTGGTCGGTTGCCCGGCGATGTCGGTGCCGTTGAGCTGGGGGCGGAGCGGGCTGCCGCAGGGCGCACATTTGGCCGCGGCGCGCGGAAAAGACGCGCTCTTGCTCCGCCTCGCGTACCAGCTCGAGGAGGCGCGCCCTTGGCAGCAGCGCTGGCCAGCGTATTCCATCGAGGCGCTCGGCCTCTAAAGTACGTCATGCCTCAACCCCGACCCAGCCTGGGCGATCGCCACAATTTCGGACGCAGCGTCACCCGGCACGGTGAACGCGTGCATAAACCCCGCGCGCTCTTGTGGGAGTGGCTGCTGCTGCATCCGAAGAGCCCTCTACGCATCGCGCTGGCGCGGGCCGCGAGCGAGGACGAGCTCGCCGAGGGCGCCTTCGACTTCTTGCCCTCGCTGCGCTTCTTTCAGAGAACACCGCTCGGAGGACACGTGGAAGCGCTCGAGCTCCTGCCGCTGCGAACGCGCTCGGCGGAGACGCGGCGCAAGCTCGCCGAGATCACGGGGCGGGCGGTCGCCCTGTTCACCTGGCTCGGCCTCAGCGATCTGCATTGGGAGAACCTCGTGCTCGGCGTCGACGCGCGCGGGCGCATCGTGTTCGGCCCGCTCGACGTCGAGATGATCTTGGCTGACTTGAGCTCGCCCACCGAGACCAAGCTCTTGCCCGACGCGGATCCCGAGTACGCGGCCGTGTGTCAGCACGCCGCCGGTGTTCGGCGCGTGCTGCCCTACCTCGGAAAGCCGGTACAGCCTGCGGATCTGCTCGCGATGCTCGGCGGCTACCGCGAGACCCTGGGCTGCCTGACCCGCCACGCGCGCGAGCTAGGGCGTGTTTTCGCCGACTTGGCGGAGCTCCGGCAGACGCCGATCCGTGTGTGTTTGCGCGGCACGGAGGAGTACGTGCGAGCTGAGCCAGCCGCGCTGTGGCCGCCGCTGCTCCCCGAAGAGCTCCTGCAGCTCGAGCGCGGCGACGTGCCCTACTTCTTTCGCTTGTACGGCGAGCGCGGCATCCACTACTTCGCGAGCGCCGATCTGAAGCGCACGCAGCGGCTGCCGCTCCGCGGTGACGTGCCGCAGCTCGAGCCGCTGCTGCGCGTGGAGCGCGGCCTAGGGTCCGCGCAGCGCAAACGCCTGAGCGTCGAGGGCCTGTTCACGTTGCTCGCCGCCTTCGACCACGCCGATTTCAGCGGTCGACACCGCGGAGCAGGCCTCGAGGTCGGCTTTTCGGCGCGCTCGCTCTCGCTGGTCCTGCCCGACGGCGAAGAGCTGCGAACTAGCCGTGATTTGAGCGCTTTCGTGAGCAGCGTGTACATGCCTTGCCGCTGCGGAGAGGTGCGCTCGGTGTTCGTGCCGAAGGTTACGCGGTGCTCGCTGGCGGGGCGCGGCGTATAGTCCGCGACCGATCGTGACCTCCGCCCCCACCTGCGCCGTTTGCCGCCGCCCGAGCGTGGCCTGTGTCTGTGACCGAATCAGCACCTTCAGCACCGCGCGCCGCGTGCTGATCTTGCAGCATCCGCAGGAGCAAGACGCGCTGCTCGGCACGGCGCAGCTGCTCGTAGCGTGCTTGCCGAAGGCCGAGCTCGTGGTCGGCCTCAGCTGGCGTAACCTCGCCCATGCGCTCGGGGAGGAGGGCGTCGACGCGAAGCGCTGGGCCGTACTGTTCCCCGATCGGGAGGCGCCAGGCGAGGGCGTTACCGGACGCGGGGGGCCAATCGCACCCAGCGAGCTCGAAGGGCTGATCGTGCTCGATGGCACTTGGAGCAAAGCCAAGACGTTGTGGTGGCGTAACCCTTGGCTCAACAAACTGCGGCGCTTGACGCTCAAGCCGAAGCAGCCTTCGATCTACGGGCGGCTCCGGGCGGAGCCGCGGCGGGATTACGTCTCCACCCTCGAGTCGGTGGCGGCCGCGCTCACGCTGTGCGGCGAGCCGCCCGAAGTCGAGGCGGGGTTGACGCGGATCTTTCGCACGCTCGTGCAGCGGGTCCGCGACGCAGAGCTCATCCCCAACAAGCGCTGAGCCCGCACCCGAGCGACTCAGAGGGATTCGAGGTAAGCGATCAAATCGCCCGTCTGCTCTGCCGTGAGCTGGGCCGTGTTGCCATGGGCATCGCCGCCGCAAGCGGGGTTGAAGCGATCCGCCAGCGTCTGCGCGCAGCCGGTGTGCATGAACGGAGCTCGATGACCGAGGCCCACCAGTGACGGCACCTGCAGCTTGGTCTTCGCGCTGGTGTCGATGGCCACGGTCTCGTTGTTGGTGAGCTTCGAGCCGCTGTGACACGAGGCGCAGCCCACTTCGGCCGATTCGAACAGGGCTTGGCCGCGTGCGGTTGCCGCGTCGGCGTCGCGGATCGCCGGCGGCGCGGGGAGGGTAAAGAGCCACTCCGAGAGCGCCGCCAAGCGCGGAGCGCTCTCTCGCACGCCTCCCATGCGCCCGACGAAGACCTCCGACATGAGCGCGCCCATGTTGTCGAGATCACCGGCCCAGTGGAACGGCGCGGTGTCACGTAGGCCCACGTTCAGCGGTTGCGTGCGGCGCGCGCCCGTCCCGACGAAGCGCCAAGTCTTGCCGTCTTCGCCGCCCTCGGGGTGGCACGACGCGCAGGCAATACCGCCGCCCGCGTCGCGATGGAAGATGTCGTGGCCCGTGTCCACCCGAGAGTCACCCGGCAGTGGGATGCTGGTGGCCTGCGCGCCGTCGCGCACGCTCGGGAGCAGCGACAGAGTGGGCGGCTCACGGGTGAGGACGAGCAGATGACTGGTCGACGTGAAGGCGACGGCGGTCGCCTGGCCGCTCACGAAAGGCAAGGCGGCGGGGGAGGCGCAGCCCGGGTCGTCAGGGCTCGTGAGCTGACTCATCGAATGCAGGCTCAGCGATCCGCCGAAGAAGCCCGCCGGGCCAATGCTAGGCACAGCAGCACCGCCGGCTTGGTCACCGAAAGCCTGAACGAAGGGGCGCGGCGCATCTGGGTCGCCTTGGCCGGCGTGAGCCACCGCGAGCCAACTCTGATCGGGTGAGACCGCGACGTCTACCGGCAGCGGTGCGCCCGTGATGACGCGGGTCGTCGTGTCGCCGTTCGGGGCGACGAAGGTGATGGCGTTCTTGACGATGCCGTCGCAGCTGAACCCGCCGCCGCCACCGTAAGCACTACCGTTGGCGCTGGGCTCGCTGATCGGGATGTCGTCGACCACTTCCTCTTGATGGACGATGACGGCGCCGCCGGCCGGATTGGCGACCGCGCGCCAGGCCACGCCCGCGTCGATCTCGACCTGGACTTGCTCTGTCGACTCGAACTCCTGCGTCTTGGAGTGCTTGAGCATGGTGCCGAAGCGCCGCGCAATGGCGGCCGTGCTGGTGAGCTTTCCGCTCGCGTCGACGCGCAGCAGCTGCGCGGACTTGAAGCGGCTGAGCCACAGCTCTCCGTTTCGAACCAGCACGTCACGAACGTCTACCGGCAGCGCGACGGTGCGCACGGCAGCGCCGCCCAGGGCGGGTAGCGAGACGAGCTTGCCCTCCGCACAGGCCACGTGCACGAGCTGAGTGGCGGGCTCGAATGCCAGACCCCGTGGTGATTTGCAAACGGGCCGGCGCTCCACCAGCGTGCCCGTGGTGGCGTCGATGGTGGCGACCGCGCCGCTGCCGCGCAGCGCGACGTGCACGCGCTGGCCGATGCCTTCGATGACGCGGCCGGGCTCGTCGCCGGGCTCGAGGGCAACGCTGGCGCGCACGCCTTTTTGAGCCAGGTCTACGATCGTGACGCGATCACGCTCGGGGTCGGCGATGATCGCGGCCGAGTCGTCCGCGAGCACCGTGAGCGAGCCGCCGCTGATGGTCGCGGGCCTCGCCGCCGACGTCGAAACTTCTCGCTCGTCGATCGGAATCACCAGACGTGTGCCGCTCTGATCCGTGGGCTCTGCGTCGAATGAATTACAACCCAGCGCCACCAGCGCTGCGACTCCGCTCAGAACCCTCGTCCGACCAATTCCGAACATCTGCATGGGCGCTCCTACGCTTCCCGCTCGGGGACCAACCACCTATCGCTTAGCGTAACCGAAGTTGTCAGCCGCGCCTGCAAATTCGCGCGCTGGAGGAGCGGCTCGTCGGGTGTCGTGAAAACACCACACCTTGCTACCAGCCGCATGTCGGCGCGCGCGGCAGCGTAGCCCGCAATAAGCACCTTCCTTTTTGCGGCGCGGAGTGAAAGAGTGCGGCGGGGTGTTCGACCATGGCTAGGTTGGTGAATGGTTTCGTGGGTATGGCGCTCGCAGCGGCGACGTCGCTGCCCGCGCGCGCGGCGCAGGCCCAAGACGAGTTGCCGCCCGGGTGGCTCGAGGGTCAGGTGAACGAAGCCGGCCAGCACTGTCGGCTCGGCGGCGCCGAACAGCTGGAAAAGTTACTGCTTTTGGCGTGCGGCAGCGCCGGCGTGTGGGAGGTGACGCTGGCTGAAGAGGCGCCCCGCTTCGTACGCAGCTACGCCTTCGATGGGGAGGCGGTCGGCTTCTTTGCCGAGGCCGACGGCCGGGTGTGGGTGAAGCTTCAGTCGCTGACGGCGCGTCCGCTCGCCGCGGGAAGCCAGCTGGGGGGCGCGCGCTTTCCCGAGGTAGCGCCGCCTCCGACGGCGAGCTCCTCGCCGCCCCGCGTCACGACGGCACCAGCGCCTCCGACCCCCGCACCTGCGGCCCCCCGCGCGCTCGTCGGTAAGGTCCAAGCAGCGCGTCCCGGTGAGGCGCTCATCTCTCTCGGCTCGGCTGACGGCGTGCTCCGCGGTGATCGCGTCGAGCTCGTCGTGCCCGCTCGGGGCGGCGACGATGACCTGGTGGTGGTCGGAGTAGTGACGAGCGTGACGGAGCACTCCGCCAAGGTGCGCTTGGGGCTGAACGAAGAAGCGCCGTTCGGGGCGCTGGCGCGCGTCGCGCCGGCGCAGCTGACGGCGAGCTTGGCGGCGCCGCCCCGCGCTTCGTCGCTGTGGGCGGTCGAGCTGATGACGCGTCCGTTCGCGGCGATGGGTGAGCTCGGTGGCGGAGCGCTGCTCAGCGCGTCGATCGGGCGCCGCTTCGCGCGCAGCTGGCACGTGGTGGCCGTGCTCGATCCGTTCGCCATCGCCGACGTGCAAGATCGGCCGGCGGTGAGCGCCGCGAGCTTCGCGCTGATGGGCAGCTACGACTCCCAGTATTTCGAGATGGGGGTCGGAGTCGGCGCCCAAACCGTCAACGACACGAGCTTTACGGTTCCGGCGGGGTCGGGCTGGGCGGTCGCGCAGTACCTTCGCTTGGGCGCCGCCGACGGCTTGAACATCAGCGCGCGCACCAGCGTCGTGCTGTTTCACCGCCAGTTCGATTTCGGAGGGATTGTCGTCGCGGGGCAGATCCCGGTCTCGCGGGGCTTCTGGATGCTGCTGGGCGGCGGCGGCGGCGACGTGGGCTACGGTTACGGCGAGCTCGGGCTGCGCGTGCTGATGGCGGGCAACGGCTCGCGCGGCTCCAAATACCTCACCGTCAGCGCCGGCGGCGCGGCGGTGTTCGAGAGCGCGCAGTGCAGCGATCTCGGCTGCTTTCCGCTCGACTACGGCGGGCCGATGGCAGGTATCGGCGGAGAGTGGCGCTTCTGAGCCGCGCTCACGCCCGGCTGCACAGCACGAGCAGCTGTCGTCCGTATTGCTGAAGCAGCTTGGGCCCCACGCCGCTCACGGCGCCTAGCTCGGTGGAGCTGCGGGGCCGAGCCTCGGCGATGGCTATCAAGGCGCGGTTGGTCAGCACCCGAAACGCCGGTACCCGCTGCTTTTTTGCCTCGACGAGGCGCCACGAGCGCAGCACCGCCACCAGCCCCGCGCTCGGGCCCGCTACCGGCAGCGTGGCGCCGCTCGCGCGCGGCGAGCGCTTCCCCCGCCGCGATGCTTTCTTGCTCTCGCGTGAGGCGCTCCGTTTCGTTCCGGTTCCGGTGGAGAGGGCCGATAGCGCCGACAGCGCGGGCGATACTGCTTGTTGCTTCAACGTCGCGGCGGGGACGCAGACGTCACATTGCCCGCAGGGCTCGCCGGAGTCTTCTTGGTCACCGAAGTGCTCGACCAACGCCAACATGCGGCAGCGGCTGCCGGCGGCGAAGCGCGCCATCGCCGCCAGCTGCTCCACGCGCAGCGCCCGCTGCGCCGCGTAGCCATCGCGCCAAGCGTCGCGTCCGCGCACGAGCAGGTCTTCGCGGAGGCCGCTGGCTCCGCCGTGCAGCCACAGCTTCTCGAGGGCGCTGTCGAAGATTGCCTTCTTGACGCGTGATTTCTTGCGCAGCGTCTGCGCGCTGACCGGCTCTGCCTTGAGCGCTTTGAACAGCTTCTCCAGCACCGGGGGCTCGGGGTAGTCACGCTCGAAGAAGAAGCGGTGCGTCTTTTGGTCGGCGAGGTGGTGCATCAGCACCGCGCGTGATGGCAGACCATCGCGGCCCGCCCTCCCGATCTCTTGATAGTAGCCTTCGACGCTGCTCGGCAGGGCCAGGTGCAGCACGGTGCGAATGTCGGCCTTGTCGACGCCCATGCCGAAGGCCACCGTGGCGACGACGACATCGAGCTTGCCGGCCAAGAAGTCGCTCTGAACGCGCTCGCGCCGCTCGGCGGGCATCCCCGCGTGATACGCCTGCGAGCGTAGCTTCAAGGCGAGGAGCTGGGCTGTGCTTTCGGCGGCCTTGCGCGTCGGGGCGTACACGATCGCAGGCAGGCGCCCGTGTCCGGAGAGCCAATGCAGCGCGCGCGCGGGGCGATCTTTGGGCGCCACCTCCAGCGTCTCGAGGGCCAGGTTGTGACGCCGAAATCCGTGGATGAACCGCTCCGCGCGCTGATCGAGCCCGAGCTGGACCACGATGTCTCGCTGCACCTCGGGCGTCGCGGTGGCGGTGAGGGCGACCACGGGCGCGGGCCGCAGCGCCGGAAGTCGCTCGCCGAGCAGCCGATAGTCGGGGCGAAAATCGTGACCCCACTGCGAGATGCAATGCGCCTCGTCGATGGCGATGAGGCCGAGCGGGCGACGCGCCAAGAGCTCCGTGAAGCCTGGCACTCCGAGGCGCTCGGGGGCGATGAACAAGAAGTCGAGCTGCCCCGCGAGGTACTCGGAGCAAACGCGCCGCGACTCCAGGCGCGGGCGCCCCGAATGGATGCGCTCGGCACGCAAGCCGCGGGCGACGAGGGCGGCCACTTGGTCTTCCATCAGCGCGATCAGCGGGCTTATCACCAGCGTCGTGCCGCCGCGCGCGAGCCCTGGTAGCTGGTAACAGAGCGACTTGCCTGCGCCGGTCGGCATCACCAGCAGCAGGTCGCGCCCCACACTCGCGGCCTCGCAGACCGCCTGCTGGTGCGGGCGAAAATCCGCGAAACCGAAGCGCTGCCGCAAGAGGGGCTCGAGGGGCAACGGCGCGGCCCGCGGCGCGCGGGGCGCCTCGGGAGCGCGCGCGACAGGCGTCGCGGCCCCTTCGAGACGAGCTGGCGCGGCAGTCGCGGCGAGAGTCAGCGCGCCTTTCGCGGCTGCGGCGCGCTTGGATGCCTTTGGCGCCGCCGCCGCGACGGCGCTTCGGGCGGCCTTGGCAGGGGGCGCCGGCGCTTTGCCACTCGGCGTCGTGATGGGCCGCGCCCGCGCCGAGGAGCCTTCATCGCCGGGTAGCGGCGGTAAGCTCGGCGGCACCCTGGCCACCACCTCCGACACGTATTTCTCGATCTGCTCGAGGAACGCCCCCAGCTCGCCTTGTCCACGAGCGATCCGCTGCAAGCGCGCTTCCCACGCTCCCGTCATCGCTGCGCTCTTGACGTCGCGATCGACCACCTCGATCAGACCCATGCCGCGCGGGGTCGCGCGCAGGGCTTGCCCCTCTCGACGCGCGAAACCGCGGCTCAGCAAGGTCTCGATGATGCTCGCGCGGGTGGCGGGCGTCCCGAGGCCGCTGTCGCGCATGGCGTCCGAGAGCTCCTTCTCGTCGAGCGTTTTGCCCGCCGTCTCCATCGCCGTCAGTAGCGTGGCGTCGTTCAGCGGTGGGGGCGGCCGGGTCGTCTTCTTCAGCGCTTTCGCGTCTTCGACGACGACCTCGTGGCCCCGCGCGAGCCCCGTCGGCAGCGCATCTGGCTTGGGCTGGTCGGCGCGCGGCTTGCTCGACTTTTCTGCGGGCGCGGTCACAGGCCCCAGGTCGAGCACCTTCCAGCCAGGCTGCTCGATGGTCGTGCCGTGACTTCGAAACACGTCGACGGGATCGGACGCGGCGCGCCCGCGCACTTCGGTGACGACGGTCGTCGCGGCCCAGACGAAGTCCTCGTGCCACGCTTGCAGTAAGCGGCGACACACGAGGTCGTACAGCTTTTGCTCGTCGCTCGACAGAGAGCGCGCGCTCTTGGCCGCGCCTGTGGGGATGATGGCGTGATGGTCACCCACCTTGGCATCGTCGACGAACCGCCGCGAGAGCGGGCGAGCTCCCGTTCCGGGCGCGAGCTTGTCGGCGTAGGGCGCGCCGATGGCGCCCACCACGTCCGGCAAGCCGGCGGCGGCCTCGCTCGAGAGGGCGCGGCTATCCGTGCGCGGGTAGCTGATCAGTTTGTGCTTTTCGTACAGCGCTTGCGCCAGGTCGAGCGTCCGCTGCGCCGAGAAGCCGAACAAGCGGTTGGCGTGCCGCTGCAGCTCGGTCAGGTCGTACAGCTGCGGCGGGGGCAAGCGCTTCGTCTGCGACGTCACGCTCTCGATACGCGCGTCGCCGCTCTGAGCGCGCGACGTGATCTGGCTCGCGCGCTCGCCGTCCGCGGGCAGGCGCTGAGGGTGCTCTTTCTGCTTGGGATCGAACCAAGTGCCGCGGTAGCGCTGGCCGTCTCTCGTCGAGAACTCCGCGAGCACCTCGAGGTAGTCTTCGGGCACGAAGTCGGCGATGGCTCGCTCGCGCTCGACCAACATTGCCAGCGTCGGCGTCTGCACGCGGCCCACCGAGAGCGGCGCGTCGAGCGAGAGGCCGTAGGCGCGCGACAGGTTCATGCCCACGAGCCAGTCGGCGCGGCTGCGTCCGAGCGCGGCGTTGGCCAAGTCGTCGTAGTCTCGGGCGGGGCGCAAGCGACGCAAGCCGTCGCGGATCGCGGCGTCGGTCAAGGACGAGATCCAAAGGCGCGAGACGGGCTTGCGGCAGCCCGCCGCCTCGTAGATGAAGCGAAAAATCAGCTCGCCTTCGCGCCCCGCGTCGGTCGCGCAGATCACCGACTCGACGTCGCGCGCGTTCAGCACGCGGCGCACGATCTCGAACTGGTCGCGCGTGCCTTCGAACACGCTGAGCGGCCAGCGCTCGGGCAAAAGCGGCAGGTCCTCTCGTCGCCAGCGCTTCCACTCGGCGCGAATACCTTCGGGTTCGGCGAGCCCCACCAAATGACCGATGGCCCAGGTCACCACGTAGCCGTTGCCGGACAAGGTGCCTTGACCGCGCTGGGTCGCGCCGAGCACGCTCGCCAAGTCGCGCCCGACGGAGGGCTTCTCGGCAACCACGGCGACGACCACCTCCGCGATCTACCGCAGGTCGACCCCTCTCGGCCAGGCTCCGTCGACGCCGCCGCCGTCCGAGATCAGCGAAACACGATGCCGATGTATTGAGGCTCGCCGGATGGGCTCTTTTCGGCGGGCTCGAGCGCGATCAGTAGCTCGCTCGTGTAGATGGTGCCTGCGATCACGCTGCCGGGGGCGGTGCAGCCGCCATTGGGGTTAGCGGCGCAGGCGCAGGCGGCGCCCTGGAGCAAGCAAGAGCGCTTGGTGCCCGCGCGCGCGATGAACGTGAAGATGCCAGGCTCGATCTCGTGCGCTTGCGTACAGGCCGTGCCGAGCGCCGGATCCTTCATGCACTGCGAGGGTAAGGTCTGCGGGACGCCGTAGCGACCGTCCCAAGGCAAGTCGATGGTTTGCCCCGGCTCGAGCGCGACGGTCGCGGGTTCGGCGCACGCGGTGGGGCAGGTAGCGGGCGCGCCCGTCATCATCGCTTGGCACGTCGTCACGCAGCTAGCGAGCGCGGGGAGCTTGGTGCGCGAGCCGTCCTCGACCTCGTACAGCGTCGGCGGCGTGCACGTCTTGTCGTCCGGGCCGAGGTAGAGCGTCTCGCTCCGCTCGTTCTTGATGTGCACCATGAGCTGGTAGCCGGACTCGTCGGCGAACGTTTCGCAGGCCGCGCTGCCGCCGCTGCTGATCGCGGCTGTTCCACCGGGCGCCCCGCCTTGACCGGCCGCGCCTCCGCCTGCGGCCGCGCTTCCGCCCGCGGCCGCGCCTCCGCCTGCGGCCCACGAGCCCCCGCTCGCGAGCGGCTCGACTGGCTCACCACTGCATCCGAGGAAGCACAGCGCGCCCGCGGCGAGCGCGGCGGGGGCGCGAACCCAAAGCATCAAGCTCATTGTCAAACAGGGGTGTGGGCGAGAGCTAGCGGGACCGATCAAAATCGGCCCCAAAAAGTGCGTTTTGCCCCCGAGCGTCGCACCTTGACTGTCAAAGTTTCATCGCGCCGGATACCTCGGGGCGGCCTGTCGCGCTCATTTTCGCGCCGCCCTCGGGCGACGCGCCTCGAGCGGCCGCCGGTCCAGCGCGACCCGCCCGGGTGGCGCTTATTTTTTGCCGCAGCTGGGCCCGATGCGGAAGCCGGCGGGCGGGGAGCGTTTCAGCCTCTGCTCAGTGGCAGGGCTGTAGCGACCGTCTTGAGGGATCTTGTCGGTCGGGTTGTTCCTGTTCCACAGCATTTGGAACGCGAGCACGTCGGTCGCCGTGCGCTTGCCGCCGCCTTTGTAGTCGAAGTGCACACGATCGCTCGCGCCGAGCCAGCGGAAGTTCTGCGCTTCCAAAGTGGTGCGCCAGGCCGCGTACTCGGCGATGTCGAGCGCGATGCCGATCTCGTGGTTGCTCTCGCCGGGCGGGGTCGCGAGCGGCACGCCGCAGCGCTTGTTCGCGGACCAGCGCCACACCAGGTACTGCTGGGCCACCGTGCGTAGCGCGCTGTTGATGGTCATCTTCTGATTCGGCTTCGAATCGAGCGCCTTCATCAGCTTCGTCTGCGCTTCTTTCTCCAGGTACGGAAACACCTGAGAAGCGATGGTCAAGTTGGGCCGCGACGGCAGCGGCACGAAGGCGTTGGGCTTGATGCAGCGCGCCTGCGCGATGATTTGGCGGCTCAGCCCGTCGACGCTCGCGGTCGTGCACGACTCGGCGGCGGCCTGCTGCACGGTGCTGAAGTGCTTGGGTGGCGCTGGCTTCTTCTCCTTTGGCTCACCGTCGTCGGTAGCGTCTTCGAAGCCTTCGCTCAGCGGTTCAGGGCTCGCGGCGCTGGAAGCGGCGGGGACGGGGGTGGGATCAGGAGGGAGGACGGGCGCGGGCGTCGCCGCGGAGGCGCTCGCGGCAGGCGCAGCCGAATCGCGTCGTTCGTCACTCCTCAGCATGAAGTAGACGTCGAGCCCGATCAGCCCGCAGAGCGCCACACAGCCGAGCACGACGGCGAGCGTGCGGTTCTGGGCGAGCCAGGAGCGCGCCGCCCGCTCGGGCTCGGGTCGCTCGGGCTCGGGTCGCTCGGGCTCTGTTCCGGCGTCGTCCGGCATCGCGGCGCCCCGGTACCGCGATCCGCTTGTCCGGGCAAGCGCGCGCCCCGGTCGCGCGGTGTAGCGGCTGATGGCAGGCCCAGCCTTGCTACGTCAAGGGCTGACCGATTGCTCCCAAAAGACCACCTCGCCCCCGCGGTTGGCCACGAACGTCACCCCGCCGTCTTGCGAGACCACGACAGCGAGCCCTGCAGGGTTGTCGGTCACGAAGCGGTAGGCGGCGCGGTGTCGTTGCCCGACGTTCTCGATCGGCTCGGCGTGTCGCTCGACGCCCTCGGTGTCGAGCGCACGCCACACGCGCTCGGGGGACGGCAGCTCCGCCGATACCTCCGCGCCGAAGCCCAAGACGCCGAAGCTCTTGTCGAGCACCAGCGCGCCGTCGATCGCGGCCAGGTTCGCCATCACCCGGCTCAGCTCGAACACCTCTTGCTCGAGCGCCGCCAGCGTCGGGCTCTCGCTTCGCTCGAAATCCGACCAGCCCACCGACGATTTCGACGAGCTGGCGGCGACGGCCCCGAGGATGCGCAGGAGGAGCGCGCGGTAGCGATGCGACGGCTCGTCTTGCTCGAGGGCGTACTTGAGGCGCAGCCCGCGCAGGCCCGACCAATGCGCGCCACGGTCGGCTTGGGCGATCAGCAGCAGCCCGCCGTGATGTTGGTCTCGGAGCAGCTGGATGGCGCGCCTCAGCAAGTGCTGGCTGACGCGCCCGATCAACGAGTGCTCGGCGTGAGTGGGCGAAGCGACCGTGGCCTGCGAGGCGGCGTGCTCGGTGCGGATGTCCTCTCGCTCTCGCACGAACAAGGCTGGCAGCCACTCGGAATCGAACACGTCGAGCGCCGCGTCGACCAGCACCCCGCGTTCGATGGCGCCGATCAACTTGCCGGCGCAGCGCACCGCGAGCTTGCCCGGTGCCGTCACGTGAATGATGGGGTCGTAGGTCCAGTTCGGTACGACACTCCGCCCGCCCCAGCTCGGCGCGAGCCAGGCCGGCCCTGAATGGGCGACGCCCCAGATGCGCAGCTTGCCCTCCTCGGGACAGGCCGCGATCAGCGCGGTCTCGAAGGGCACCGCGGGGGCCAGCCGGCGCAGCTCGTCGGCGCTCAGCGGCCGCGTGCGCTCGAGCTTCAGCCGCAGCACGCCTTGATTGGGGACGCCCGCGCTCGGCAAGCGCTCTGGCTCGGTGAGCAGCAAGCGGAAGCGAGTGGGCCGCGCCTCTTCGGTCGTGAGCGAGGCCTGAAACGCGGCCGAGAGCGCCTCTTCCAGCAGCTCCGGCGGGAGGCGCAGCGGCGTCGCGTGCGGCCACAGCGCTTCCACGTAGCGCCCGAGATCGGGCGGGTAAGCGTGCGTTCGCGGCATCGGTCAGGGCCCTATTCGGAAGCGTGGCGGGGCCAGGCGCTCGCTCTTGCAGTGAGGGCAGCGGCTCGGGCGCCGGTGCCGGGCTTCGAACGTGAAGCCGCATTTGATGCAGTGGGGAGCGCTGCCGTGGAGGCGCTCTGCCGATTGCTTCAACGTGTGCTCGAGATGCCGCAGGTGCTCGGCGACCTCGCGCTCCGGCACGCGGGCGCGCTGCGAAATTTCATGGGCGGTGAGCTCTTCGGAACGAAGCGCCTCGGCGATGCGCTGCCGGACCGTTTGTGCGGAGGGTGGCGCGGGCTTGAAGCTGTCCGAAGACACTCGGGAGATTGTACACGAACGCGCGGCCGTCGGGGCCAGGCCCGCGGGGCGCCCGTCAGCGCTCACCGCCTGCCAGAAAGCGGGTGTTTGTCGAGGGCGCGGGGCTTGCTACCTTCGCCGGCAATGTCCGCGGCAACCAGCCACGAACCCGCCATGCTGCTGGCTGTCGCGCAAGCGGAGCTGGCGCGCGGCACCACGGGCGACAACCCGTGGGTAGGCTGTGTGATCGTGGACGCTGGCGGTGAGCTGCTGGGCGCAGGCTACACGCGAGGCCCCGGCGAGCACCACGCGGAGATCTCCGCCGCCGAGAGCGCGGCGCAGTCCGGACGCTCGATCGTGGGCGCAACCTTGTACTCGACGCTGGAGCCGTGCTCGTTTCACGGCCGCACGCCGGCCTGCGCGCATGCCATCGCCGCTCGCGGGATCGCCGAGGTCGTCATCGCCATCCGCGACCCGCACCCGCGCGTCGACGGGGAGGGTATCGCCATCTTGCGCCGCGCGGGGGTGAAGGTGACCGAGGGCATCTGCGAAGCCGAAGTGCGTCGACAGCTGGCGCCCTGGATCGTGAGCCACCATCCGCACGAGCTAGCGCGCCATGCCGCCGGCCTCGCGCCGAGCTTGGATCGTGCCGGTCGCTTGCGCGCGCTCGTCCTTCGCTACGGGCTCTCGGAGGCGGCGCTCGCTCCCTTCGTCGGCAGTGGGCCGTAAGCCAGCCGTGGAAGCCACGCGCACACTTCGCGCCCCCCTTCGTGAACCGTCCACCCCGGTTCCGTCAATAGTCATGATCTCCGACCAGGCGCGCGGCGGGCCGGTTGGGCTAGGGTACGCGCGTGGACGTCTGCTCGCTCTCCGGTAACGAAATCTATTGTCTGGCGCTGAAGGGCCTCTTCCCGCGAGAGATCGTGGTCGGCAACAGCGTGCGCAGCCTCGGTCTCGCCGGCGCGATCGGCAGCGGTCTGCGCACGCTGACCGGTGGTGAGGTCGAGAACGTGACGGCGCTCATCTCCGAAGGTCGGCACGCCGCGATCGCGCGCTTGGTGGCAGAGGCCGAGCGCGAGCGCGCTCACGGCGTGACGGGCGTGACGACGGAGCTGTCGACGCTCGCCGGCTACACGGAGTTTCTATCTCAGGGCACGAGCTTGATGGCGACCGGCGCGCCGCCGCCGTTCTTCACCACGTCGGCCTCGGGCACGGAGCTGTTCTGTCACCTCGAGGCGGGTTACGCGCCGGTGAGCTTCGTGATGGGGAACGTGGCCTACGCGCTCGGCCTCGGCCGCGGCATCGCCGGCGGGCTGTCGACCTTGGCGCGCGGAGAGGTGCGGCAGTATTCCGAAATGTACAACCGCATCCGCCATTTGGCGCTATTTCGGCTGCGCCGTGAGGCCGCGAGCTTCGGCGCCAACGCGGTGGTCGACGTGCGGATCGACATTCGTCCGTTCGGGGCGGGCGTGGTGGAGCTCTTGATGACGGGCACCGCCTCGCGTCACCCCGCGTTCGTCAGTGACAGCCGCGATCCGACGAGCGTGGTGACGAGCGAGCTCTCGGGCGCGGAGATCTTCAGCTTGGCGCTGATGGGCTACGCGCCGCTGCAGCTGGTGATGGCGACCAGCGTCTATTCCCTGGGGCTGGTGGGCGGGATCGGCGCAAGCTTCGCGGCGCTGGCCAAGGGGGAGCTGAAGGAGCTCACCGAGCTAATCTACGGCGCGCGTGAGAACTGCCTGTCGCTGCTCAAGCAGGAGGCAGAGGAGCTGGGCGCCGAGCGTGTGATCGGAAATCGACTGCAGATTCGTGAGCTGTCGCCGGGGCTGATCGAGGTGGTCGCGGTCGGTACCGCCGTGCGAAAGCTGCCGGGAGTTGCTCCCCACTCGGCCGCTCTGCCGTTTCAAGCCGTCGTGCGCGACGACGACTCGCTCTCCATTCGCGGCGCGGGCGCGGCTGGCTTCGCCGAGAGCATGGCGCTCGGCGCCGTGGTCAATCGTGGGGTGCGTCAGCGCTTCAGCCCGTCGGGCTGCTTCGTGGCGCTCGTGGTGATCGGGCTGACGGCCGTCGCGGCGCTGCTCGCGGTGTTGCTCGCGCTGGCTCGCCCCTAGTCACCAGAGGCCGGCACCCCGGGCGGCCATCAGCGGCGACGACCGAGCTTGAGGCGCGCCAGCGGGTACATCCCGAGCACGTTACGCAGGCGCTGCGCGACGACCTCGTCGATGTCCCCGCGGTAGCGTAGCTCGGCCCGTCCGCCCGACTTGAGCGCGCGAATCTCCGCGCGCTCGACGCCCTGCAGCACGTCGCCGAAGTCGGCCAGCAGCGCCGCCGGAGCGTGCCCGCGCGCGACGCGAGGCTTGCCTTTGCGGACGACGATCTGAAATAGCTCGCTAGAGCGCGCAAAGTAGAGCAGCGCCACGACGACGAGCAGCAGCAGCGAAAGCGGTATGAGCAAGCTCAGATCTTGACGGAGGTTTGGCTGCGCGCGCGGTACAGGTCCCAGAATTTCTCCGCGACCGCAGCGCCTTCGAGGTTGGCGTTGCCTTTGTCGAAGGCGCTGCCCTTGATGGTGCCGGTGACGATCACCTCTCCGACGTAAACGCCCTCGGGCTTCAGCTTCTGCGACAGCAGGCCGAGCAGCTTGTGCTTGGCCGCGTTGCCGAGCGAGAGCCCCATCAGGTTCCAGCTCACCGAGCGCTCGTCGATGGCGGGGTCGTCGAACAGCAGCCCACCGTTGGTCGAGAGCACCGCGCCCTTCTCGGCGCGCAAGTCGGGCAGGGCGGCCCGCACGGCCGCGAGCAAGCTCCCCACCGCGACGTCGAGCGTTGCCTGAAGCGCGGTGGCGTCAGCCGCGAGCACATCACCGGCCGCGTTGGAGTAGGCGTTCCAGTGCAGCACCGCGATGGGCCCGAGCTCTCCTCGAATCTTGGAGATGAGCGGCTCGATGCCGTTCGGTACGCTCAAGTCGGCGGGAAAAGCTGCGGCTTTGATGCCTTTGGCTGCCAGCGCACGAGCTCCCTCGGCCAGCCGCTCGGCGCTGCGAGCGACGAGCGCGACCGCGAAGCCCTCCGCGCCGAACTTCTCGGCGACCGACGTGGCGATGCCTGGGCCGAAGCCAGCAACGACGATGGTTTTTGTCATGGGAAGCGCATAGCGTCGGCCCCGCGCGTCCGCAATCGGTCGAGCCGACGCCGGCGGCTGGTGAACGCGAGCAGTAGGCCGAGGCCGGCGAGCACCGAGGCGCTACCGCTCGCGCTGTGGCCCACGCGGCAGCCGCCTTCGTCTGCGGCGGGGGGCGCGGTCGTGCCGGTGCCGCCCGCAGTGCCCGCGTTCGAGCCGCCGCCAGCGGGCGAGCCGGCTTGCCCAGTATGACCTGCGCCGCCGGACGTCGGAAGTCCCCCTCCGCCCGCGGCTCCGCCGCCGGCTTCACCCGCGCTGCTGCTGGCGCCGCCGCCGCCGGTGCTCGCGCCGCCGGCGCCACCTGCTCCGCCGGCGCCACCTGCTCCGCCGCTGCTCCCGCCGCTGCTCCCGCC
>JAEYWK010000252.1 GCA_023431345.1 Pseudomonadota bacterium
GACCTAATGATAGAAGAGGAGAAAAGTGAAGCGGCGAGAAAAGAAAAGAAGAAAAGGGAGAGAACGGTTGAAGAGAAGAAGAAAAACCTCGAAGAGAAGATCCGAAAGGCCAAGAGAAAGAAATTGGAGGACTTGCTAACGGAGGTATACGGCCGCGAGGAAGTAGAGAATGCACTCGCTATCCTTGATGGATGCAATGAGGGAAAAGGGTTGAAGAGGAAACGTACCGTTCAAGATGAACCCCAAACCGTTGATAACGAAGAAGGAGGGGACGGCGGCGATAGCGACGACGACGCCCATGATATTGAAACCCCAGGTAGAGTTTCAAACCCCTCATTATTAATTTTTCGCCGTCAAACTAAACGAACGGTTAATACGAAACGAAAAATGAGAGATACCGGTACCATGAGTACGCGGATTTGTGATGATGAGGAGGCACGGCCCCCATCAATGATAAAGAAAAGAAAGCGAGAAATACAAGGTCCGCCCTGTAATCTCGGAGGAGTGCGTAATGGCGTACCCTCAGATGATATGAGAGGAAATTCAAAAATTGACACGCACAGCGTGCAAAGAAATAATATAAAAAGAAGAAGGATAAATAATGTAACACCCACCGTGGTAGTTGCAAGCGGTAATGATACGAAATATATCCAATTAAATGATGACGCAAAATGCAATGCGCATTATTGCTCCTTTGAAGGGAGGGTAGCTAATATAGCTAATATTAGCCAATATAAGGCTAATATAAGAGAGGAAGATGTAAATTTGAAAACTCAAAAAGAGAAAACGATAAAACATACGTTTACGACACCCACGCAGTCACTACCAATCACTGCTGGCACTTCAAATATGAAGTTTAAATTCCTGGAAATGGCTAATTTACCCATAAATAACACAGAGGTGGGGAAAAAGCAGAGGGAAACCCCTCAAGAGAAAGGAAGAGAGGAAGAAGCCTCTATGGTGGAAATAATTAAGCCTAAGGGAAGGCCCACTATGGCAAAGGTAATGAAAATTAAAAAGAAAGAATTGAAACAGAGGCTAAAATATGCAAAACTTTTAAAGAGTATAGATGACCTGAGCAAATTCTCTCCTGAGAAGAAGGAGTACAATAATATTGAGCTCCTCATTGCTTCTCTGTTGGAAAGAGAAAGAGAATGCCAGAATATCCTCAAGCTGACACCAGAAGTGACACTTGACCTCCTGAGTGCTAAGGTGGCTAAGGCACTGCAAGGGTCTGCTCAGCTATGGTGGAACCAAGAGAGGGAGAATGGGATAAGGTTCCAGAATGTGGGAGAGCTTGTTGGCATACTCAGGGACCGTTGGGGAGATAGGATACACACTCTAGATATTGACAAGAAGTTGTCTGAGGTGGTCCAAGGAGAGAATACTAGGATCAATGACTACATTGATCAATTCTGGCAGAGAGCTAAGGCTGGGGGAGTCCTAGACCTTACCCACTACATCCCTACATTCGTTAGGGGTATCTATGACCCCAACATGAGGAATGAAATCAGCAAGTGGGTAGGAAAGAGAACCTTAGAAGGGAGGAGGATAGAATGGCATAATCTAGCTGACAAGGTTAGAAGCCTAGAGAAAGTTATGCCCAAGACTATAGGGGTGATAACTCAAGCCCCAATACCTCCACCAAAGCCTACAACAACCACCACCCATATCTCTCCTATAGAACAGAGAATCCCACAGAGTGAGGAAGAGATAGAGAGGGAAAGAGAAGAATGGGCTAGAAAGAAAGGTTTGGCGCCTATTCAATCAGGTCTGAAGGTGTCTGATGGAGGGAATACGACCCTCACTGATAGAAAACACTGTGACTACCATTCCTGGGCTAGGAATCATAGCACTGAAGAGTGCTACAGCAACCCCAACAACAAGGATAATGGAAACCTGAGGGTTGTGAACCAAGGAAGAGGTAGAGGAAGAGGTAGAGGTAATGGAAGGGGACACAACAGACCCTACACACCCACATACAACTCTACACCCAACTCTGGTAATGTTACTCTGACTATGGAGGAATATAATGCCTTAATTAAGGGTGGAAAACCTCAACAGAGTCAGGGAGGAGGATACCAGAAGGGCCCAAGGAACTGTTGGACCTGTGGTAAGCCTGGGCACAGAGCAAATGAATGCCCTGACACTCAGCAGCATGGTAAACTCATAGAGTTGTTGCAAACACTTAGTGAGAAATTGAATAAACCCACTCAACAGTACTATCTGTCAATTCCTGTCACTCCAATGGAGGACACCCCTAAGTTTAATGATAAGGAAAGAATGGAATACATGGGGGCACGACCTCCAACGAGCGTGAATAAGAATAAGAAGCGGAGAAGGAAATCCCAACAAAAAGAAATAGAAAAATTGAAAGTGGGAAATGAAATTACTGAAAAACAAAAAGTTGAATTGATGGATAATGATTTACCTAATCATGAAAGTCCAATAGCTGCAATTGAAGAAGTACAGGCTGAAAATGAAGTAAAGGATGTTACTGCAGCCTATACCATTACTACTGTCAATGGTAAACAAGTAAGAACCTTGGTAGATTCAGGGGCAAATAGAAGTTGTGTTTCAGCACACTTAGTTCAATACCTGAAGTATCAAGACAAGATTGTGCCACTCAATGAAAAGATATTTGATGCACAGAAGAAGAGTATGAAGCTTCTAGGTACAGTAATACTGCCTGTGAAGTTTGGCTCTAGAATCCACAATTGGAGATTCAGAGTAATGGATAACTTGATAGCTCCTTTGATTGTTGGTACTGATGTGTTCAGTGTATCTGGTGGACAAATACACTTCACCAAAAGATATGTAAAAATAGGAGAAGAAAAACAAATGATAACACTGAGTTTGAAAGAAGACAAACAAACTACAGTAGTAGCAACTGTGAATAGAAAATTGAAACCAAATGAAATGATGGATATTACAGGGGAATTGATATACAATAACATTAAACACATCCCAAATATTGAAAAGAGAAAGAAAAACAAGAATATGTATATTGTAAATACAGGAGGAGTGTTTATTGATGATCAAATTGTAGAATCTGCTATCACACATACAAAACAAAGTGGCAATACACATGAATACATAAAAATAAGGGCCCATAATTATACAAACAAAGTGAGAGAGGTGAGAAAAGGAGATATAATAGCCACTGTTGAAATGTTAACAGATAACAAATATAAATTCAGCAATAATGATACCACCAACACTGAAGGCACAATGTCCCACATCAAATCTAGTAACCTCAAAGAGGCTAGATTGGCCTGCATCACCTTCATTCAAAGTAAAACAAAAGGTGCACCAGGTGAATTGAGTGGAATTGAAGGAGGACCTTCAATGGCTACAGAAAGGAGGGGTGGCGCTGGTCTTGGACTCTCTGTTCAGATAATGGAGGCCACTCAACTGAGTAATAGCCAAAGGGAGAGTCTCTATTCCAACTCTGGGCTTGATACGCGCGAGAATCTGACCCAAGCTGGGGCACTGGACCAAAGTAAGACCAAGATGGGGAGGGTGAATATCACACCTGTGGATCCTGAGGGTCCTAACAAGTTTGCTGAAATGGATCCCAGTGCTGCTCTCACAGGGCAAGCCAGAACTTACTACAGGGAGGCTAAACCCTTAAGTGCAAACCAGTACCAGTTGGAGGAAGGGTGTCAAATGATGGGAAAATTTTTGCTTGCATCTCATAACCCTTGTGCTAGTTCCCCTGATCAAGGAATTTTAGCTGGGGGGGAGGGTGAAGGAGAAATTTGTGTGCCAATTGAACAAAATCAATCAAAATCTGTTGGGGAGAGTGGTTTAGAAGTTCTTTCGCGACCCCCCGACCCTACAGACAGTGTGGGTGACTTAAATACACTGTTATTACCTGAAAGAGAGAAGGTTAATACACAGAAAAACAAAGGAATTACTGATGAAGACATAAACAAAATGATAGCAGGAATGGAAGTACCAAATGAGTACAAAGAGAAGATACAGAAGTTGATGGCAGTACACAGAGAGGTGTTTGCCCATAACTTGAGTCAAGAGTTCACAGGAGGAAACTCTCATTTTATTCCCCATGTAATTAGGTTGACACCTAATCACCCTTCACTTTGGACACCACAATTTAGATTGGGTCACAAAGAAGAACAAGCAATAAATGAAATGAGTGATAAACAATACCAACAAGGAGTAGTTGAAGAAACAATGAACAATGAATACAACTCACCTGTTATGGTGGTACCAAAGAAAGATGGTAACTGGAGACCAGTTATTGACTTCAGAAACATAAACAAGTATACTGTCAAGGAGAATTGGAGATTCCCAAGGACAGAAGAGGCTATTGACGCCCTACAGGGCGCGAAATGGATATCCACAATTGATTTAACCAGTGGATATTGGCAGATACCCTTACATTCTGATAGCAGAAAGTATACTGCCTATACATTGAGGAAAGGGAGGTTCCAATACAGAACCTTACCAATGGGTGTAACAAATGCAGCCCCAACCTTCCAAAGAAACATGGAAATTGTGTTTAGAGGGCTATTATGGAAGTGTTGCATTGTATATATTGATGATGTAATTGTGTTCAGTAAAACACTGAAAGAGCACTTACACTATTGCAATGAGATTTTCAAGAGATTGAGACAATACAACATGGTGATAAGGCCTGACAAGTGTTTCTTCTTCAGAAAAGAAGTAGAGTACCTAGGGCATGTAGTGGGTAGAGGAGTAGTAAAACCTGCCCCACACAATATTAAGAAAATCAAAGAGGCAAAATTGCCCAGTACCTTAGAAGAAGTAAGGTCTTTCACTATGCTAGCAAGCTACTATAGAAAGTTTATTCATGGTTTTGCGAGGATAGCACACCCATTAACTGAATTGATGAAGTTAAAAGGGAAGAAAACAAAAATTACCCTTAATGAAGAGGAAATTGAGGCTTTCAACACTTTGAAGGAAAAATTAGTGTCAGAACCTGTGTTGCAAATGCCTGACTTCAATAAGCCCTTTCATTTGAAGACTGATGCATCAAACTATGCAATTGGGGGTGTGTTATTCCAACATAATGAGAAAGAAGAAGAGAGACCAATATATTTTGGGTCAAGAGTATTGAGTAAAACAGAAAGAAACTACAGTACCTCTGAAAGAGAGATGCTAGCAATTGAATATTTCATTAGGTATTGGAAACCATACCTTTGGGGGAATTCATTCAAGGTCTACACTGACCATGCCCCATTGAGAGACATAAAAACAACAAAAGATGTGACTAGAAGATTGACCAGAATGATTTTGAAGTTACAGGAGTATGATTTTATTATATATTATATTCCTGGACCTAAAAACGTGGTCGCTGATGCCCTGTCACGTAACCCAATAGCAGGTGTTGAAGATATTAGCACTACAATTGGAACAGTGCAAGTTCAACACAATGAAAATGAAGCAAGATTCAATTGTGTTTCCCCTATGGAACTGGGAAATTATTGCTATGCTCTTACAAGTAGTAAGAGACAGAGGAAAAAGATGGGGGGTGACAAAGAACTTACCCCAGAGCAAAAAGAAAAGGCTGTCAAGTGTCAAAATCAGTTAATTAAACAAATTAGCCCATACAAAATTCCTACTGAGGAAATGGCACAGATGCAGTTGGATGACAAAACCTTACAAAAGTGTATAGAATGTGCACATAAGGATAAAAAGGGTAAAACATGGGTAATACAAGAAGGATGCCTGTACCATGTAAGATTTCAAAGACATACTCAGAAGAAATCACTGCAATTAGTGTTACCTGAGCAATTAAGAGAAGAAATAATGACAGCCTATCATGATGATATGTTAGGGGGACACTGTGGCTACTTTAAAACTGCCCAGAAGGTCGCCCAGTGGTATTGGTGGCCAGAGATGAACAAGAAAATTAGAGAATGGGTCAAAGAATGTACAGTATGCCAAAAACATACAAGAGAAAATGGACCAAAGTTTGGAAAACTTGTTCTTGTGGTAGCGACATGCCCATTCCAGATAGTGGGTATGGATATTCTTACAGAGCTACCCACTACAGACTCTGGTAACAAACATATATTGTTGTTCACTGATTATTACACCAAATGGGTGGAAGCATTTGCTATCCCTGATAGAACTGCTACTACAGTTGCTATTAAATTGATACAAGGGATACTCTGTAGACATGGAGCCCCTGAAAAGATAATATCTGATAGGGATAGTAGTTTTGTTTCAGATGTATTTAAGGAAGTGACTGAAATGCTTAATATTAAGCAAAGTATGACCACTGCCTATAACCCACAGGCAGATGGGCAAGCTGAGAAAGCCATTGGCACTCTGCATAACACACTGGCAAAACTAGTCAACAGCAACCAAAAGAATTGGGATGCTATGATACCCTATGCACTATGGGCCTACAGGACAGCAGTGCATTCAACAACAAAGGAAACCCCATATTTCCTGGTGTATGGCAGGGACCCTGTCAACCCAGTGGATGTAAGGGTGAGGCAATGGGTTGAGACACATCCAAAAATGGATGAATTCACCCAGACTACCATTAATAGACTAGTGGAGGCCAGAGATAGAGTAATTAAGACCACTAAGTTGAAGAAAGAAGAAATGAAAAAGAGATATGATAAGGGAAAGAAAGATAACCCTTTCAAGAGAGGTGATTTGGTATGGTTAAAGAACAATAAGAAGTCGCCCACTGAAAATAGAAAGCTTATGCCCAAGTTTGAAGGCCCATACTTAATAATCAACAAGGTTGAAAAGGGTGACCATGATTTGAATGTTGATATTCAGCATACAAATGATATAAATAAGAAGGAAAGAGTATCCATAAGACGACTTAAGAAAGCCCATATACGCCCGCGACTCGCGGAGGAATATTTGAAGTTGCTACCTGAAGAAAAACAGGATAGTGAAGTACCCACACCCTTAATTAAGGA
>JAEYWK010000267.1 GCA_023431345.1 Pseudomonadota bacterium
TATAAGTACCCGGATCAAGATTAAGATCAAAATACTCAGTTGTTGGATGTGCAACATAACCTATTAAATCACCATGTCTGTAAACGTTATATCCCATGAGTCCGGCAGGTGCACGATCTGTTCTGACAAGATTTGAACTTCTGCGTGTACTACCATCGCGGGCTATCTGAGCATTACCATTTCTGTTTGTGTTATCACCTTTACTAATATGAGTGAGAGCATTGCCATGGAATGTAACATTGTCAGTAGCATTACCAATAGAGATATTGTCTACAAACCAGATGTACCATAATCCCTGACCATCGCCATCAACAGCGTTGAAAGCAACTTTTATACTTTCACCAGCAAAAGCACTTAAGTCAACAGTATAATTATAGTCATAATAGTTCCAGCCGTTACCTGTTAAATCTGAAGCATCCCAAACAGGAGTCCATGTATCACCACCATCGGTAGAGATTTTAACATAATAATGGTCACCATTTGTTGAACCTTCCCAACAAGTTGTTTCGAAAGTCAGAACTGTTGAAGCTCCACAAGCAACTTCCGGAGTAATTAACCATTCATCCTGATGGCTATAATCCCACCATAAACCTGCATGATAAACACCAAATGGTGCAAAATCAGCTGATGAATAATCATTTACAGTCCAATAACATGGGGTTGCCTGGCTATTACCGTTAGTTTGAATAATTTCCCAACCTTCGCTTAATACTCCGGCTTCAAAATCTTCAAATAAGCTACCACCTGCACCGCCACCACTGGCTGGAGCAATCCATGTAAGATGTACATAATCAGTACTTGGAGGATTAACACCTGCAAGACTATCAGGAGGAGTCAGGTATACAGAAGTAAATCTGTATGTATCAAGTTCTGAATAACCTGAGCTAAACAGAGCAGCAACACCTGCAAGGTAAGTCTGACCGTAGTTAAGATTTGTATAGGTAAAAGTTCTATCAGGAGTATTTCCAACTAATGTACCATCAAGGAATACACCATAACCCTGTAATGGAACACCACCTGAAGCAAGCTGAACATCATCAACTGCCCATCCTGAAGCCCACTGACCGTTATCATCAGCGTGGAAAGCTAACCAAACACTCTGTAATCCGGTAGCACCTGAATACTGAGCCAGATCGATTTCAATATCCTGCCATGAACCTGGAGCAGGAGATAGTGTATTGATAACTGTCCATGAAGTACCAGCATCAGTGCTGATTTCTACGTAAGCACTTTGGCTGTATGAACCATCATAATAACTTGCGAAATTTAATCTGTAACTTGGAAGATTAGTCCAATCCATTTCCGGAGTTATCAAATAATCACAGCAACCGTTTCCGTTATCAGCATCATCGTTGGTAACAGCATACTTTGTGTGCGAAGGAATCACGAATGCAGAACTACTACCATTAGTAGTTGCATACCAACCTGTTGTGTTCTGGGTAATTGCCTGCCATCCTGCTGGTGGGAATGTATTTCCTTCGAAATCTTCCATAACAGCAATAGCTAAAGGCTCATCCCATGTAGCAACCAAAGTTAAAGGATCAACATACAAATTACGTGGTTTGTACTTTCTTTCAGCAAGAATAATATCAAATGTACGATCACTTTGAATATTGGCATCAATTGTATAATCATCGAATCCAACTTTCTGAGCAAGCAGAGTATAATGACCTTTCCATGTGTCAGCAAATATAACTGTACCATCTTCAGGAACAGTCTGTGAAGATACTGTAAATGGATAATCATGTCCGGTGAGGGTAACAAGTGCACCTGCCGGGCTGCCGCCTGTAGTTAAGCTTACGTTAACTGTTACATCAACAAGCTTTTTATGACCAACAATATTTGAGTATGCTCTTTCAGACTGACCACCATTTGTATAATTAGCAGCAACAGCATAAGCATACCAACCTTCTGGTAATGCACCAAAAGCTGCGTCGGTATAGTTAGTAGTAGCAACGTTATCATCAAGAGGTGTAAATACTCCTGAAGCAGCACCCTGAGTAGGATCTGCAAGGAATATACGCCAGATTGAATAGCTGGTAACATCACGACTACCCTTATCATTCTGTACGGCACGATATTGTGCAGGACCTTCAACACCTGATTGTGCAAGTGCCGGAGTGAGAGAAATCATTCCACGTTGTTTAGCAGGACGTCTGATTTCATTAGATAATGTTCTTGCAGCATCATCATCAGAAGCTGGTCCGCTAACTAATGCGCGGATCATCATATCCTGATAAGGAGATAATCCCCATGGCAGACCTGCTGATACATTGCGTGAATAACTGCGATAAACGATAGGATTCTGCTGATCAACGCCAACGCCGGCCACATTTGGTGAAGTACCACCCTGTACCATTACAAGGTAGAAATTCCCAGCTGTGATTGTAGCATCAAGACCACTAAATACTATCCATCCATAATTGTTAACAGTTACTTCAATTGAATCAATAACTACACCCGGTAAACCGTTTGCACCACTGTCATCCATAACCATAACTCCAAAAGTAGTACCAATTAAACCGGTATTATTATTTGGGAAACTACCATCACCAATATAAATCTTACCACCGTAAACAGTAGCAGGATAACCGGCAGGGGTAAATTTAACAGCATTCATATTGCCAGGCAGAGCCCAAGCAGTATAATTTTCTGCTGTACCGTCATCAAATAATATTTCATAATCAGGATGTGGAGGTCCCCATGTAACTTCAGTCTCTGTGTCAGCTGCGTTTACTTCAGCATATACCATCGTTGGAGGATAAGGTTCTTCCTCAAGTTCGGCATCAACTACAGTTGTAGCTGCTTCAACAATGACAACATTATTTACAGTTACAGATGTGTATCCTGTTTTTGAGAATGTCACACTATAAGTACCAGCGTCCATTGTAATACTGTAAGTTCCGTCAGAATTTGTCATTGCTGAATAAGAACCTGCAGAAACAACAGCTCCAAAAATTGGAGATCCGTCGATTGCACTAGTTACAGTACCTGTAAGCATACCTGGCTGATAAACTACCATTGTAGCAGGAATCATAACAACCTCATTTGCAAGATCGTTAGTGTTCAATTCCAGTTCAGCTGTGTACGTTCCAACAGGGAAATTAAGATCATCAGAAGTAAATGTAGCAGTTACATCAACAAATGCACCAGGAGCTACCTGACCCTGTGCCGGATTAACGGCAGTAATGAAGGTTGGTATTGGGAAATCAATATTGATAGCGAGTCCGTTATGTACATAAGCGCTATTGTAGTTGATTCCTAATCCTGCAGTACCTGCATTATTTTCAATACCAACTGTTGCCTCATCAAGATCAAGACCATTGATATTATTATAATAAATACGGATATGACAATTTGGCCAAAGAACTACCTGAGCAGTGATTTGTCCTGATCCTCCGTATTCGTTCCAGTTAGTGAACTGGATTACGAAAAGACCATTAACAACCTGGTAACGACAAGTTCCAGAAACAGTTGGATTCATGTCATCCCAAAACCATGCAATCAGGTTATTAGGAGTGCTGCTATTAGGCAAGTTCTGGTTTGA
>JAEYWK010000269.1 GCA_023431345.1 Pseudomonadota bacterium
GAGATGTATAGCTTAATGGGTGTTGATTATGGACAGGGCGACAGAATAGATGCACTATTCTCAAGTATTAAAGCTAAAAGTAGCCTGTACTGTAATAAATACTCTTCTCCTTTCCTGGATGTATTGAAAGATTACAGATCATATGCAAATGCCTCAATTCCCGCATGGAACCGTTTACAGGATATTACATTGAAGATTACTGAGTTGCAGACAGGTGTTAAAATAGAGGAAAAGAAAGGGACAATGGCTCTTGAATGCCTTAAAAGGTATATGGATAAATTAAGTCTTGTAGATCAATATTACCTGATGTCGCCTGCCCAAAACGTCAATGGTAATGAAGATTGAATATAACATGAAAGTGGCTGTCTTTCAAAAAAAGCTTCTTCTATTGATCATATTTCTGTTCTCAGGATTGATAATGGTAGCCCAGAATCCTGAGGCAGAAGTGATCAAAAAAAGAATGACCCAGATCAGGCAAACCACCAACTGGAAAGATAAGGATGCTGCAGCCATAGCAAACCAGGAAATCAGTACGCTTTCCAAGAAACTGATGATGATAAAAGCCCCTCAGGGTCAACCGGGATTGCCATCTGCTCCTGCTAATAATCCCCCTGAAACAACCCAACAAAATGTTGAAAGTAAAATGGCACTCTGGGATGCCATATGGGATGCCGCAAAAAAAGGTAAGAATGCCCGGCTAGATCTTGCCAAACATCTTAGGGATTCAATAGTAGCTGCATATAAAGAGGATGATTCACCGGCAGTTAAATGTCCTGACTGGTTCGCTAAAATGAATGTGCTCTATCTCGATATGTCAATGCCGGGAGTGGAACAGGTCGTTAACCAGATGGAAAGGTATCAGTCAATTGAAACTCTTATCATTACAGGTGGTGAATTTGGTGTCCCTGTTGATCTGGAAGATCTGCTTGGCAAGGCTGCCAACTATCCACTCAAATCGTTGTATATCATCAACTTCCGGAATTTTGTCAATAATATTCCGGCAACTGTCACCAACTTCACAAATCTCTCTGAAGTGGGTCTCTTCAATAACTCACTTGATGAACTTCCAGCAAGTATCAGCAGTCTCTTAAAACTTAAACTACTATACATAGATAAGAATCCCATCAGCAAACTAATGCCTGTTGTAAGCCATTGCGCTAACCTTGAGACACTGGGAGTCGCTAAAACTGCCATTTCAGAAGAAGAGATACAAGCTATATCAAATGTTTTACCAAATTGCGAGATACTGAGATGAAAAATATAGCTTTATTTTTACTGTTTACCATTGTATCAGCGGTTTCAGTATCAGCACAAAAATCAAGTGTTCTTCTCCTTCATCAGCTATCCGGTGATACTGCCGTTACCAGAGCTATGTCAGTGAAAGTGGAAAGTTCCCTTATATCCGACCTGAAGAAAGAATTTCCATGTCTTGAAGTAACCACAGAGGCTAAAATTCATTCAAAGCTTAATCAGTTAAGGCAAATGGCCTTGCAGGGATCTGAAGCTAATAATACTATTGAGGATGTGGGGAAATCTTTCAATTACGATTATATGTTCAGCATAAACATCAGTCAGGCTGCGAGTGATTTATACCGGATTGAAATGCTCTGTTATAAAAAGAAAGAAGTTCACTCCTTTGAGTGGGCTAATGTCAATACTTCTCCGGATAGCTATACTGCAGACTGTGAACAATTGTCAAAATCACTCATGGAAAGACTTAAGCGTTTTGAGCTCTGTGCTTTCAGAGGCGATGTTACCCTGACCATTGAGACTGAAAGGGATACTACAGTCAAAGCCAGTTATATGGCATATTGTGATGGTATGGACAGGCAATTCAGCAGTGAAGAAGTTTCACAGAGTCGCACAAAAACTATTTGGACTTTAAAGAAAACCAATACCGAGCATGCTGAGGGTGATGTTTCAATCTTTATGTATGAAGAGAAATCCTACGAAGAAGATAATCCCTGCTATAAATGTCAATCAGGCAGGGAAGGTGGCCGTACTTATAAGAATAAGAGCACTTTCAATGTTGACAGCGACGGCATTTCAACTGAAAGCATCTTCGATGGCAAACCACATGCAGATGCTAGGATAAAGCTCTATTTTGAAGAAAATGGCACCTATAATATCACGGTAAACGCAACGTCAAAAACCTTTACTGATGATGAATCATGGGAGATGGAGGCAGTTGGTACATGTGATAATATACCCAGGGAATCAACGACAAAGAGTAGGGAAGAAGATGTTTTTACAAACCAGACTTTCTACTCATTTCCAGGCAAATCAACTGATCTCTTTCTAATCCAGAATGATGCCAAATCATGGGTAGATCCGGTTACACATGAAAAAACAACGATCACTATTGATTTTAATCTTTCAAAGGAATAAAATAATAATTTAACTTTGAAGCCATAATCTCTTTTTATGGCATCAACCATTCGTTCTGTTCTGTTCCTTGCAGCACTTATTTTTGGCTTAAACAGCCTTTACAGCCAGATCGTCAGCTACCCTGTTACAAAGACTACCACAGGTAAAAATGCTGAAGGATTCGTATATGTTCTTCCAAAGCATTTGATTAAGGTCGATGTATATGTTACTAAAACTGAGAAATATAAAGGCCAGTATAGCGATTTTGGCACAAAGCTCCTGGGTCTAACTGATCATATTACAAAGGATGCCATCAGTTATGACATCAGCCGGGTTGAAATAAGCTCCCAGACTGCCCCTGATACAAGTCAGTTTTATTTTGCAGAAATACCTTCAAAGATGGATGATGACCAACAGATCATGATCCGGCTCACTGAAGAAGGATTTATTTCAGGGTTCAGCACCATCCAAAAAGAAGAAGAAACCAGAAGAAAAGGTTTTAATGACAGTGCTCCCTTCAGCGACCTGCTGAAACCTGTTCTTATTGAGAAGGTTGATACCATCATCAGAAGAGTAAGCATCGACACCAGTGTGTTTGTTGAAAAGGTGCCGCGCCGCAGTATATCAGAAAAATCTATAGAACAGCAGGCTAAAGAGATTGCCGACCAGATCTATAAGATCGAGGATAGCAAGTACAAACTGATCACCGGTTACCAGGAAGTCAACTATACAGGCGAGAGCATTGAGTTGATGCTCAACAAACTCAACGCTCTTGAACACGATTTCCTTGCCCACTTTAAGGGATCGGTCATCACCACCGAAAATATTTATACCTTCTATTATACTCCGGAAGCCCCCATTGCTAATACCACCAATACACTCTTCCGTTTTAATTCAGCCGAAGGTATCACGACAACCGGTAACCAGTCGGGGGACCCTGTCAGCATTTCAGTCATACAACTCAATACATATTCAGCAGCCGGTTCATTTGAAAAGGGAAGGGCAGGAACCCATAAAGAGGCAAAAGGGATCTATTACAGAATACCGGAACTTGCAGGTATAAGCATTAACCTTGGAGGGAGAACACTTGCCTCCGAAAAGTTACGGATCAATCAACTA
>JAEYWK010000070.1 GCA_023431345.1 Pseudomonadota bacterium
CGTCAGGGCGGCGGGAGCGGGGGCGTCGGCGCTCGGCGCCGTCGCGGCGGCGGGCGCGGCCGACGCGGTCGGCTCTGGAGGCGGGGTCGCCGCCTTGTTGCAACCGAGGACGGTCAGGCCGGAGAGCACGGTCAAGATGGCGTCACGCGAAAGCGGCATGGCGCGCGCAGCCTGACATCGCGCCCGCGCCGGTTCAAGGCGAGCGCCGCTTCACAGCGGCAGAATCGAGCCGCCGAGCGGCCTCAGATCGAGCGAGACCGCGCCCGCCACCGCCAGCGACGCCGCCGACAGGGAGACATAGCCGCCGGCTGCGTGATCGATGGGAGAAAAACGCACCATCACCTGGCCAACCTCGACGCCCGCTGCGTCGAGCAGCGCCACCGCGCGCGTCGCGCCGCTCCCGCGCCGCTCGCGCTCCGTGAGCCAGCGAGTCTGGCCATCACGCCGAATGCGCGCCACGCGCTCCATCGCCGGCGGCGTGAGAGAAAGCGCGCGAAAGCGGCTCGACGCGATGTAGTCGAGCCGCTCGTCGATGGCCCGGTAGGTGTAGTCGGAGATCCAAACCGGCACGCAGTAGCTCATCACGTCGCGGTAGGTCTTGGGCTTGACGAGCCGCATCGTCGCGAAGTCGAAGCCGTAGACGCTGCCCATGCCCGCGTTGAGATACGGGTAGTCGGCGTCGTAGTCGTCCGGATCGGCAGGCTCGCCGAGCTCGAGCCCGCAGTTGGCGTGATCACGGCCGAGGGCGTGCCCCAGCTCGTGAGCGAGCGTATCCCAGGCGTCACTCGCGCCCGAGCCGTCGGCGAAGATGGTGACGCCGATCGAGCCCCGCGACGCGACGTCGTCTGCCTCCGCGATCACCGAGTAACCGAGCACACAGGACGACTTGCAGTAGCTCGTGAAGCTCGTCGATGGCGCCAGCATGCCGTAAAAGAACACGTTGTCGGCGGGCGACGCGGCGTCCCGATATGCGTACAGGTCGTCGAGCGCTTCGTCCCAACCGTTACCATCGCCGTCGACGACGTAGGGGAGCTTCACGCTGTCGGCGATCGAGATGGTGACGTCGGACAAGGGGTAGATCGCGAGCAGGCGCGCGCGCAGCGCCGCGATCTCGGGCGCGGCGAGCGTCGGCGCGTGACCCGCGGAGACGAGCGGCACCATCACGAGCTCGAACGGCTCCGCCGGCTCCGCGTCGAGGGCGCCGAAGCCTTCGTCCGGAAAGCGGGCGAGCTCGGTTTTGTCTTGGTCGAGCACGCGCACGCGATATGTCGTGCTCGAGGTCAGCTCGCTCGGGGGTACGTCGAACGCGAACGTCGACGCCACGTCGTCTTGCCGGGAGCTCTCGCTGAGACTGCGCTCGCTGACGATGGAGCTCGTCTGGCTGCCGTTTCGCAAGTCGAGCACGCCGAGCAAGGGGCGCGGCGACCAGCCTGGCTCCAGCTCGACGAACACGCGAAATAGCGAGCGCTTGCCAGCGATCAGCGGCGCTGGTCGTGCGCGCTGAGGCACGCTGTGGCCCTCCGCCATCAGCGGCAGCTCGTGGGTCTGCGACAGCGAGATCGAGCGCAAAGCAAGAACGGGGGCGTCCACGCTGGGTGCGCCGGAGTTGCCGCTGGCGGCTCCGCCGCTTGCAGGCGCGCCGCCACCCTCCGCCGGAGCGTTGGTACCGCCGCCGCCGCCCTCGCCCGCGCTCGGCTGCGGACAAGCGGCGCACTCGCCTCCAGCGCCCGCCTCGCTCGGAGCATCCCGCGGCGCCGGGTCAGCGCCACCGCTGCAGCCCAGCGCGGCCAGGCAGGCGAGCACTACCGCCGCCCTGCTGTTCCGTGTGCGAGAACCCAAGGCGACAGAGCCTAGCACGCCGAGCCGCCGTCACGCTCGCCCCGAGCCCGCGGTCCCCTGCGGCCCCCGCGAGCGTGACGGTGCCTGCCGGCGATTCTACTTCGTCTTCGGCGCGGCTGCGGCCGGAGCCGTGGGCGCGGGCGACGTCTTCGGCGCGGCCTCGGGCGGAGTCGCGGGTGACGTCTTGGAGGCAGCCGAGGGCGGAGTCGTGGTGCCTGAGCTCGGCGCCGTCGCGGCAGACCCCATGACGTCGGTGGCTGCGCTCGCTTTGCTCGCTCGACTGGCGGCCGCTGCCGGCGCCGGCGCCGCCGCCTTCGACTCTTTGGCGGCGGGCTTCGCGGCTGCCTTCGGTGCAGGCAACGTGCCGAGCTGGCTCGCGAACGCCATGCCATTGGTGAACAGCCAGGAGCGCTTCACTTTGCCGTCTGCCAGCTGCGTCACCATGTAGTACTCGACGTTCACCGGCTTGCCCGTCTTCTTCAGCTTCATCGAGGGCATGTCGCCGGTGTTCGTGCCCGAGAAGCGGCCCGCCGAGATCACGTAGTCTCCCGCTGCCCAAGCGCTCGTCTGGTCGATCTTGAGGTCGGGGAAACCCTTGAGCATCTCCTCGTGCGACTTCTGGACCTCCTTCTTGCCGACGCGATCCGCGGGCGCGGACAGATCCGAAAAGACTACGTCGTCGGCCTCCAGCGCGCTCAGCGCGGCGACGTCGTGCTTGTTCATGGCGCTCGTCCACGCGCCGAGCGCCGCGATGTTCGCCTTCTCGGGCTCGGTGCCGGCGCTGATCAACGCTGGCTTATCGGCGAACCCCTGCTCCAGCGCTTTGCGCGCAGGGGCCGGGCTCACGCCGATCTGGCTCATGAACGTGCCCGCATCGTAAATGAAGCGCTCTTTGGCGATGCTGCGGCCTTCGGGTGTGAGCGTTGCGTGCTGGAGCGCCAGATAGCCAATCTTCTTGTTGCTGGGGGGGATCTCGCCCTCCGCGCCGGGTAGGGCGCCCTTGTGCGTGCCCTTCAGGAGCACCACCGACAAGATGTCGGCGCCGCTGACGATCGTGAGCTGCTGCTCCGCTACCAGGTCGGGAAAGGCGCTGGTGAACAGCTTGCTTTGCCGCTCGACGATGTTCTGGCGGCCGCTCAGCGGCGGCGTGCCCATATCGACCTGCTCGCTCGTGGCGTTCTCCGCGAAGCAGCTTTGGAATTTCGCGAAATCACGCGCGTTGAACTGCGTCCAACAATCCTTGAACAGCTTGCTCCGCTCATCGGCCGTCGCGGGAGGCGGCGCCACCGGCGCCGGTGCCGCTTCGGCTGGCGTCGCGGCCGCGATGGGCTCAGCCGGCGGAGGCGCGGCGAGCGGCGCGGCGGCGGGCTCTTGCTGCTGACACGCCGAGAGCCCGACGAGGGCCAAACCGATCCATCCAATGCAATGCTTCATGAGATTCCCCTTTGAGCAAAGGTGAGCGAAGGCGCGAAAACGCACCCCGCGGCCCTCGGGGTTTTACACCCAACTGCAAAGCGCCCGAAAGGCGAAATGGGCCGCCGCGCGGCGCGGGCGCTCCAGCATCGGCGGCTCCGCCAACGCAGGCGGCAGCTGACTTTGCGGCCTTTTGCCGCATTGCTGGCCATTCTTGACAAAACCGATGTGCCAATGACAAAACCCCTAGCGTGAAGCTCTCGAACAAGGGTCGTTACGCCGTCCGCGCCTTGTTCGACATCGCCTTTTACAACGACGGCCGCGCGACACAGGTCAAGGACATCGCGGAGCGCCAGAACATTCCGCCGCGCTTTCTCGAGCAGATTTTTCAAGATCTCAAGCGCGGCGGCATCGTCGGCTCCAAGCGAGGCCCCCAGGGCGGCTATTCGCTCACGCGGCGCGCCGCCGACATCCGGCTTGGCGACGTCGTACGCGCCCTCGAGGGGCCCATCCAGCTCGGTGATCGCGAGACGCAAGGACGGCGCGCCCAAGCCTCGAGCGACTCGAAGCGAGTGACGGAGCTGGTGTTTCGCGACCTTTCGTCGAGCGTCGAGGCCTGCTTCGATGCCATCAGCATCAGTGACATCTGCTCTCGCGCCGAGGAATTCGGCATGAAGCGCCCTTCCTCCCAACGCTATGTCTATGTCATCTGAATCCCGCCTGCCCCCCCTCCCGGACAAGCCGCTCGTCTACTCGAGCATCCTGGATCTGATCACGGACACTCCGCTGGTCGAGATCCGCCGACTCGCGAGCGAAGAGCCGCGCGGTCGCGTCTTCGGCAAGCTCGAGGCGATGAATCCAGGCGGCTCCGTGAAAGACCGCATTTGCCTGGCGATGATCGAGCAGGCCGAGAGCGACGGTCGTTTGCAGCCCGGCGGCGTGGTGATCGAGCCGACGAGCGGCAACACCGGCATCGGCCTGGCGCTGGTGGCCGTGCAGCGCGGCTATCGCTGCATCTTGACGATGCCCGAGAGCATGAGCCTCGAGCGTCGCCAGCTGCTCCAGTCTTACGGGGCGGAGCTGGTGCTCACGCCGGAAGCCGAGCAGATGGACGGCGCGATCGCCAAAGCCCGCGAGCTCGCGGCGCAGACGCCGGGGGCGTTCATGCCGCAGCAGTTCGAGAACCCCCAGAATCCCGAGATGCACGCGCGCACTACGGTCGAAGAGATCGTGCATGCGCTAGGCGACGAGTCGCTCGACGGTTTCGTGGCCGCAGTGGGCACCGGCGGCACCATCAGCGGCGTCGGTCGCGTGCTGCGCGAGCGCTTCCCCGCCTGCCGCATCGTGGCCGTCGAGCCTGACACCTGCGCCACCATTTCGCGCGGAGAGCGCGGGCCGAGCAAGATTCAAGGCATCGCCGCCGGCTTCGTGCCGAAGAACTACGATCCGAGCGTGCCCCACGAGGTTCGCACCATCAGCGACGAGCGCGCCTACCGCACCAAGCGCGACTTGGCGCGCCGCGAGGGCCTGCTCACGGGCATCAGCGCGGGCGCGAACGTGGCCATCGCGCTGGACCTGGCGCGCGAGCTGGGGCCAGGCAAGAACGTGGTCACCATCTTGTGCGACACGGGCGAGCGCTACTTCAGCCTCGACGAGTACTTCCAGGCCAAGGAGGCGGCCGTTACCTGATGGCTGACATCTCGCGCGTGCTGGTCGTGGGCCTCGGCGGCCTCGGCTGCCCGGTGGCGGCGGTGCTCGCGCGCGCGAGTCACGTGAAGCTCGTGCTGTGCGACGACGACCAAGTCGACATCACCAACCTGCACCGTCAAATCCTCTACACCGACGCCGACGTCGGCCGGGACAAGCTCGAGGCCGCGCGCGACGCGCTCATCCGCGCCGGCGCCGCGGCGGACCGCATCGAGCTCGTGCGCTCACGCCTCTTGCCCGACAACGCTCGCGCGCTCGTGCGCGGCGTCGACCTGGTCGTCGAGGGCGCCGACAACTACGCCACCAAGTTCCTCGCCGCCGACGCCGCTCACCTCGAGGGCAAGCCGGTCGTGCACGGCGCGGCCGTGCGCTTCGTGGCCACGGCTTGGGCCGTAGCGCCGGCCGGCTCACCTTGCTACCGCTGCCTGTTCGAGGACGTCCCGCCCGGCGCCCAGCAGGGCTGCTCGGAGGCGGGCGTGATGGGGCCGGTCGTCGGATTTTGCGGCGCCTTATTGGCCGATTTGGCGCTGCGCGTGCTGGCGGGGGATGCGTCGGCGTTCGGCGCGCTCTACACCTACGACGGGCAACGTGACCGGCTGCGCCAGGTGCCCACGGCGGCGCGCCCGACCTGCCCGCTCTGCGGCCCTTCTGCCACTATCTTCGACCTCGACGAAGCTCGCTACACGAACCCGAGCTGCGCCGCCTAACCCCACCCCCATCGCAAGCAAAACCATGCCTACCGTTCGAATCCCCACCCCCCTCCGATCCCTCACTGGCGGCGAAGAGCAAGTCCAAGCCGCGGGTGACACCGTCAAAGCCGTGATTGAGAACCTCGAGCAAAAGCACCCGGGTCTGCGTGACCGCTTGCTCGACGACAAAGGCGTGCGCCGCTTCGTGAACATCTACGTCGGCGACGAAGACATCCGCTTCCTCGACGGCCTCGAGACTCAGCTGAAGGCCGCCGACGAGCTCAGCATCGTGCCCGCGATCGCCGGAGGCTGATTGGATCGCTACGTCCGTCAGCGACTGCTCGCCGCCGTCGGTGAGCAGGGGCAAGAGCGGCTCGCCGCCGCGACCTACGTCACCCCCCACGGCGAGCCGCTCGCGGTCGAGATCGAGGCGCAGTACCTCGATCGCGCCGGCGCGCGGAGCTTCGTCGAAAGCGGCGATGCCCCCAGCCCATTCGCGCACGCGGACGGCTTCCGGCACGCGGAGGCGCGCGCTTTCGCCGAAGGCGCTTGGCGCGCGCTCCGGCAAATCAGAAACGTCTTGGAGCAAGCAACGTGACCCTGACTCAGCGATTCGCTCGTTCACGACGGCTCTCGTCGATCATCGACGCCGTCGGCAACACTCCGCTCGTTCGCCTGGAGAAGGTCGCCAAGACCGCGCCCAGCGTCGAGGTCTACGTCAAGCTCGAGTACATGAACCCGGGCGGCTCCGTGAAGGATCGCCCGGCGCTGCGCATGATGCAGGACGCGATCGCGGACGGTCGTCTGACGACGGACAAGATCCTGATCGACTCCACCAGCGGCAACACCGGCGTCGCCTACTCGCTGGTCGGCGCGGCGCTCGGTTATCGGGTGCAGCTGGTGATGCCGCGCAACGTCACCAAGGCGCGCAAAGACATCACGCAGGCCTTCGGCACGGAGCTGATCTTCAGCGATCCGATGGAAGGCTCGGACGGCGCTATCCGCTTGGTGCGCAAGATCGTGGCCGAGAACCCCGACAAATATTTCTATCCGGATCAGTACTCGAATCCGTCCAACCCGCTCGCGCACTACCACGGCACCGGCGTCGAGATCTTGAACGCGCTCGGTGATCGCATCACCCATTTCGTCAGCTCGCTCGGCACCAGCGGCACCGTGATGGGCACCACGCGGCGCCTGCACGAGCACACCCGCCGCGTGCACTGCACCGCCGCGGAGCCGGCGGAGGCGCTGCACGGCCTCGAAGGCCTCAAGCACATGGCCTCCAGCATCGTGCCCCCCATCTACGATCCCAACCTGCCCGACGAGATCATGCCGGTCAGCACGGAGGATGGCTGGGACATGTCGGACCGGGTCGCCGCCGAGGAGGGCCTGCCCATCGGCCACTCGACGGGCGCCAACATCTTCGCGGCCGTGAAAATCGCGGAGCGGCTCCACGAAGAGGGCCGCGGCGGCTGCGTCGTGACCATCGCCTGCGACCGCAGTGATCGCTACTTTTCGCCCATCAAGTGGGAAAAGCGCTACATCTGGTGAGCCCCATGCAGACCCCTTGGACCGAAGGCAATATCGCGATCCCCGACAGTGTGCTGGCCGAAGTCGAGCGCGCCGGCGTGGCGGCGTACGGCCGAAACGAGGAGGCTTGCGGCTACCTCGAAGGGCCCGAGAGTGATCCGCTGGCCGTCGATCGCGCCGTCGAGCTCGAGAACCTGGCCAACAAATACCACGCCGCGGATCCGGAAGGTCATCCGCGCACCGGTCACGATTACTTCAAGATCAACGCGCTCAAGTTCGAGCGAGCCATCCGCCAAGGCGTCGAGAACGCGCGGCCGGTGAAGGTCTTCTTCCATTCGCACCTCGACTGCGGCGCGTATTTCAGCGCCGAGGACGCGGCCAGCATGACGATGGGCGGCACCGGCGATCCATCGTTTTCGCTCGCGTACTTGGTGACGGCGGTCGACGCCGGCAAGGTGACGGCCCACAAGCTCTTCGTCTGGAGCCCGCCTTCCAAGAGCTTCGTGGAGGCCCCGTTCCGGCGCACGCCGGGCTGAACCGACCGGGCGCGCGGGCGCCGTGGTCGACGGGGGCGCTCGCGCTGGCGCTCGCGCTGTGGCCTCGCGCCGCAGAGGCTGATCTCGGCGCCGATCTCGCGCGCCTCGAGCGCGCCTCCGGCTCACAGAACCGTCAGGAAGGGCTGCCGGCTCGGCTTCTGGAGCGCGGCGAATCAGGGCTCTGGGTGCTGCCGCCGTGGGCGCTCGACGGCGCGACCGGTGATTGCACGACGGTGACCTGGCTGGCCCCGGCGCCGACGCAGTTTCTGGTGCACCTGCACCCGTGGCCGGGGCTACCCGCCGCCTACGCGAGCAGCGCGGGGGCGCTGCAGCTCACGCGCTGTGGGCGAGAGCGAGCCACGCTGCTGCGGCTGCTCGTCGAGATGCGCTCACCTCGAGCCGTGGTCCACACTCGCATCGCGGTAGGGACCGAGCCGCCGCCGTCGCTCGCCGCCACGCTGCCGGAGCGTGACGCCGGCAACGCGGCGCCCGCGGGTGACCCCGGCCCGCCCCCGGCGCGGCCTTCGCTCGCAGCGCGCCTCACGGGCTTCGAAGCTCGCGAGAAGCTCGCAGGTGCGCGCGGCGTCCGCTCGCAGCAGCTCCCCCGCATCGATTTCGCGCGCGTGTCGCTGAGGCCAGGCTGTCATCGCCTGCTCGCGACGGGTCCGAACGAGAGCCGCTCGTTCCGCTTGCTGCTGACCGAGCGCGTCGACGAGCAGCCCGAGGCGCTCACCTCGCCCGATGTACCCGACATCGAGCACGAGCTGTGCACGACGCGTGAGCGTCAGCTCTTCGTGCGCGTCGCCGCTCCCGCCGACGAGCTCGATCGCCTGATGCTCATCGCGGAGCACCCGCTGCCCGAAGACCTGCCAGGACGCTTCGGCCAAGAGCTCGCGGAGAAGCTGGTGGTCGCGCTGGGGGGAGCGCGCGCGCCGCGCCGGCTCGGCCTCGTCGTGCAAGCCACGCTCGGCGCGCAGGGGCGAACGCCTTTGCCGCGCAGCCTCTTGCCGCACACCTGCTACGTCGCGGCGGCGGTGGTCGCGCACGGACGAGCCGAGCAGCTATCCCTCGGCGCTCGAGCCGCCGGCTTCGCCCACGAAGCCACCAGCTCGGGCTCCGAGCCAGGGCCGCGGCTGGCGTTTTGTACCGGCGTCGAGCCCCGCGTCGATTTGGACGTCGAGGCCCGCGGGCTGGGTCTAGCGTGGCTCTTCGTGCTCTTCCAAACCAGCCCCGCGAGACCGAGCGCGCCATGAAGCGGTGGCTCACGCTCCTCGCGCTCGGCGCTTTCACGGGGCTCGCGTGTCAGCGCCCCGCGCCGCTCGCGATAGCGCCGCACACGGTGCCGCCGAACAACCTCCGCGTCGCCGAGAAGCCGCTCGACCCTCGCCGAATCAAGGGCAATGAAGGCTTCGGCAACAGCCTCGTGGTGGCGGCAGAGGCCGGGGTCGCGGGGGACCGGATCTCGACGCTGCTCGAGGCGGCCAAAGAGTCGTGCTTGATCGTGATCGCGCGCGGCAGCGAGACGATCGAAGATCTCGACTTGCTGGCCTACGGCGAAGACGGGGCGCCGCTCGGCAGCGATGAGGCGCCCGATCGCGCCCCGTCGCTGCTGATCTGTCCGCCCCACCCCGGCCGCATCTTCGTGGCGGCGCGCATCGCGCAAGGCCACGGCATCGTCGCCCTCGGCGCGGAGCAAGTGACGCCGAAAGACGCGGCGAAAGCTGCCGAACGCTACCGCGTGAAGCCGCGCGACGCGCGCGATCCAGCCCGGCTCAATGCCTGGCCGGGCCTGGACGAGCTCGTGCTACGCGAGCGCGCCCGCGTCGGCGGCAAGTTCCAAGACTTGCGGCGCGTCGCGCTGGCGCTCGACGCCACGCTGCCGACGTCGCTGCCGGCGACGCTGGACGCGGGCCGCTGCGTGCACGCTCTCTTCATTCCCTCCGACGACGTGTCGCACCTCGACGTCGCGGCACTGGACGATCAGGGCCGCATCTTGGGCCGCGCCGTCGGCAGCGGCAGGCAGCGCGCCCTGGTCGTGTGCTCGCCGATCCAGACCGAGATCACCTTCGAGGTGCGGCCGCACGCGGGCCGCGGCTTGGCCGTCGCCGCCTTGTCCCGCTCGCTGCCGGGTACCGAGGTCGAGATCGAGGGTGAGGTCGTCCGCCGAGACGTCTACCCCAGCACGGACGCAAAGGCGGCGCTGAAGCTCGCCCAGGCTCGCTTGCAGAAGTCGGGTTACCCTGCCGTGACGCCTCGCGCCGAGCTCGCGCTGGGCCTCGGTCAGCGCCGCAGCGCGCGGCTCGAGCTGGCGAGCGGCTGCTCGCGCATCGACGTCATCGGGGCCTCACCCCTGCGCGGCTTGAGCGCGCGACTGTGGAGCGACGCGGGAGCGCTGCTGGGCGAAGCGGCGGGCGGCGGCGAGGCCACCTTGTTCGCGTGCGCTAGCGGCAAAGTGCGGCTCGACGCCGCGGCCGAGCTCGGCCCCGGTCCCGCTAGCGTGCTCGTGTCGCGCGAGCCCGACGCACCGCCAGAGCTCGGCCGAGCCCCGCTCGCTGCGAGCCGGCTCGTGTCGCGGATGTTTGCGCGCGGCGTGCTGAAGCGCGCCGACGCGATCGGCAAAGTGACAGAGCTCTCGCTCAGCGCCGAGCAGCTCACGACGCTCCCGTTCTCGGTGCCGCTCGAGCGCTGCTTGGACGTCAACGTCGCGATCGAAGGTCCAGCCGCTGGCGTCGAGCTGCGCGCGATCGACCAAAGCACTCAGCTCGAGCTCGACGCGGCCGTCGGCGCCCAGGCCGCTAGCACGCGCCTGTGTGCCCATGGCCGGGGCGCGCTCGGCTCGCTCGACGTGCGCGTCGAGCTGCGAACGACGCAGGCCGCCGCCCGTGCGTTGCTCGCCACGCGCCTGCTCGCGCCCGCCGAGTGACGAGCTGCCTCGAAAAGCCCGTGCAGCGTCGCTTCAATGAACTAGCGGCCGGCCAAGGGCCTTGCGCGAGCTTCTTGACGCAGGCCCGTCGCGGTCGCACGACCGCGGTTCGGCTCCACCCCCGAGTCGCCCCGAGATGCAGACGCCAGGTTCGCCCCCCGCCGCGCAGGCGACACCTTCTCAGGAGCTCCATCGAGAAGCCACGCTCTGGCTCGTGCTGTCTCTGACGAGCGCGCTATTCTGCGCGAGCCTTTGTCTCGGCGTCGGCGGCGCCGTGTTCTGCTACCTGGCCATGCAGGCGGTAGACCACGGCCTGCTGGCCGACGCGGAGGCAAAGCTCAAGTGGGGCAAGATCCTGACCATCGTGGGCAGCGTGCTCGGCATCATCACCACCACTCTTTCGCTGATTTTTCGGTGAATCGACCGTGAACCTCGACGAGCTCAACAAGCCTCAACGCGACGCGGTGACGACGCTATCCGGCCCGTTGCTGGTGCTGGCCGGCGCCGGCACGGGCAAGACGCGCGTCATCACCTTCCGCATCGCGCGCCTGATCCAGACTGGCATCTTGCCGCACCGCATCTTGGCGGTCACCTTCACCAACAAGGCCGCGCGCGAAATGCGCGAGCGCGCCCAGAAGCTGCTCGGGCGGCGCAAGCGCGGCGAAAAGCCGCCCGAAATCTCGACCTTCCACTCGCTTTGCGTGCGCCTCTTGCGCCGTCACGCGCGCCTGCTCGGCTACCCGGAAGAGTTCACGATCTACGACCGCTCGGATCAAGAAATGCTGGCGCGTAACGCCCTGCGCGACGTGCGCGTTGGCCACGAAACGCTGAAACCAGGGGACTTGCTGGGTTACATCGGCAATTGGAAGACGCAAGGAGTACGGCCTGACGGCGCCTTCGACACCGCCGCCAAAGACAAGGCGCAGCTCGCGGCGATGGCCTACGGCAAGTACCAAGCCGCGCTCAAAGCCGCCGGCGCCATGGACTTCGACGACCTCTTGATGTGCACCGAGGAGCTCTTCAACAAGCACCCGGACGCGCGCTTCGCGGAGGCCTCGCGCTTCGATCACCTGCTCATCGACGAGTACCAGGACACGAACGGCCTGCAGTACCGGATCGTGAAGGCCCTGGCGGATCGACACCGCAACCTGTGCGTGGTCGGTGACGACGACCAGTCGATCTACGGCTGGCGTGGCGCCGAGGTGACGCACATCTTGAGCTTCCAGAACGACTGGCCCGAAGCCAAGGTCGTTCGGCTCGAAGACAACTACCGCTCCAAGGCGCCCATCCTCGAGGCGGCCAACACGCTGATCGCGCACAACAGCACCCGTCACAAAAAGGTGCTGAGGCCCTACCGTGACGGCGGGATCCCCCCCAAAATCGTGCGCTTCGACAACGAGACGGCGGAGGCAGAGGAGGTCGTGCGCGACATCCGCGCGCGGCTCGACGTGACCGACGGCCCGCGCACGGCCCCCAGCGACATCGCGATCTTGTTCCGCACCAACGAGCAGCCGCGCGCCTTCGAGCTCGAGCTGCGCCGCCACAAAATCCCGTACGTGCTCGTCGGGGGCATGTCGTTCTACGACCGCAAGGAAGTACGCGACGTGATGTCCTACCTGCGTGTCATCGCCAACCCGAACGACGAGGTCTCGCTGCTGCGCATCATCAACGTGCCGTCGCGAGGCATCGGCGCCGGCACGATCGAGGCGCTGCTCGAGCGCGCTGTCTCTGCCGGTAAGCCGCTGTGGCAGGTGCTACCCGAAGCGCTACAAGACGTACCGACGCTGACCGCACAGCGCATCTTCGACTTCATCAAGCTGATCGATCACTACCGGGGCAAGCTGACGGAGCAGCCGCTCGCGGAGATGATGAAGGAGCTGCTGGACAAGGTCGATTACAAGTCGGAGCTGACCCGCGCCTACAAGAACCCCGCCGACGTCGAGGCGCGCTGGAACACGATCGAGGAGCTGATCAACTCCGCCGCGCTCTACACCGAGCGCGCCGAGAACCCGTCCCTGCTCGGCTTCCTCGAAGAAGCCACCCTCGCCGACCGCGACGACAAGGACGACGATGACAAGAAGGAGCGCCACGCCCTGACGCTGATGACGCTCCACAGCGCCAAGGGCCTCGAGTTCCCGCACGTCTACCTGATCGGCATGGAAGAAGGGTTGCTCCCGCACGGGCGCTCGATCATCGACGGCAAGAGCATCGAGGAAGAGCGGCGCCTGTGCTACGTCGGCGTGACGCGCGCGCAGGACACGCTCGTGCTCTCGTTTTGCCGCGAGCGCATGAAGTGGGGCAAACCGCGCCCGTCAATCCCCAGCCGCTTCTTGATGGAGATGCGCGGCGAGACCGAGCGCGCCAAGCGCGCCGCCGAAGCCGCCTTCGCGATGTTCACCGAGGCCGCCAAGATGGCCAAGCTCGCCGAAGAGGCCAAAGAAGCCAAAGCGAAAGCCCCCAAGCGCCGCCGCGCCTGACACCGCCGGGCCCGCCGCCTGCTACAGTGCGGGCATGGCAACGGCGCTCGTGACTGGTGCGAATCGCGGGATCGGTTTTTCGCTGGTGAAGCTGCTCAAGGCGCGGGGCGACACCGTCATCGCCACGTGCCGGCGCGAGACGCCCGAGCTTACCCGGCTCGGCGTCGAGGTCGAATCCGGCGTCGACGTCACCAGCGACAAGTCGCTCAACCTGCTGGCCGAGAAGCTGCAAGGGCGCTCGCTCGACCTCTTGATCAACAACGCGGGAGTTCTCGCCGAAGAAGGCCTCGAGCGGCTCGACTTCGCGTCGATCCAGCGGCAGATGGAAGCCAACGCGTTCGGCCCGCTGCGCGTGACGCACAAGCTCTTGCCGCTCCTCACCTCGGGCTCGAAGGTCGCGCTGCTCACGAGTCGCATGGGTTCGATCGCCGACAACAGCTCCGGCGGTTACTACGGCTACCGCATGTCGAAGGCGGCCTTGAACGCCGCCGGTAAGTCGCTCGCGCACGATCTCGCAGGTCGCGGCATCTCGGTGGTCCTGCTGCACCCCGGCTACGTGAAGACGGAAATGACGGGTAACCACGGCAGCGTGCTACCCGACGACGCCGCTCGCGCTCTGCTCGCGCGCATCGACGCCCTCACCCCCCAGACGAGCGGCAGCTTTTGGCACGCCAGCGGCGAAGTGCTCCCCTGGTAGCCGGTCGCCATCGAGCTCACCAGCGCGTGCTCGGATGCCGTGAGCACGCGCTCAGGGCCGGCTCAGCCGAACGGCAGCCGCACCCAGCGTCCGCGGTCGGCCGGGCCGCGGCAGGCCCAGAGCTCCCGCTCGGCAGGGATCGCGACGAGACAAGCGTTGGTGGTCGTGCCTTGTTCGTCTTCCGTGTAGCGGTTGATGCTGTCGACGCCGTCGCTGCGATCTCGCATCAACGCCTGCAAGCTCGCCACGTCGTGGCCGCCCGCGCGCAAGTAGCCTTCCGCCTTCGCGAGGCGCTTTTGGCTGGAGGCCGTGGGCGGCTCACCTTCCGCGTCGCGCATGGCGTCGGCGAGGCAATGATTGGTGCGCGCCAGCGGCTGCCCGTCGGCGCGGCGCTCGATCACGTTGTCCGGATCGCACTCGAGCTCGAGCGCGCCGTCCGCGTCCGCGAGCCAGTACGTGTGCGCCGCCGCGCGTGGCGCGGCTCGGATCAGCTCGCGCGCTTCGCCCGTCGAGCGAGCGCGGATCGCGCGGTGGAGCAAGCTCAAGTAACCGACGCCGAGCCGCGAACGGCGCGTCTTGATGTTCGTCGTCCCCACCGCCACGCCTTCGGCGTTCATACCGGTGAGCGACAGTGCTCCCGCCACCGTGACGGACCACGTCTCCGGGCCAACGTCGGGCCGTCGATGCACCGCCACCACGAAGTCCAAATCGGTCGGGTTCAAATCCCACGTCTGCCCCACGACCACCTGCGCCGACTTCGAGAGCGACGCAGGCACCAGCAGTGACGTGCAGCCTTCGTCCGCCGGCGGCGACGGTAACAGCAGCACGTCACGCACGTCGGTCATGTTGGTCGAGCCGTAGAGCGCCTCCGCGCTCACGCCTGCCGCCTCCGCGATACCCGCGTTCTCGGCGGCGCCAGCGGCGTCCCACTTTTCGTAAACGCGCAGGCACTCGGCCCCAGCGGCCAGGAATTGCTCGACGCTCGGTCCGCCGCGCTCGCGCGAGTACTGAGCGAAGGCGCTCAAGCGCTGATCGATGAACGCTCGAATGCGCTCGCGGAGCGCCTCGCCTTGCCCATTGCCCAGCGCGCGGGCGCTGCCGCGGCATTGCACGATCGGGAGCTCGAGGAGTGACATGCCCCGGGCTTTACGCCTGATCGCCGATTTCCGAAAGCTCCCGATCGAGCCGTTCATCGAGCGCGTCGCGTTTGGGCGCGACGACGGCAGCGCTGTCGCCCTGGCCCTTCGCGGGCTCCGCGACCGCCCCTCGGCGCGTCCAGCGCTTCAACATGAAGTACGCGCCGACGCCGGCCGCGCCAAAGCCGATCGCGAGCACCGTCGCCAAGCTACCGAGCGGGCTCGTGTCCGGCACGGCCAGGATCTTCGAGCCATAACGCTTCACGAACGACGCTTCGATGGCCTCGGGGGACTCGCCCGCCTTGAGCCGGCGCCGGATCTCTCGCCGCAGCTGGTACGACGGCTCCGAGCCATGGATGTCGATGGTTTGGTTCCAGCAGCAGGGCGCGATGATGCGCCCCTCGAGGCGGCTGGCGCCCTCGACGTACTCTTGCAAGTCCTCGCCCGCCTGGCTGGCCGGAACATGCTCGGGGTGCTCGGCGTCGGCCGCGGCCAGGCCTGGTAGCGCCAGGGCCGCACCGGCCAGCAGCAACGTGGTTCGCCGTGAAGGCATGGGGGAAGCCTACGCCTTCGGCAGCGCTACCGCCAGCATGTCCGCGACGCGCTCGAGCTTGTCGCGTACCTTGCCGAGCGCGGCACCCCGCTCGCGTTCGGCGGCGTCGATGCGGCGGTAGCCCTCGAAATCGACGACTTTCAAGCCGCGCGTCGCGCATAGCGCGTCGACATCGAGCGTGAGTCGCCGCGCCAGGAGCGCCTCGGCGTCACGCAAGAGCAGCTCCACCGTCTCCTTGGAGTCGGCCTTGTTGGTGCCCACCAGCCCCGACGGGCCGCGCTTGATCCAGCCCGAGCAGTACAAGCCGGGCTGCGGCTCGCCGTTGAAATTGGTGACGCGTCCGCCCGAGCTCTGCACGACGTTGCGCTTGGTGTCGAACGGCAAGCCAGGCACCGCGTGCCCGCGATAGCCCACCGAGCGAATCACCACGCCCGTCGGAATCTCCCAGCGCTCGCCGGTCGGCTCGGCGCGCACGTGCGGCCCCGACCCCACCAAGCGGTTCTCCTCGACGCGGAGCGCGCGCACGCGCCCCTCGCTGCCAAGCAGCTCCAGCGGCGACGTCAAGAACCGCAGGCGCAGACGGCGTGGGGCGTCGCCAGGTCCCTGCAGCGCGAGGCGCGCCAGGTACGCGAGGTTCTTACGCGCGGGGGCGGACAAGTCCGCTTCGTCGACGAACGACACGTCGCCCTCGACCTCGAGCCCGACGCCGGGCAGGTCGGCGATCGCCTCGAGCTCGCCCTGGTCGAACGCAGCCTGCGCGGGGCCGCGACGACCGAGCAGCACCACCTCACGCACGGGGCTCCGTCGCAACAGCTCGAGCGCCCGCTGCGAGATGTCGGTCTTGGCGAGCTCGTCGCGGTCCATGAGCAGCAGCCGCGCCACGTCGAGCGCCACGTTGCCCATTCCCACCACCACCACGCGCTCGGAGTCGAGCACGAACCGCAGGTCGATGAAGTCTGGGTGGCCGTTGTAGAAGCCGACGAACGCCGTCGCGGCGTAGCTGCCCTCGAGGTTTTCGCCCGGGATGTCCAGGCGCCGGTCGAGGGCTGCGCCCGTCGCCACCACCACGGCGTGGTAGCCGCGGAGCAGCTCGTCGACGCTCAGGTCACGCCCGACCTCGACGTTGCCGAAGTAGCGAAAACCAGGCAGCGTCGCGGTGCGCTCGAACGCCGCTTGCACGCGCTTGATGCTCTGATGGTCCGGCGCGACGCCATAACGAACCAGGCCGAAGGGCACCGGCAGCCGCTCGAACACGTCGACGCGCGCGGGCGTCGACGCGCGCAGCAGCGCCTCGGCGGCGTAAAACCCAGCCGGGCCAGAGCCGACCACGGCAACCTTCAAGCGCTCGTCGGGCATGCTTTCGCGGGCCGGTCCCAATCACCGCACGCATCGAGCCCGTTCAGGCTTCGGGGCGTCCAGTCAGGGTACAAGGGACTGGCCGGGAGGTCGAGCGCCGCTCGCTTCGGACCTGGCGGAGGGAGATGCCAGCTTCCCCGCGTCTCCCCGCGTCACGATCCTTGACCTCGTCGGACCGGGAGCCTAAAGTTTCAAGACTTTTTGAAACCTCAAATGGCCGAAAGTGAAGCGAACGATGTGTTTCGAGCGGAGCTCGAGGTGGCCGATACCGTCGGTCGCTTGATGGAGTTCTGGGGTTTCAAGCGCCCGATGGGGCGCATGTGGACGCTGCTCTACCTCTCGCCCGAGCCCCTGGGCGCCGCCGAGATCGGCGCGGAGCTGAAAATGAGCGCCGGCGCGGTGAGCATGGCGCTCGGCGAGCTCGTGAAGTGGGGCGCGGTGAAGAAGAGCTGGCGCCCCGGAGAGCGACGCGACTTCTACGAGGCCGAGACCAGCGTTGGCAAGCTCGTGCAGCGCGTGCTGCGCGAGCGGGAGCTCACCCTGGTGCGTGAGTTCGCCGAAGCGCTTTCTCGCGCGGAGGCAGAGCTGCCCGGCAGCAGCCCCGCCGAGCCCGAGGCGCTGTCGTTCAAGCGCGAACGCCTGCAACACCTGCGAGAGCTGTCGCAGCTCGGAGAGGGCTTGCTGCGCGCGCTCGTTTCGGGGCAATCCATCGACCCGACCCCATTCCTTCGCACCCGCGACAAGGCGTCCTAGCGCCGGCTCGAGAAGACTTCATGACCACCACCGAAACCAGCAGCTCCGCCAAGCAGGGCTCCGGCGCGATGTTCGATGGCATCGCCCACCGCTACGATCTCGTCAATCGCGTCATCTCGCTCGGCATCGACCAGAGCTGGCGCAAGAAGACGGTGCACGCGCTAGAGCTCAAGCCCGGCGCGCGCGTGCTCGACTTGGCTACCGGCACGGCCGATCTGGCCATCATGATCGCGCGTCTCTACCCCGAGGTGTCGATCATCGGCGTCGATCCGTCGGAAAAGATGCTCGAAGTCGGGCAGAAGAAGCTGCAAGAGGCGGCGCTGACCGAGCGCATCGAGCTTCAGGTCGGCGACGCGCAAGCGCTGAAGCTCGCCGACCGAAGCGTCGATGGCGTGTGCATCGCGTTCGGGATCCGTAACGTGCCCGATCGCCTGCGAGGGTTGCGCGAGATGGCGCGCGTCACCAAAGCCGGCGGTCGCGTCGCGATCTTGGAGCTGTCGGAGCCGCGCGGAGGCGTGCTCGGCCCGCTCGCGCGCTTTCACGTGCACAACGTGGTGCCCGCCATCGGCGCGCTGCTCTCGGGCGCGCCCGAATATCGCTACCTGCAAAAATCGATCGCCGCGTTCCCGCCCGCCGCCGAGTTCGAGGCCTTGATGAACGAAGCGGGCCTGCGCATCGTTTCTTCTACGGCGCTCACGTTCGGAGTCTGCCACCTGTATGTCGGCGAGCCGCTCGTCTGACCTGGCGGGGCCCCGCGCCGCTCATCTCGTCGGTGAGTGGGCGCGGCTCTTGTGCGGCACGCTGGCTGGCGCGGGCGTGCGCGACGTTTGGGTGAGCCCGGGCTCGCGCTCCACGCCCTTCGTTTGGGCCGCCCAGCACACCCCGGGGCTCACGCTGCGCTCGGTCGTCGACGAGCGCTCCGCTGCGTTCATGGCGCTCGGGCACGCGCGCGTCAGCGGCCGACCGAGCGCGCTCTTGTGCACCTCCGGTACCGCCGCCGCCAACTACTTCCCCGCCGTCGTCGAGGCCTCGCTTTCGCATCTGCCGCTGATCGTCGTCACCGCAGATCGCCCGCTCGAGGTGCAGCAAGCAGGCGCCGCCCAGACCATCGACCAAGTGAAGCTCTACGGCGAGCACGCGCGCTGCTTCTTCGATCTCGGCCTGCCCGACGCGGCGCCCAGCGCGCTCGCAGGCCTGCGCCGCGCGGTCACCCAAGCCGTGGCGACCTCGCTCGGACCGCTGCCAGGTCCGGTGCACCTCAACGCGCGCGCTCGCAAGCCCCTCGAGCCAGTCGCGGCCGAATCCGAGGTCGAGCGAGCGCTCTCGGCCCAGGTGAGCGACCTGCTCGCGCGGCCGCTCGCCCGCCATGCGCCCGAGCCCGCGCTGGCGAGCGAGGCCGTCGCCGCCGCTGCGCGCGCGCTCGGGGCGGGCGGGGCCGGCGCGATCGTCGTAGGTCCCTTGCCCGCCTCCGGGACGAACCTGGCGGAGCCGGTGGCCGCGCTCGCTCGTCGCCTCGGCTTTCCGATCTTCGCGGAGGCCGCGAGCCAGCTGCGCTTCGCGCTGCAAGATCACGAGCTATCGCTGCCGCTGTTCGATTGGCTGCTGAGCGTGCCGGGGGCGGCCGCGCGTCACCGCCCCGATCTGCTGCTCTGTCTCGGCGCGACGCCCACGTCGTCGGCGTTCGAGCGCTGGGCCGCCGGGGCGCGCCGCATCGTGCTCGCCCCGCACGGCTTGCCCGATCCGCTCGGCAGCGCGGAGCTGGTCGCGAGCGGCGATTTGCAGCGCGGCCTGACGGAGCTCTGTCGGCAGCTGGGGCCCGAGCCGAGCCGTTCGGCGGCGGCAGCGGCCTGGGTCGAAGGCCTGAAGAGCGCGCACGGCTTGGCTCGCAAGCGCGTCGCGGCCGCGCTGGAACGACCGAGCGCGGTCCTCAGCGAGGGGCTCGCGGTGAAGAGCGTGGTCGAGAGCTTGCCCGACGGCTCCGTGCTCGCGCTGGGCAACAGCCTGCCGATCCGCGACGTAGACGCCTACGTCACCCACACCGCGAGCTTGCGCGTCACGTCTCAGCGCGGCGCCAACGGCATCGACGGTTTGCTCTCGGGTGCCATCGGCAGCGCCATCGGCAGCCGCTCGCCGACTCTGCTCTTGCTCGGCGACGTGAGCTTGCTGCACGACCTGGGCGCGCTCGCCTCGGCGCAGCTCTGCCAAGCGCCGCTCGTGATCGGCGTCGTGGACAACGCCGGCGGGCGCATCTTCGATCAGCTACCGGTCGAAAAGCTGTACGGCGCCGAGCCCGACGCGGCCGCGCTGTGGCGCACCCCGCCCCGCGCCGAGCTCTCGCACGCGGCCGCGCTGTTCGGACTGCGCTACGCCGCGCCCGACACCGAAGAAGCGGTCAGGCGCGCCACCGCCGAGGCCATGGAACAGCCGGGGCCGACTCTCCTCCACCTGCGGGTCGGCGCCGAGAGCGCCGCAGAGCTGCGTCGGACGGTGCTGGCGGAGCTCGCCCACGAGCTCGACGCGCGGAGCTAGCGCGTGCGTTACCTCGGGCTTCACGGCTTCACCGGCGCTCCCAGCAGCCTCGATGCGCTCGCGCTACCCGAGGGCAGCGTCACGCCCGCGCTCGGCGGCCACCTCACGACGGAGGCTCGAGGCTCCTTCGACGACGAGGTGGCGCGCGTCGCCGCGCTCGGCGCAGGCTGCACGGCCATCGTGGGCTACTCCCTCGGAGGGAGGCTCGCGCTCGGGGCGCTAGCGCGCTACCCCGAGCGCTACGAGCGCGCCGTGATCATCTCCGCGCAGCCCGGCCTCACCAGCGACAGCGAGCGCGCGGCTCGTCGCGTCGCTGACCGCCGCTTCGTCGACTTGCTCCTCGAACGCGGGCTCGAAGCGTTCGTCGACGCATGGCAAGCGCTGCCGCTCTGGGCGTCTCAGGGCCAGCTGCCCGCCGCGGTCAAAAGCGAGCAGCGGGCCCAGCGCCTCCGCCACACCGCGGCCGGACTTGCGGCCAGCTTGATCCAGCATGGGCTGGGAGAAATGCCCGATTTGCGGGCCGACCTGCGCCAGGTACGCACCCGAGTGGAAATCCTCGTCGGCGAGCGTGACCCGAAGTTCGTCGCGCTCGGGCGCGAGCTGTCGGAGCTGCTGCCGAGCGCCCGGCTGACCATCGCGCCCGGCGCTGGCCACAACCTGCTGCTCGAGCGGCCCGCGCTGTGTCGCGAGCTGTTGAGCGTTTACACTGGATGACGTCTTGACCACCGCCGCGCTGCCCGAGCCTCGACCATCGCTGCTTGCCAGTTGGGTGCTCGCCGCGCGCCCGAAAACGTTGAGCGCCGCCAGCGTGCCGGTGCTCGTCGGCAGCGCTTGCGCCTACGCGCAGGGCGGGTTCGCGCTCGGGCCGGCGCTCGCCGCGCTCGCGGGCGCCCTGTTGCTGCAGATCGGCGCCAACTTCGCCAACGACGTCTACGACTACGAAAAAGGCGCGGACACGGCCGAGCGGCTCGGCCCGACGCGCGCCGTGCAAGCAGGCCTGATCACCCCGGCCGCCATGAAGCGCGGCATGTACGTGGTGTTCGCCCTGTCGCTGCTCGTCGGCGCCTACCTGACCGCCGTCGCCGGTCCTGTCATTTTGGCGATCGGCTTGGTTTCGATCCTGTCGGCCATCGCCTACACCGGCGGACCCTACCCGCTCGGCTACAACGGCCTCGGCGACGTGTTCGTGTTCGTGTTCTTCGGCCTGGTCGCGGTGGGCGGCACGGTCTTCGTGCAAAGCGGACAGGTGCCGGCCCTCGCGCTGTGGTGCTCGGTGCCGGTGGGCGCGCTGGCCACGGCCATCTTGGTCGTGAACAACCTGCGCGATCACGAGCAGGACGCGCGCGCGGGCAAGCGCACGCTCGCGGTGCGCTGGGGCGCGCGGGCCGTGATCTTCGAGTATGCGCTGCTGCTGGCCGTGGCCTACGCGGTGCCGCTGTTCCTCGCGACCGGGGCCCATCAGGGCCGCTTCGTGCTGCTGCCGCTGCTCACGCTTCCGCTCGGACGAAGGCTGCTGCGAGCGGTGGCTACCGAGCGAGGCCGGGCGCTCAACGCGCGCCTGGCCGGCACCGCCAAGCTGCTGCTCCTGTTTGGGCTCCTGCTCACGCTCGGCCTCGTGCTCGATCACTCGCTGCGCGCGCAGGCCATCGCGGGCCTGCCGTGAAGCTCGAGCTGTCGCGGGTCACGGTGGCGACGCCGGGCGCTGGCCACGCGCGCCGCGACTGGCCCGAGCGACGGAGCCTGCTCGTGCGCCTCGAGCGCGCCCAGTACCGCGGCGTCGGCGAGGCTTCCCCGCTGCCGGGCTACTCACCGGACACGCTGCCCGACGTCGAGGCTGCCCTCTCGGCGCTTTCGCCGAGCGCGCTCGAGCGGGCGCTGTCGCAGGAGGTCGCTGAGGAGGCGCTCGACGCCATCTCGCAGCTTCTGCCCGCGAGCTTGCCGGCGGGGCGCTTCGCGCTCGAGACCGCGGCGCTCGATTTGCTCGGCCACGAGCGCGGCTTGCCCGCTCCCGAGCTGCTCGGCGCGGCGCCCAGGGCCGAGCGCTCGCTCGCTCTGCTGCTCGGCAAGGCGGCCGACGCAGCGTTGTTCGAGCGCGCTACGGCCGCGCTCCGCGCCGGCTACACCTGCCTCAAGCTCAAGCTCGGCGCCGAAGGGTCGCTCCAGCGCGAGCTCGCGCACGTCATTGAGCTACGCCGACGCATCGGCCCCGCCGTCGCGCTGCGCCTCGACGCCAACGGCGCTCTCACCCGCGCGCAGCTGGAGCGTGCGTGCGCGGCGCTGTCGGGCGCTCGCGTCGAGCTGTTCGAAGAGCCCGGCGAGCTGCCGGCAGCGCTCGGCAGTGTGCCGCTCGCGCTCGACGAGTCGCTGCAAGCCCTCGAGCCCACCGCCGTGGCCGCGAGAGCCCGCGCGACCGGCGCGAGCTTCGTCGTGCTCAAGCCCACGGCGCTCGGCGGCTTGCGCCATTGCCAGCGCGTCGCTGCGCGCGCACGTGAGGTGCACGCCGCTACGATCGTCTCGCACTGCTTCGACGGCCCTTGGGCCATGCGCGCCGCGGCCGCGCTCGCCCTCGCGCTGCCGGCGGGCCCGGCGCAGGGCCTCGCGCCCCACGCGGCGCTCGCGAGCTTCCCAGGGGTTGAAGCGGAGCCCTGTGTCCGAGGTGGCGCGCTGCGAGGCTGGTCGCAGCCCGGCCTCGGCATCTCCGGAGGATTCGACTGAGATGGGCACGCTGTCGATCTTCGACGCGGCGCGCGAGCGGCCGAGCGCGGTGGCGTTCGTCGCAGCCGGACGAAGGTGGTCGTTCGCCGACGCCGCGCGCGCATGCGCGCCGCTGGCGATGGCGCTCTGGGAGACTGCGCCGCCAGCGCTGACGCTGCGTCCGCGCGCCGACGCCGAGAGCCTGCTCTGGCTCTACGCCGCCTTCGCCACCGGCACGCCCGTGCTCACGCTCCACGCGCGCTCGACGCCGAGCGAGGCGGAACGTTGCGTGGCGCTGGCCGGCTCGCGGGAGCCTCCCGCGCCGCGTCCGGGTCGCTTCGACGAAGCAGCCGTGGCTGGCGTCGAGCCCGGGCGAACGCTGGCCATCATCCCTACCTCCGGCTCTTCGGGCGCGCCGCGCTTGGTGGCTGTCAGCCGTCGCGCGGCGCTTGCCTCGGCGGCGGCGTCGGCCGCCAATTTGGGCTGGGAGCTCGGCGATCGCTGGCTGCTGTGCTTGCCGCTCGCGCACGCGGGCGGGCTGTCGATCGTCGTGCGCTGTTTGCTCGGTCGCGCCACGGTGCTCGCCTTCGATGGCGCAGAGGCGGGCGTGCTGTCGCGCCTCCCCGAGCTCACGCGAGCGCTCGACGACGCCACGCTGGTCTCACTCGTCCCGAGCGTGCTCGACGCGCTGCTAGCGCAGGGCTTCGTCGCCCCGCCCCGGCTGCGCGCCGTGCTGATCGGCGGCGCCGGCTGCGCGCCAGCGCTCTCGCGGCGTGCGCATGCAGCCGGACTGCCGCTGCTCACCAGCTACGGCCTCACCGAGACCGCATCACAAGTCGTGACTCGACCCTACGCCGAGCGCCACGAGCCGCTACCAGAGCGCGGGGGCGTGGTCAGCTCCGGCGTGCCGCTAGCCGGGGTCGACCTGCGTCTCGACAGCGGACGCATCGCCATCCGCGCGCCGTCGCTCTTCGACGGCTACCTCGGTGAAGGGCCTGCTTCGCTCGACCCCGACGGCTTCTTTCTCACCAGCGATCACGGCGAGATCGGGCCTCGAGGTGAGCTCTACGTGCGTGGCCGCGTCGACGACGTGATCGTGAGCGGGGGCGAGAACGTGGACCCGCTGGAGGTGGAGGCGGCGCTCCTCACCCTGCCAGGAGTGGCCGCGGCTTGCGTGTTCGGCTCGACCTCGGCCCGGTTCGGCCAGGTCGTGACGGCAGCGCTCGTGACCCGCGACGCTCGCCTGTCGGATCCAACCTGCCTCGGGCAGCTGCTCGCTGATCGTTTGGCGCGACACAAGCACCCGCGGCGAGCAGTGCTCGTCGAGCGTCTTCCGCTCACCGCGTCGGGCAAGGTCGACCGCCGCGCCTGTGCGTCGGAGCTGGCGGCGCGGCTCGAGTCGACGGATACGCCGTAGCGCTCCGCATCCGGCTCAGTCGGCTCCTGCTTCGCCCGATTCGATGCGCACGAGGGCGCGCCGCACCAGCTCGGGCATGGCGACGCGCTTGAAGCTGCCGCGATCGACGAACGTGTGCACCACTTGGCCCACGACACACACCTCCTCGCCGGGAGTGCGTACGATCCGGTAACCCAGGGTCGTCTCGGTTTCGCTCACGTGGGCACGACTGATCTCGACGTTCACCTCGTCCCCGAGCCGGAGCGGCCGGAAATAGTCGGCTTCAGCGTGCCGAACCGGGGCGATCCAGCTGTGCCTGGTCATCACATCGCGCAGCGGAGTGCCCGCGAACGCGAGCAGCGCGGCGTAGGCGTCGTGAAACATCTCCAGGATTCGCGGATAGAAAATTATGCCCGCAGCGTCTATGTCCTGAAACCGAATGATCCGCGGCTCCACGAAAGCCGACGGGCGTGGAAGCTTGAGCTCCTGTCGATCGAAGCGATGCATTGGCGCAGCTCAGCATAGCTGCGTCCCAAGCCGAGGCGCGGCGGAAGGAAATCTGACCCGTTTTTAGCGCGAGAGGCCACGCGCCCGAAACGAACGCACGGAGCGAGCGCGGGCGCGAAAACGATCACGAATTACGGGAAGAAAACGCAGCATTGAGCGCATTTCATGCTTTACGAGTGCCGGCGCTTTGTTGTTACGTCCTGGCGCCGGCTGAGGCGCCGCCCGATCGCTTGGTCAATTGGCTCGCCTCTCACTAGTTCAAGAGCCAGAGTAAGGTCGAGGAGCCTGAGTGCAACAGCGACAGTCTATCGAGTCACCCCACGACAACGCCGCAACTGCCCCCCAGCATTCACCTCGGCGCACCTCGCTGCTCATCACGGGCGCATCAGCCCTCGTGCTGGCGCTGTTCGTCGCCGGTTGCCCCGAGCCGGGTGATCTCGACGACCCCGGCATGTACCCGGCGGATCCGAACAAGGCCGGCAGCACCGGCGGCAGCACCGCCGGTGGTGGCACGGGCGGCAGCACCGCCGGTGGTGGCACGGGCGGCAGCAACACCGCCGGTGGCAGCGCGGGCGGCAGCGCGTGTGAAACCCCCTGCCTCGCGACTGCGCTCAAGGCGTGCACCATCTGCCACAGCAGCCAGCCAGCGCTGCAGAATGCCAAGCTCGATCTGCAGAGCCCGGGCATGACCGCGCGCTTGAAGGATCAACCGGCCACGCACTTGGAGGTGCTCGATTCGAGCACCTGCCCCACGGGCGACAAGCTGATCGACTCGGCCAACCCCGCCCAAAGCTGGTTCTTGAAGAAGCTCGTCGCGGACTTTGGCACGTGCGGCTTGGCCATGCCGGTCGGCGCTCCGCTGACCATGTCGGAACTGGACTGCATGAAAGAGTACGTCAACTGCGTGGCGGGGGGCATGTGATGGTGGCGCGTTTCCGAAGCCCGCTTCGCGTCAGCCTCCTCCTCAGTACCTTAGTCGCCGCAGTGGCCCTACCGCAGGCAGCGCTCGAGCGCGACGCGCACGCGCAATCCGCGAGCAAAAAGAAGGTCGCGGTCGGCGGGTTCGAAGGCAACAAGAGCGCTGACGCCCGCAAGGCCTTCCTCGCCTCGCTGAAGGAAGACGGCAGCTACGAGGTGACCGACGCCGAAGACGTGAAGGCTTCCGCCAAGGCGCCGGCCATCGCCGAGGCAGCCAAGAATCTCGGCGTCGCCGTCGTCATCACGGGCAAGGTCGGCAGGACCGGCGTGAAGCTGAAGGTGCTGAACGGCGCCGACGGCACCGTCGTCGAAGAGGTCGAGGTCAAGGGCGCCGGCGGCAAGCTCAAGGGTAACCTCACCAAAGAGGGCGCTTCCGCCGTCGCCTCCGCCGTCAGCGCAGTCCAGGTCGAAGAAGAGGAAGAGGAGCCGCCGGTCGAGGAGCAGTCGACCGAGGCGGAGACCGAAGGCGAAGGCGAGGCGGAGGCGGACGCAGACAGCGCAGCGCCAAGCGGTGAGGGCATCTCGCCATTCGACATCACGGCTGGCCTGCGGCCGATGCACCGCACCTTCAAGTTTCACAGCACGGTAGCGGACGCTCGGCCCAGCGAGTTCTACCAGATGCTCAGCCACGAGCTGCCGCTCGGGCCGGCGCTGTACGTCGACCTGAATTGGTACCCTGGGTCGCACTTCACGACGGGCCCCGCGGAGTGGGTGGGTCTCACTGCAGGCTACGAGAAGGGCGTCGCGATCAAATCCGTGTACCGCGAGGGCGAAGGCGACGCGGAACGAACGCTGAAAACCGACGAGCAGCAGTGGTACGCGGGCCTGCGCCTGCGCCTGCCGCTCGGGGCGCATCGCCTCGGAGCCATCGCGACCTACGGCCAGCACTCCTTCTTGCTCGACGGTGACAGCGATCGCGCGCTCATCCCCGATGTGAAGTACACGAACGTGCGCGTCGGCATCGACGGCGAGCTGCGCTTCGGTGGATTCCTCGTCGGTGCTCGCATCGGCAAGCGCTTCGTCACCAGCACCGGCGCCCTGGAGACGGTCTGGTTCTCGAACGTCAAGACGAGCTCGCTCGAAGCCGGCGCCACGCTCGGCTACCGGCTCGCGAGCGTCGTGGACCTCCTGGCGGGGGTGGATTGGCTGCGTTATGCCTTCGACTTCAATCCCGTCGCTCCCCGTCCTGCAAACCAGAGCCTCGAGTCCCTCGTCGCTGGCGGCGCCGTCGACGAGTACATCGTTGGCCACATCGGCCTGCGCTTCCGGCTACCGGGAGCGAGCGAATAGCGGCGTGGCCTCAGGGCCGGCGCCGGTCGGATGGCTCGGGCGCGTTTGAAAGCGCGCGCTATACTGGCGCGCGAATGTCTGCGCTTTCTCGGACCGTGTGCTGCGTGTTGGCGCTGGCCCTCGCGGCCTGCAGTCGTGAGCCCGAGATTGCCGAGCCCGGCGCGATGTCGTCTGCGAAGCCTCTGGCGCTGCCCGCCGGCGACGGCGCGCGCAAGCTGTTCGGCTCCGCGCTGGGCTCCAGCCCGCGCGCCGAGCTGAGCGAAGTGCTCGCGTCCCCCGACAAGTTCAAGGATCAGACCGTCACCGTCGAAGGCAACGTGCGCTCGGCCTGCACCCGCAAGGGTTGTTGGATGGAGCTCACGCAAACGGCGGACGCCGCCTCGCCCGGCTGCCGCGTTACCTTCAAAGACTACGGATTTTTCGTACCAACGGATTCGGCTGGCTCTCGAGCCCGCGTCGAAGCCAGCGTCGAAACAAAAACGATCAAGCCGAGCATGGTGGCGCACCTCGAAGAAGAGGGCGCGAAATTCGCTGATAAGGCCGCCAATGGCGCCGCCACCGAGGTGCGTTTGGTCGCGACGGGCGTCGAGATGTGGCGCTAGGGCGGCCGCTTATTTCACGGCGCCGCTCAAGATATGCTAGGCACGGTTCGATGCGCTTTTTGGCCAGAATCGCGCTGTGCTGCTCGGTCTTGCTCTGCTCCGGCGCCGCCGCGGGCAAAGAGCATGTCGTGGCCGACGGCCAGACCCTCGGCAAAATCGCCAAGCGCTATCAGATCAGCATCGCCGCGCTCTGCAAGGCCAATAGCATCACTCGCCGCGAGAAGATCAAAGCCGGTCAGCGGCTGATCATCCCCGGCCCCGGCGAGGACGGTGGCGACACCGTCAACGCCTCCGTGCGGCGCGATGAGCCCGCGTCCAAGCGCGAGCCCGAGTCACGCAAAGACAAAGAGCGAGAAGACCCCGACGATCGCTCCGTCGGCGGGGGGATGCGGCAGATCGACCTACCGGGCGCCGCGCCGGCCTATTACTTCGAGCCGCAAGGCAAAGGGCGCCTCGGGCTCAAGCCGGTGCTCGTGTACCTGCACGGGCGGGGCGGGCACCCCGCGAGCGATTGCCGGCGCTGGGCTCCCCTCGCGCGCCGCTACGGCTGGCTCGTGTGCCCGAGCGGCCCCGTGCCGTACGGTGACGGGCGCGCCTGGGACAACAACTGGCCGAGCGCTCACCACGCGACGATGGCGGCCATCAGCGCGCTGCGCGACAAATACGGGCGCCGCGTGCAGCTCTGGGGCAACACGCTGATCGGCTTCTCCGAGGGCGCTTTCGCGGCCATGAACGTCGGCGTGCGCGAGCCGCGCACCTTCAATCGCTGGCTCATCCTCGCCGCCAACTCGAAGTACTGGGGCGGCCCCGGCTTGGAGGCGCTCGGCTCCGCGAAGAACCGCGTACGCCGCGTGTTCTTGATCACCGGCGAGCACGACGGCGTGCTCGAGGGTACTCACCAGGTGCAAGCCTGGCTGCGGAAGGCGGGCGTTCCGACGAAGGTGCTGACGCCCAACAACATGGGCCATGAAGTGCCGCTCGAGAAGAAGACCGAGATGTACCGCTCGGCGCTCGGCTGGCTCGACGCCGGCTGACGACCACCCCGCCCCCCGGCGGCGTCAGCTCGGTTCCAGCTCAGCGGGCGTCGTCCTCGACTGAGATCAGCGGAGCCTTCGCTCAGTGATACGCGGGAGCGGCGTTGACGGGCTTGTTCGTCCGATCGTGCTCGTCTACCAGGTACTTCGCACTCACCTCGCAGCCAGCGCACGCGGCGAACTGCGACTTGTGCTGGCAGGTGATGACCGTCGCGCTGGGCGGCGCCGCGGAGAACTCTTCCGGATCGATGTGACGACCACAAGCGATGCAGTGGATGTGCTGGGCGTGGTCATGACCGCCGCCGCCGCCCCCGTTCAGTTCCTTCTTCTCGCGCTTGGTCAGACGTTTCTGTCGCTTCATGGCGGCTCGGCTTTATCACAGCTCCGCGAGGAGCGCTCGCGCGGCTTCGTGGTCGGGGTTCTCGGCTGTCGCCTTGGTGGCGAGCACCTTGGCTTTGCGTAGGTCACCCGCCTTCTTGGCCAGGAGCGCGAGGTTGTAGTTGGCGTCTGCCTTCATCTCGGTCGTGGCGCCGTCGCTCGAGCCCGGCTCGGGCGCCTTCATGATCGCGATGCCGCGGAACGCGCGCTGCGCGACGTCGTCTTCGTCGATCTCCATCGCCAGCGCGCCGAGCCGACTGGCAAGTTGGCCATTTTTGGGGTCGAGCTCGAAAGCGCGCGTGAGAGCGACGAGCGCGTCCGACAGGAAGCCGTCCTGAAGATGGAGGTTGGCGATCTCTAGGTAAACTTGCGCGAGCGCCTTGATGCGCCGGCCCTTGTTGGCTTCGGCGACGGACGTGAGCAGCGCCAAGGCGTCCTCGTTGCGCTGCGCCGCCTCGTAAGCGCGAGCCAGCTGCACGACGGCGTCGATGTTGTCCGGATCCTGCTCGCGCACCAGCTCCAAGATGCGCACCGCTGCGTCCGCCTGGCCGTCGCTGGCCAGGAGCAGCTCGCCGGCGCGCAGCAGCAGGCGCTTCTGCTCGCCCGCGTCTTCGGCGACCTTGGCGTCTTCCAGCAGCATCTCCGACAGCTCGCGGACGGCGCCGATCGACTGGTACACGTGCTGCAACCGCAGCCGCAGATCGGGGCGGCGTCGGTCGACGGTCAGCGCTCGCTCGAGCCCCGCGCGCGCGTCTTCGGGTCGCCCCAGCAGCTCACAGGCGTCCGCCAAGCGCAGCGCGTCGCGCACCAGCTCGTCGCCGTTCTCGGCCTCCACCAAGCGCGACAGCGTCTCGACGGCGTGCTCGGCGTTGCCGGTGCGCGTAGAGAGCTCGGCCAGGCGTCGCAGGGCCTCGACGTCGCCCGGCATTTCGCGCACGAACTCCGAGAGACGCGCTCGCGCTCCGTGCGCGTCGCCGGCGGCCTCCAGCAGCTCGACCAAGCGCAGCGTGAGCCGGCGGTCTTCGGGCGGCTCCGCTCGCGCGATCGCGCGCTCCAGCGAGTCGATCAGGTCCGGCGCCAGCGAAGGATCGACGGCGTAAGCGTCCTCCAGCGCCGCCACCGCCTCTTCGTCGCGCGAGAGCTCGCCGAGCAGCTGGGCGCGCTTACGCAAGAGCGTCGCGTCCTGACTGGCCATGCCAATGAAGGTGTCGAGGGAGCGCAGGGCCGCGTCTGGTTGCTCCGCGGAGCGGTAGGCCTCCACCAAGCGGTCGAGCAGCCGCGCGTCACCCGCTCGCTCACGCAACGACACGTTCAAGAGGCCCGCCACCTTGGCGTAGTCTTCGCGCTCGGTGTAACGCACGATCAACAGATCGCGCAGCGACGAGTCGCGTGGGTTGGCCGAGAAGCTCGTCTCGAGCGCACGCTCGGCGCCCTCACGGTCACCCAGCTCCTCGCGCAGCGCGGCCAGGCGCCGGCCGAGCGTCGCGGCCTCGAGCCCCGTCTGCACGCGCAGCAGGCCCTCGATGGCGTCCGCGATCAGCTGCGGGTCACCGAGCTTCTCCGCCAGCGCGAGCGCCACCCGCAAGAGCTCCGGATCCTCTGGCGCCCACTGCAGCGCGGCGCGGCAGACGTCGATGGCAGCGTCGAGCTGCCGCTTCTCCGACAGGAGCCGCACCAACTCCAGCGACAAGCCGACCACGCGCGGCACGTCGTTCTGATCCTTGGCCCGATCGAGCTCGGTCGAGAGCAGCGCGGCCAGCTCCGCGTCGCGGCCGCTCGCGGTGAGCAGCTCGCGCAGCCGCGCGACGGCCGTAATACACGCCGGATCGTCGGCGATCACCTCGAACAGCGCCTTGATGGCGGGCCCTTCGTTGCCGGGCTTTTGCAGCAGCAGCTCGGCGCGCTCGAGCCGGAGCTGGCTGCGCTCGGCCGGATCTTGCAGGTCCTCGCTCACCTGCCCCAAGAGCTCCGCCAGCTCCTCGTACTGGCCGGTCGTGCGCAGCAGCTGCGAAAGCGGCTGCCACAGCTCACGGGACGCAGGATCCCTTCGGTAGAGCTCTCGGTACAGCCGCACGGCTCGCGCCTGCTCGGCCTCGATGGTCGCGCACTCCCTGGCTAGCTCGAGCGTCTCCGCGCGGCGCTCGTCGTCATCGGCGGTCGTCGCCAGCGCCTGCTCGCGCAGGTCGAGGCTCTTCCCGAGCTCGCCCTGCTGCGCGTAGATGCTGGCCAGCGTGCGCCGCGCGTCGGAGGCTTCGACGGGCGTCAGCGCGGCTTCCTCGTTTTCGAGCACCGCGATCAAGCCCAGCTGCGCCAGGTGCATGTCGCCGAGCTCACTCGTCGCCGAGAGCAGCTCGAGCAGCGCGTCGCCGGTAACCCCAGGCTGCGCCAGGTTCACCACCAGCACCTCCGCCAAGCCACGCGCGTCGCCCTGAGCGCGCGCCAGCCGCTCGCGCAGCGCCGACAGCTTCGGCAAGAGCGCGTCGGGTACGTTGAGCCCACTGATCGCGCCCAGCGCTACGGCCGGATCGAGGCGCAGATCCAGGGCTCTTTCGAGCAGCGCGAGCCCCTCACCCACTTGCCCTTCGCTCGCGAGCTTGGTCCGCGAGAGCCGGAAGTACAGATCCGGATCGCTGGGGGCGGCGTCGCCCGCTTGCTCCAGGCGTCGCTCGAGCACGCGCGCCTCCGCCGCGGCCTCACCGAGGTGATCGTAGATGCGTCCGAGCGCGGACCAGGCTTGATCCCCGCCCTCACCCGCCGGCGCGTCGTCGAGCAGGCGCTCGATCACCTGGGCGCGTTCGCGGAAGCTGCCCTTGTTCTCTTCCAGGCCGCCCAAGTGCTCCGCGTGCAAAATCACCAGATCGGCCAGCGCGCTGGCCGCCTCCGCCGGCGACAGCACCTGCTCGAGGCGCCCTTGCAGCGCGCGGGCCAACAGATCGTGGCGTCCGCGATTCCTGAGCGCCGCCTCGAGGGCGAGCGCCTCGCGGCCGTTCTCCGACGACGCCTCGAACGCGCTCTCCACCAGCTCTTGAGCGCGGGCCTCGTCGCCGCGGCGCACCGACAGCTCGCTCAGCGACAACAGCGCCTCCGTCTTGCTCGGCGCCTCCGGATCGTCGTCGCGCCCGACCACCAGCATCAAGCTGCGGAACATGCGCTCGGCGCGCTCGTAGTCACCCTGCTCCATGGCGACGCGGCCGAGCATCTGCATGATGCCGGGGTGCGCCGGATCGATCTTCGACGCGGCGTCGAGCTCCTTCAAAGCCTCGCCCGGCTCATCGCTGGCGAGCAGCACGCGCGCGAGCTGGAAGTGGGCTTGAGCGCGGTCCTTCGGCTTGCGCGCTCCATAGCGCTGAATCTGCTCGCGTAGCACTACTTGGGCGTCGGGGTAGCGAGCGGCGAGGAACAGCGCCTGAGAGAGCCGCAAGCGCAGCTTCTGATCATCGGGGTCGAGCTCGATGGCCTGCTCCAGCAGCGGCGCGGCCAGGGCCGGCTCATCGCGGTGCGTGAGCTGGATCTCGGCCGCGTCGCGCAGCAGCCCAATGCGCTGACGCCGGTCTGAGGTGCGCTGGGCCTCGTCGGCGAGCAGCGCGGCGAGCGCAGCGTGGTCGGACAGCTCGCGGTACAGGTCGGCCAAGGCCGCGCGCACCGCCTGCGCGTCGATCGCGACCCGCGCCGCGCGCTCGAGCGCCGAACGCGCGCGCTCCGGCGAGCCCAGCTCGCGGTACACGCTGAGCAGCTCCAGCGCGCGCTCGGCGATCAGCTCGGAGTTGTCCAGCAAGAGCAGGCGCTCGAGCGCGCCGGCGGCGCGGGGCAGCTCGCCTTGGGCGCGGAAGATACGGGCCAACGCTTGCAGCGAGGCTTCCCCGCCGAGGGCGGCGCCCGCTTCGTGGTTCTTCACCGCGCGCTTGACGTCGCTCAGCCGCTGCTCGGCGTTCTCGCCCGCGCGCGCGTAGAGCAGCGCGGCTCCTGCCGTGTCGTGTCGCGCTTCACGCGCCTGAGCTTGGGCCTCCCACAGCTCGACGATCTCGCGGTGCAGCCCCTGCTCCTCCAAGAGCAGCGACAAGCGCGTCACGGAAGCGCGCGCGACGTCGTCGCCCGGCTCCTCCGCGAGCAGCTCGTTGAACAGGGTGATCGCGCTCTTGCTGTCGTCCAGCCGATCGGAGCACAAGCACGCGGCGTCGCGACGCAGCTCACGCTGACGCGAGAGCGCGAACGGCAGCTTGGCCGCGTCGAGCAGCTCCGACACCACCGTCTCGAACTCACCGCGCTCGAGCCGGCGCGCGCTCAGCTCCGAGACGGCCCAATCCGCGGCGGCCAGCGCCTCTGGCTCGGCATCGGCGCGGTAAGCCGCGATGGCCAGATCGCGCAGGCGCTCGACGACGGCCAGCCCCAGCGCGGCGTCGGCCGGCTGCAGCCCCGCGACCTCGATCGCGCGCTCCCAGTCGCGCGCGACCACGAACGCCTCGAGCGCCTTGCGCAGCTCGCCGGTGTGGTGCCGGTGCACGGCGCCGAGCTCGAGGTACAGCGTGCGCTGGCGCGCCGCCTCCGCCTCGTGCTCGACCTCGTCGTCGTAGAGCTCAGCCAGCGCCGTGAAGTCTTGCTCTTCCCCGAGCAGCTCCTTGAGCGACTCGAACAGCTCCGGCGAGCGACCGTGGAGCTTTCGTACCCGTCGAAAAGCCGCGATCGCGCGCGGCCGGTCGTCGAGCGCGCGCGAGAGCAGCTGCGCCGCGCGGGTGCGATCGCTGCGCGCGGAGTCGTCGTCGTCGCTCAGCTCCGCGCGGCGCTCGAGGGCGACGACCAGCTCCTCGAAGCGACGCGCGCGCTCGAGCGCCTTGCACAGCGCGTCGATCGCCTCGACGTCGTCGGCGCCGAGCTTCAAGCGCGCCTCCAGGTTCACGATCGCGCGCGCCGGGTCGCCGAGGCGCGACAGCGCGACCTCCGCCGCCTCACCGAGCGCCAGCCGTCGCTCCGGCGCCGCGGGCGCCAGCTCCGCCAAGCGCTCGAGCACGCCCGTCAGCTCTTCGGGCGCTCCGTCGCTACGCAAGATGCCCGCGAGCGCGCGCGCCGCGAGCAGCGCGTCCGAGCGCTCGGCGTCGGGCAGCGCCAGCACGCCGCGGTACAGCTCCGCCGCCGCCGCGTGGTTCTGCAGGCCCTGCTCGTAGGTCTGCCCCGCCTCGAGGAACAAGCTACCGCGCGTGGCGGGGCTGACGGGTCCGAGCGCGACTCCGCGCAGGACCTCGGCGCGCCGCTCGAGCGCGCCCAGGTCCAGGGCGAGCTTGGCCAGACGCTTTCGGCGCTCCGCGTCGTCCGGGATCAGCGCCACGATGCCGGCCAGCGTGTCGAACGCGCCGCTCGGATCCCCCAGCGCGGAGAGGCGGAGCTCGACGGCCTCGTCGAGCAGCGGCACGCGGTCGGCAGGCGCGGAGCCCTCGGCCTCCAGCTCCAGCATCCGCACCACGTCCAGCATGCTCTCTTGCGCGCGGTAGTGGCGGCACAGCAGGCGGGCCGCAGCCACGCGCACGCTCGGCGCGCCCTCGACCGCCGAAAGCTCGGAGCCCGGCAGCGCGACGACACGCTCGAGCAGCGCGACCCCGTCCGTCTCCCCGCCCGCCGCCGACAGCAGCTTCGCCGCCAGCGTGAGCGCCTCGCCCGGCTCGTTCAAATCGAGCCACAGCGCGGCGACGCGGCCAAGCAAGTCGTTTTGCTCGGCGGGCTTGGCGCTCGCGCTTCGCAGGCGCAAGCTGAGCAGGTCGATCAGGGGGCGCTTCCTGCCGTTGCGCTCGTACAAGCGCTCCAGCGACGCCTCCACCCGTTGATCGCCGGGGTTATCGCGGTTCAGGCGCTCGAAATACTCGATGGCGCGGTCGGCGTTGCCGGCGAAGTCGCGCGCCGCCATCGCCGCCTCGCGCAAGAGCTCGACGCGCTCCGTGCTGGACAAATCGCGCGCGAGCCGCGCGTCGTACAGCGCGAACAGCTCGCTATAACGAGCCTGCGCGTTGAACGCCAGCTTGAGCCGATCGAACGCCCAGTCGGCGGTCGGGCACAGCGACAGCACGCGGGCGAGCAAGGCGATCACCCGCTCTTCGTCCTCGAACCACTCTTCTTGGAATTCGACGACGCGCCGACCTACCGTCTCCGCCACCGCGGGTGGGAGCTCTCGCTCGATGGTTCGCGCGTAAGCCTCCGCCACCGGATCCGGGCGGTTCAGCTTGCGGGCCATCTCTTCGGCCACGCCCCACAGCTCCTCTTCGCCCGGCGCCGCCTCGGCCCCCCGCAGCGCGAGCTTGAGGGCTTCCTCGGGTTGATCGAGCTTGGTGTCGAGCAGCTGGCGCATCCAGCGCGAGCGCGCCTCGGCCAGCTCGGGATCGGCAGCCGCTACCGCGAGCAGCGCCTCGATCACGTCGGCGCGCGCGTCGGGGTCTTCGGCTCCCTCCGCCATGCGCTCCAGCAACATGGCCGCGCGCGTGCGCGTGGCCGAGGCGCCGAGAGCTTGATGCACGATGCGCAGCGCGTCGGCGTCGCTGGGCTGCTTCGCGAGCACGCTCTCGGCCAGCTCCAGCGCCGCCTCGGGCTCGTCGAGGGTGCCGATCAGCAGCGACGCCAGCTTCAGCTGGATCGCGGGCTTGGCCTCCGCGTCGGCGCGCGGCAACAGCTCGCGCAGGGCTTGCGCCGCGCCTTTGGCGTCGCCCGAGGCCGCGCGCAGCCGCGACAGCTCGAACAGCGCGTCCGTGCGCTCCGGATCCGCGGCGACGACCCGCTCGAACAAAGTCAGCGCGCGCTCCGGCTCTCCGAAGCGCTGCTCCTCGGCCTCCGCCCACTTCAGCCACAGGTCGACCGGGCTCGCGGAGCGGCGCACGCTCTCGCCCATCAGCCAGCGATAGTCGTCGCGGCGCGCGGGCGTCGCCTCCGCACGGCCCAAGAAATCCGCGAAAGACTCGAGCTCCTGCGCGGCGTCGTCACCCGCCTTTTCTACGAGCGAGCGAAACAGCGCCGCCGCCTCGTCAGCGCCGCTCGAGCTGCTCGCCAGCGCGCGCGCCTTCGCCAAACCCAAGTGCCGCGCCCGTCCCGGCGGCAAGCCGCGCGCGAGCGCGAGGTCGACCAGCTCCACGTACACGGGGGCTGCGTTCGTCGACTCGGCGCGCTCTTCGAGACCGAGCAGCAGCGTCACCAGGTGACGCTCTTCGAGCGTCGGCAGCACGACCTCGAAGGCTTCACGCACCTGCTCCCAGTCGCCGGCGCGTGCCGAAAGCTCCACCAAGCGCCCCGCGGCCTTGGCCGACGTGGGGTCGACGCTGAGCACGCGCTCGTAGAGGCGCCGGCCTCGCTCGAGCTCGTCGGGCAAGCGCTCCGCCAGCTCTGCGCCTTCCAGCCAGGCTTTGGCGGCGCTGGCGGGCTCCGACAGCTGCCAGGCGAAGGCGCTGCCGAGGCGCTCGAGCAGGGCCGCGCGCTGGGCCGCGTCCGCAGTTCGACTCAGGCGTCGCTCGAGGGTGAGCCGCACCGTGGCGCCGTCGTTCTGCTCGCGGGCGAGGCGCTCGATCGCGTCGAGCACCTCGTCGGAGAGATCGCTCACTTCGCACAGCTCGCGATAGCGGCGCAGCGCCTCCTCGGGGTTGCCGCGCTGCTCGCACAGCTCCGCCAAGCGCAGCAGCGTCAGCGTCTTGCGCTCCCCTTCGGCGTACTCCACCGCGCGCGTCAGCTCGGCACCCAGCGCGTCGAGCTGGCCAGCGCGCTGGTAGAGGTCGGCGAGCGCTTCGTGGGCCGTGCGATCGCGAGGATCCTCCGCCAGGGCCCGCAGCAAGGTGGCGATCGCCGCTTGCGGCACCCCCAGCTCGCGGCCCTGCAGCGAGGCCAGTGCGTGATACAGCTCGCGCCGCCGCGTCGGGTCTTGCTCCTGCTCGAGCGCGCTCTGGTAGAGAGCCAAGCGCTCTTCCGGCGCGCCTTGCTCCGCCAAGAGCCGGTCGACGCGGCTCATCAGCTCGCGCGAGCCCGGATCGAACACCAGCGCGCGCCGCAGCATCTCGACGGCGCGCTCGAGATCACCCGCGGCCGCGAAGGCCTCGCCGGTAGCTTTGGCGAGCTCGAACACCTCGACGGAGTCGATCGGCGCCGACCCGAGCGCGGCGTTGAGCACGGCCGCGCGGTGAGCGGCGCTGCCCTGATCGGCCACGCCCAGCGTGCGCGCGAGCCAGTCCCCCAGCTCCTCGCGGCGCTCACGCAGCGCGATACCGAGGCCCGTCCCCGAAAGCTCCAGCGCGCGCTCGGGGTCACCGAGCGCCGACGCGGAGATCGCGCTGGCTTCGCGCAGCAAGGCGAGCCTCTGCTCGACCGTGGGGGCGAGCTCGGCCCGCACCTCGAGCACGCGCAACAGCCCGGACGACGGCGGCTCTCGCCGCAGCACCGGCTCCAAGATCTCGGCCGAGAGCTCGCGCGTATCCGGCAAATTCAGCAATTTTTCGACGGCGCTGCGCGCTGCGCGGTCGCCGGGATCGAGCGTGAGCGCCTCTTGATAAGCGCGCAGCGCGCCCTCCGGATCACCGAGGCGCGTCATGCGCAGATCGGCCAGCTCCATGAACAGCCGCGGCTTGTCCTCCGGCTTGGCCCAGCCGATCTCTTGCTCGACCAGGTCGCACACCTCGAAGAAGCGCTTGGCCTGCACCAGCAGGGGCATCAAGCGCCGGTGCAGCTCTTGGCTAGCCCCGTCGCGCTCGATCAGCTTCTCCCACAGCTCGATGGCGCCCTCGGGGTTACGTCCCTTCTCCGTCGCCAGCTCGGCCGCCGACAGCGCCAGCGCGCGGGCCTCTTCGGGATCTTTGGTGCGCTCGGCGCGCTGGAACAGCACCTCCGCCAAGCCGTCTTCGTCTTTGATCTCGCGGTAGAGCGCCTCCAGCCGGCGAATGGCCTCGTCCGTCCAAGGCGAGCCGATCAGCGCGCGCCAAGCGACGATCGAGCGCTCGACGTCCTTGGTGTCGCCGTCGCACAAGCGCGCGAGCCGGCGCGCCGCCGCCTGCTTGGCTTCGCGCTCCGGCTCCAGCTCGACCACGAGCGTGAGGGCCGTCAGCAGCTGCTTCAGCTCCGCAGACTCCGTGCACAGCTCGCACAGCTCACGCGCGGCCACCAGCGTGGCCGGCCCGCGCTCGCCGCTGTCCAGCACTTGCTGAAAGGCGACCTTGGCGCGCTTCACGTCGCCGCTCTTCAAATACACTTGCCCCACGTCCGCGCCGACGCGCGCGCGCACGGCGTTGTCTTTGCTCGCGGCGAGGGCGCGCGACAGCAAGCGCGCGGCTTGCTCGGGTTGATCGAGGCCGAGGCTGAGCGTCACGAAGCGCGCCCGCAGCTCGTCGTCGCCCGGATTGCCCGCCACCACGGGCCCGAGCAGCTCCAGCGCGCCGGCGGGGTCGGACAGCACGTCTTGACGCAAGATCCCCAGGCGGCGCTGCACCTCCACGCGCCGTGGCCCGCGCACCTGCTTGAGCTCGAAGCTCAACATCGCGATCGCGCGATCGGTGCGCCCAGAGCGCTCGTAGGCGTCGGACAGCGCCGCGGCCGCGCGCGGCGCGTGGGCGCGGTTCTCGAGCAGGCCCTCAGCCGCCGCCAAAGCGTTCGCGTGCGTCGGCTGCAGCTCGAGCAAGCCGTCGAGGTGCACGAGGGCGCGCGTGACGTCGCGCAGCGAGCCGAGGCACAAGTCCACGAGCTGCTCGCGCAGCAGCAGCGCCTCGGCTGGGGGCGGCGGCGGCTCGCGCTTGAGCGCTTGCTCGAACACCTCCGCCACGTCCTTGTGCCGCCCGCGCGAGAGCAGTCGACGCACGAGCCCTTCGCGCGCCGCTTCGTCTCCCGGCGCCAGCTTCAAGATGCGCTGCGCGACCTCGATGGCCAGATCGTCCGACTCGGGCAGGTCGTTCAGCAGCTCCGCGGCGCGCTGCAGCAGCTGCAGCTTGATGCCATTTTCCTGCGCGCGCAGGCTGGCGTCGAGGTACAGCTCGGCCAGGCGCGCGGGCTTGTTCGCGATCGCATAGAGCTGCTCCAGCCAGGCAAACGCGTCGCGATGACCGGGCACGGCAGCGGCGGCGCGCTCGGCGTAGCTGATTGCCCCTTCCACGTCACCGAGCTCGCCTTGAAAGAACGCGGTGGCGCGCAGGTAGATGAACACCTGCTGCTCTCCCGTCAGCAGCTTGATGCGCTTGTCGGCGACGAGCTGCTCGTAGGCGAGCGCCAGCTCGGACACCTTTTGGTGACTCGCCGCGGCGCGGTGCAATTTCTCCCACGCCTCGCCGGGCTCTTCCCCTTTGGCAAGCGCGTTGACCAAGAGCTCGAGCACGATGCTGGGATCGTCCAGCCGCTCCTGGAGCTCCTCGGCGATTTCAGACAGCTTGAGCGCCAAGACGCTCACGGCGCGGCGCTTGCCCTCGGGCTTGGGAGGGACTTCGGACTTCGGGGGTACTGTGGTCATTGCGAAGGCCGGGCAGGAAGCTCCAAAGCGTAACAGACCCTTGCCCCAGCATGGGAAGCCCCGACAACGTTGAAAAATTCGTCACCGCGCCGCGAGCGGAGACGGCGGCAAAATACAGAGTCATCCGAACAGGTGGGATAGGTCGTGCTGGGCCTTTGTGGCTCTTCCGGCGGCGCGTCTCGCTGAGACCGCCGCACCGCGCCGCGCGGCGCCCGCTCCGCCCCGGCAGTTATCTAAGGAACGCCTGCAGCTCGCTCACGACCCGCTCCGGCTCGTCCCAATGCACGAAATGGCCTGCCCCTTCCACGTGGTGCACCGCTACTTGCTCGATCCGCTCGGGCAGGTCGTCGAGCAGACGGCGGTCGAGGGCGGGGTCGCTATCACCCCAAAGGATGAGCGTCGGCGCGCTGATCTTTCGCGGGCAGTGCAGGGGCCAGCGCAGCGCCGCCCGGTAGTAGCTGAGAGCCGCCCGCGCCGCCCCGGGCCGGAGCAGCTCGCGGCGCGCCGCCTCGATGCGGGCGAGTGACAGCCGAAGCTTGTTCGCGACGAGCGAGCGCAAGAGCCAGCGAAAGATGATGGGCCGGGTCACGAGCCACTCCGCGACGCCGCGCAGCTGGAAGAGCAAGATATACCAGCTGCGCAAGAGCTGCAGGCTGCGCTTCAGCGCGCGACCGTAGCTGTCGGGGTGGCCGGCGTTGATGACCACGAGCTGGCTCACGAGCTCCGGGTGCTCACTGGCGAAGCAGTAAGCCAGCGTACCTCCCCAATCGTGACCCACGACCGCCACCTGCTCGGCCCCTGACCAGCGCACGAGCGCCACTAGGTCCTCGAGCAGCGCCGTGGAGCGGTAGGCCTGCAGGCCCTCGGGCTTCGACGACAGCCCGTAGCCGCGCAAATCAGGGGCGATCGCCCGAAATCCGCGCTCCGCCAGCGCCTCGCACAGCTCGCGAAAGCCCAGCGAGGTGTCGGGAAAGCCGTGCAGCAGCAGCACCGGCTTGCCGGAGCCGATCACCCGCACGTGGAGCGTGCCCGCAGGCGTGCTCACCATCTGAGAGTCGATCATTTCCGGTACAGCCGCTCCGACGCCCGCAAGAGCCACGGCAAGGCCGACGGTGCGACGCGCTTCATGACGTAGAGCAGCCAAGCCTCGGAGGTCACGGGAACCATGGCTTTACCACTTTTGACGGCGCTGACGATGGCCTTGGCGACGGTTTCTGGGGCGTGCCCGCGCCGTCGATACAGCTCCTGCAACGCGCGGCGCTCTGCCTCGGCGTCCTCCGCCCCACGAATGCGCGCCGTCCGCAAAATCTCGGTCGCTACGAGCCCTGGGCACACCACGCCCACCATCACCTGGTCGGGTAAGAGCTCGGCGCGCAGCGCCTCCGACAGACCCACCACCGCGTACTTGGTGGTTCCGTACGCCGAGAGGCTGGGCAGGTTGCAATACCCCGACGCCGACGCAACATTGACGATCCGGCCTTCGCGGCGCCCGCGCATGAGCGGCGCAAAGGCGCGCACGCCGTGGATCGTTCCGTAGAGATTGACGCGGAGCAGCCAATCCCAGTCCGCCGTCTCGGTCGCGAAGAAGCCGCCCGAGACGCCCACGCCGGCGTTGTTCACGAGCGCCAGCGTCGGCCCCAGCTCGGCCTCCACGCGCGCCGCAAACGCCTCCACCGCTGCCGCGTCGCCTACGTCCACGCGTTCGGCGAGCGTCCTGACGCCACGTGCGCGGCACTCGGCGAGCGTCGCCGCGAGCGCGGCCTCGTCCGTATCGCAGCCGGCGACAGCCGCGCCCTCGTCCGCTAACAGCAGCGCCGTCGCGCGCCCGATGCCCTTACCCGCGCCCGTCACGACCGCCACCCGGCCGCGGAGCTCGAGGCCGGTCACGCTCAGTCACCCCCGTCGCACAGGTAGTTGAGCGCGCGCAGGCCGGGCAGGAAGAAATACTCGCCCCCGCGCACGTGCACGAACTTCGGCAGACCTTCGTAGCGGCGACGCACCGGGCGCTCCTGCACGGAGAAGACGCGCGGCACGGGCTGATCGTCGAAGTCGAGCGCGTCCTTGCCGACGAGCGGATCGCGCTCGGCCGAGAGCCCTGCGAACTTGCAGTTGTTGAGCCAGGTCTGCTGAATGAACTCGAACTGGCGGCGCAGGTCGGCGTTGAGGGCCACGAAGAAGAGCCCCCGCTCGACGCCGTCGTCGCGGCGCGGCATGTCGCCGGGCAGCCGCAGCCCATACGCTCGCCCGCGCCGCACCACGCGATGCAGGTTCGCGTCGTGCAGGCCTTCTTTCGCGGTGGCTCCGAGCATGTCGCGCGGGTTCGCCCGGCGCACGTGCGCGCCCAGCGGGCAGCGCAGCCCGTCCGGATCGCGCTCGCGAAATCCGAAGTCGTTGAGCCCAGCCCGCGGCGGCCGCTCCGCGTCGGGGGCCTCCACCAGCGGCACGCCGTTTGGCCAGCGCCCGATGATGCGCGCCGCCAGCAGCTTGCTCGCGGCCTCGAGGTCGAGCGCCCCGTCCGCTCGCGCCGCGTCCCAGCAGTATTGCCAGAAGCCAGCCACGTCTTGCTGCAGCTTGCGCAGCACCAAGTAGGTGCCGTTGTGGCCGAAGCCGACGCGCCCATCCCACCGCGGGAAAGGATGCTCGCGCGTTCCGCGGCGCGGGGCGGCGCTCGGCACGTCGGCGATCTGGCCGTAGGCGTTCTTGTAGCCCAGCACCAGCTCGCCCGTCGCGAGCTTGACGTCCCCTCGGTTGCGCTTGCGGCCGCTGCCGCGGATGAACGGCTGGGCCAAGCCGTCCGCGAAGCCGAAGTGCTCACGACCATCTGGCGGCAGCACCACGTCTTCGCGTCGCGCGCGGATCGCGTAGCGCTCGAGTTGCGCCTCGAGCTCGACCGCGCGCTCCTCCAGCGCCTCGTCGGTGCGCGCGTAGAGCATGGCGAGCGCGTCGACGGGCTGCTGCTCGTTGCCGAAGTGCCAGTGCTCGGGGGCGTCCGCGTAGCGATCGCCCAGCACGTGCGAGCGCTCGGGGTGCGCCATACCTTGCGCGAACTCGCGCTGAAAAGTGCTCAGATCCAGCTCGCTCAGCCCCAGCGCGGCCAGCCCTCGCGCCGTAAACGCGACGTTGAACCGGTAGCGCCCGTCGGGGTCGTCCGTACCAGTCGTCACGTCCGTCAGCGCTCGGCGCAGCCACTCGCGCGGCTGCCCTTCATCGAAGCGCAGCAAGTAGAAGCGCGAGCGCGGGTGCTGCTTGTACGCAAACAGCATCAGCCCTTGGACGTCAGCTCGTTCCACCGCGCCTCCTCATAGTAACCTCAAGAGCTCGCGCGCTGCCCGCTCGTCGAGCTCGACGCCGAGCAGCTCACGAATGCGCGAATTTCTCAGCACGTCGCGAACCGACAGCGTCGGGTAGGCGCTGTACCAAGCTTGAGTCGGGACCTGGTAGGCTCGAGTCCAAGCTTTGAAGGCCCGTTCGTGCGTGGCGCCCTTGAACAGCAGCAGCCGCGTCGCGGGGTACCAGATGGTGTTGCTCCAGATCATCGTCAGGCCGAACGACGCCTTGTCGATGAAGTCACCCAGGTACGCCTCCCAGCTGCCGTCGTAGTTGCTGAAAAAGAGCAGGCGCTTGTCTTCGAGCACCACCCAGCGCGCGAAATGGATGGTCTCGATGCCGCCCAGCTGCCCGACGAGCGCCCCGGTACGCGCCAGCGCGGTGACGAGCAGCACCATCACGCGGAGCGCGAAGGTTCGGTACCAGCCCGGCTTGATCGGCACCAGGTGAGTGAGGCCGTTCTGGTCCACGCGGTCTTCCTCCAAGCCGATGCCGTCGCGCTTCTTCCGCAGCTCGGCCGTGTCGAAGCTCGGCTGCCGGCGGCGCACGAGCGCGTCGCGCAGCTCGTAGGCGGGGGCGAGCGCGAACGCGAGCAGCGTACGCAGCGGCGCACGCAGGGCGGTCATGAACGGTCCCTCGGGGCTCTTCTCGAGCCCGCGCTCGACGTAGCCGAGCGCGAGCCCGCGCTCCGTCGAGACGGCGCGGGCGACGCGCTGTAACTCTCGCGCGAGCGGGAGCGCGCCCTCGTGCTGAACCACGGAGCCACGCGACAGCTCCCCGAGCCGCGCTTCGACGGCCCGCTTCAGGGCGGCGTCGCCGCGCACGGTGGGCACCGAGAGCCCGCCGTGCGCCACGAAGAACGCCGCCGCGCGCCGTGAATGGTCGCGAAAGAAGCGAGTCAACTCAGGCAAGCTGGCGCTGCCGGGGTAGCTGTCCACGCCGTCGAAAGCCCCGTCCAGAAGCCCGCCCAGCGCAGCGCGCAGATCGGCGACGTGGTGCTCGAGCGCGCCGTCGAAGTTGCTCTCGAACGCGAGCAGCGTCTGCGCCCCGATGGCCTCCCCCTGCTCGCCCGTGGACGGCGGCAGCAACACCCAGCGCGCGAAGTGCGTCGTCGTCGAGCGCTCGAGCGCCTTCTGCAAGGCGCGCCGGTTCTCGCGCAGCCAGGCGTCCGCCGCCTCTTCACGGCCGGGCGCCAGCGGCAGCACCAAGGTGAGCGCCTGCTGACGCACGATGCTCAACGCAGCGCCTCCCGGAAGCCGGGCGCGCTCATGTCGAGGCAGGCGCCGACGTCGACGATGCCCTGCTTCACCAGCTGCTCGGTGCTCGTTTCCACTAGCTCTCGACCTGCTTGACCGCCAAGGAGCGCGCCGCGCCGCGCCTTGGCGCAGCTGGCTAGATATCCCATGTCGACCCGCAAAAGGCCGGAAATCGCCAGCTCCAGCTCGGCAAGTGCGCGCTCTCGTTGGCCTTTTAGCGCTAAGCAGCAGCCGCGCACGTGGTGACCCATGGGCGCCGCATAGTCCGGTCGGTCGGAAAGCAGCTCGCGCGCGCAGCGCTCGGCCAGCTGCAGGCTGCTGGCGCGATCCGCGCCGTCTTCGGCCCCTGCGACCGCGCAGAGCCCCCGCTCGAAGGTCGTGCAGACGCGCATCATGTGCACGCGCAGAAAATGCGAGGCCTTGATCCGCGTAAAGTCGAGCTCCATGTCCTGCAGCGCGACGCGACCTCGACCGCGGTAGCGCGCGGCCGAGACGCGCGAGACGATGCTGCCCCAGTGCCCCCCCGTGAAGCGCTCGGAGAATTCGCCGCCGAAGCGCGGAAACTCGCGGGCGATGCGCTCGGCCGTGTCCGGATCGCCCTCCACGATGGCGGTGATGGCGGCCGGATAGACCATGTGCATCAACGCGAAGCGGTCGGCGCGCTCGCGAGCTTCGTGCAGCACCTCGGGCACGCGCGCCGCCGCTTCCTTCAGCTCGCCGCACAAGATCAGCGCGTTCGTCGACCAAGCGACGGCGTTGGCGAGCTCCCAGTGCATTCCTCGGCAGCGCTCGCGCAGGATCTGCTCGGCCGCGTCGAGCGTCGCCTGCGCCGCCCGCCACTCACCGGAGAACACGCGCACGAGCCCCGCCGCCAGCCGCGCCAGCGCGATCGCGTGCGGATCGCTCGAGCGCGCCGCGAGGTTCTCGGCCGTGCGCACGAGCGTGTCGATGCCGTTGCGTCCGCGCACGTCCACCGCGGCGCGCCCGGACGCCTCGAGCGCCAGCGCGCGGCAAATTCGGATTGGCTCCCCGCCGTCGAGCGCCAGCAGCAGGTGCCGCGCCGCGAAGTCCGCCGCGCGCACCACGTCCACCATCGCCAGCCCGGTGCTGGCCGCGAACGCCACGTCGATGCGCTCGCGCACCTGAGGCGGCGCGCTCGCCTGCTGCTCGAAGCGCAGGCCGCGCAGCAGCAGCCGCCCGCGGTTGCCCATGAGCGACACCACCGCCGACGCGGTCGTCTCCGGGTATCCCAGCTTGACGTCTTGCAGCGCTTCGCGGAGCAGGCGCAGCCCCTCGCTCTCACCACCGCTCTTCAAGAAATGTTCGGCCGCTAGCCGGCGAAGCTCGGTGCGCACGTCGGCGGGCGCGTGCGGCACGGCCCTGGCAAACGCGGCCGCTGCCTCGGCGCCTCGCCCTGCGGCTAGCAGCGCATCGCCCGCTTGGCGCTCGAGCTGCCAGCGTGGGCGACCCGGCACGGCCAGCTCGATCGCGCGCTGGTACAGGCTCGCCGCGCGCAGAAACGCCAGGCTCTGCTCGGCCCCATCGGCCGCGGCCAGCACATGTCGGCGCGCGCCCGCCGCGTCGCCCGCGGCCAGAAAATGCTCCAGCAAAGCGCCCGCGTCGGCTCCGGGCGCGCGCTCGAGCGCTCGCGCCAGCCGCGCGTGAAGCTCCGCGCGGCGCGCGGGCGGCATGCGCGAGAGCAGGCTGTCGCGAATCCGGCCGTGATAGATGTCGAGCAGCTCGCGCTCACCGCTTTCGACCGTGCGCGTCAGCTTCTCGACCCGCAAGCGAGCGCGGAGCGCTTCGGCCGCGGACGAGCCCGCCAGCTCTTCCACGAGCCCGCGCTCGACGGGCCCCCCCGCCACGCACAGCACGTCCAGCAGCGCTCGTCCCTCCTCGGGAAGCTCGTCGACGCGCGAGCGAATCACGGCGTCGAGTGAGATCAAGCCGCTCGTTTCGTCACTGGTCGCGGAGCGTTGCCAGGCCGACAGCTCGGAGACGAACAGCGGCGAGCCTTGCGACTCCTCCGCGATGCGCCGCACCACGTCGGGCTCCTCGTCGGCGCGCTCGCCGAGCGACAACGCGGCGAGCTTGGCGCAGTCGTCGTACCCCAGCCGGGGCAGCTCGATGCGCTCGACGCGCGCGGAGTCGCGCAAGCGCTCGGCGAGCGACAGGAGCTGATCGAGCGCCGCGCTCTGACCAATGGCTTCGGAGCGGAAGCTCCCGACGAACATCATCGCCGGCGCGCCCGGCGCGTGCAGCAGCTGCTCGAGCAGCGCCAGGCTATCGACGTCCGTCCATTGCAGGTCATCGACGTGCACGACCAGCGGCCGATCATCGGCGATGCCGCCCAGCAAGGTGCGCAGGGCGATGAACGCGCGGCGACGCACTTCCTGCGGCTCGCCCGCCTCCGCGCGTCGCTCCATGCGCTGCTCGATCGCGGGCACGCTGCGCAGCACGGGAAAGATGCGCGTCAGCTCCGCGGTGCTGGCCGGCAGCAGCGCCGCCATCTCTCGGCTCGGCATCAGCGAAAGCCAGCGACTGAGCTCGTCCACCACGCTGTCGAGGCCCTTGAAGGGCACCGCTTCCCGCTCGTAGCAGCGCCCCGACAGCACGAGCGTGCGCGGCGTCTGCGCGACCTCGGCCAAGAAGCGCTGCAGCAGCGTGGTCTTGCCGATGCCCGACAACCCCGACACCAGCGTGAGCGAGGGCTCGCCGCGCGCGGCGCGTCGCAGCGCTTGCCGCAGCTGCGAGAGCTCCGCCTCGCGCCCCACGAACCAGCGCTTCGAGCCTGTGGTCGTCGATGATCGCGTCGATGCTCGCGTCGATGGCCGCGTCGATGGCAGCGAGCGGCTGGTCGCGGCCCTGCCGGGCATCTGTCGGCGCAGCCGATCCAGCGCCTCGGCGCCATCGGGCCTGTCCGCCGGTATCGGCGCGAGCAGATCCAGGCACAGCGCGGCCAGATCGGGCGGCACCCCGTCGACCACGTCTCCCGGCGGTCGCGGTCGGCCCTGCTGCTTGGCGAACAATACGTCATCGGGCGCGCCATCGAACGGCAGCTGCCCGGTGAGCGCCTCGTACAGCATCACCCCCACGGCATAAAAGTCAGCCGCGGGCCCGACCGGCGTCGCGCGCGCTTGCTCGGGCGCCATGTACGCGGGCGTCCCCAACACCAAGTCTTCGATGCGATCCGTGCCCCCTCCCAGCTCGCCCACCACGCCGAAATCCAACAGCACCACCCGCCCTTCGGGCGTGACCATCACGTTCGACGGCTTGATGTCACGGTGCAGTCGACCCGCCGCGTGAATCGCCATCACGCCGTCGAGCAGCGCGAGCAAGCACGCGCGCAGCCGGCCTTCATCGCCGACGGCGGCTCCGCTGTGAGCGACCGCCAGCAGCGTGCCGAGGTCGGCGTCGCCATCGCCGGCCACCGCCTCGATCGTGGGCGCGCTCGACGCCAGCGGCTGAGAGAGCCGCTCTGCGCTCGTCAAGGTCGGCGCTCCGCGCGAGACGCGCTGGATGCCGCGAACGTAGCTCACGAAGTCGGTGCCCTCGAGCAGCTCCATCGTGAAGAACCACTGCTCGCTCTCCGCGAACAGCTCGTACAGCTGCACCACCGAGGGATGGGCGATGTCGGCCAGCGCGCGAAACTCCTTCTTGAAGCGGAGCAGCGCGGACGGCTCGAGCCGCGTCATCGTCTTGAGCGCCACCTCGGCGTTGCGGCGCAGGTCACGCGCTCGGTACACGACCCCCATGCCGCCCTCGCCGAGCACTCCCTCGATCAGGAAACGGTCGCTGCCTTTGAACTCGCGTAACGCAAGTTTCGTCGCCAAAATTTCGGACTTTAGGCTAGTGCCCACGGGCCGGCCTTTCAACACCGGCCTCGGGGCCTCGAATTTCTGCCTATGCCGGAAGCAACGCAGGGGGGGCTCCCCGCTAACGAGAGAACCTAGCGAGAGCCAAGCCAGCGAGGCGCGATATCGACTTATGATGCACGCGATGAAACCTCGAGCGCGAACCGCGCTGGAGCTCCACGCCCGGTTCTTCGATCCCGATCACGACGAGCGCGTGACGCCGCGGCAAGCCTTCCGCGGCATGGTGGAGCTGGGGCTACCCAGCCTGCTCGCGGCCCCGCTGGCCCTGCTGATCAGCGTATTTTTGGGCTATCTCACGCAGCGTCGGCTCTCGCTCGCGATCTCGGTCCCGCATGTCGCGCGCGGCAAGCACCCCTTCGCGACGGGCGTCTTCGGGCCGAGCGGTGCATTCGACGAGCGCACGTTCGCGCAGCTGTTCGTCGGCCCGCATATCCACGCACCTCGTGATCGCATCACCTACCCCGAGCTACGCGCGCTGCTGTTGAAGAACGGCGATCCGCGTCGCCCGTTCGGCTGGGTCGGCTCACTGCTTTCGCGTGCGTTCTCGGCGGCCGAGGTCTACACGCTGTTCTGTCTGGCCGCGGATTGTCAGAAGCTCGTCGGCGATCGAGTGCTGCCGGCGATGAGTCGCAAGAACCTGCTCCGCTTCTACGAAGGGCGCTTGTTCGTCTTGCTGTCGCGGCGCCGGCGCATGCGGTCCGCGGGCGCGCTCCCCTGACCCGGCCGCGGGCGCTTGTGGCCAGGGAACGGCGGCTTCCCGCCGGAAAAACTGGGGAAAGACGAGCCTCCTTCGGGCGGGATCAAGCACTGCGGGCCACGGCCGATCAGGTCGCCTCGCCCCGCGCGCTTGAGCGCCTCGCGCGCCAACGGCTGCTGCTTCGGATCCCAATAGAAGAGCAGCGCCTTCATCATGCGCTTCTCGCGCAGCTCGTGCGCGGTGTGCACCGGCTCCTGCGTGAACGGGTCGAGCCCCGTATAGTACATCGACGTCGCCATCGACATCGGGGTCGGAATGAAGTCCTGCACTTGGCGCGGGCGCATGCCCTTGCGCTTCAAGTACAGCGCCAGCTCCACCGTATCGGCGAGCGTCGACCCTGGGTGACCGGTGATGAAATACGGGATGAGGTACTGCTCTTTGCCCGCCTTCTCGCTCGCTTTGCAGAAAGAGTCGGCGAAGCGCTCGTAGCTCTCGATCCCCGGCTTCTTCATCTTGTCGAGCACGCGCGGGTTGGTGTGCTCGGGCGCGACCGAGAGCTGCCCTCCCGTGTGGTGCGCGGCCAGCTCACGCACGAACTCGGGGCTGCGCTCGGCCAGGTCGTAGCGCACGCCCGAGGCCACGAACACGCGGTTCACGCCCGGCACCTCGCGCACCTTGCGCAGCAGATCGATCACCGGCTGATGGTCGGTCACGAGGTTCTTGCAGATGCCGGGGTGCACGCACGAAAGTCGACGACAAGCGCTCTCGGTGCGCTCGTCTTTGCACGTCATCTTGTACATGTTGGCGGTCGGCCCGCCCACGTCGCTGATCATGCCGGAGAACCCGGCCATGCGCGTGAGCGCGCGCACCTCACGCACCACGCTGTCGGCCGAGCGGCTCTGAATCACGCGCCCTTCGTGCTCGGTGATGCTGCAGAAGGTGCAGCCGCCGAAGCAGCCGCGCATGGTGACGATCGACTCCTTCACCGTCTCGAACGCGGGCACCGGCTCGTTCTCGTACACCGGGTGCGCGGCGCGCTGAAACGGCAGATCATACAGCGCGTCCATCTCCTCTTCCGACAGCGGCAGCGCGGGGCGGTTGAAATACACCGCCTGCCGCCCGTGCACCTGCAAGATGGGCCGCGCGTTCTGAGCGTTGGTCTCGACCTGAAAGCGCTGCGACATCCGAGAAAACGCCGCCTTGTCCGCGACCACCTCCTCATAGGACGGCAGCACCACCGGTAAGCCATCGCTGACGAACTTGCTCGGCTTTTCGGCGACGCGCTGCCACTCATCGGCGTCGTCGATCACGTGCGCGGTGCCTCGCACGTCCTTCAAGTCCGACGCCTTCTCACCGGCGTCGAGACGGCGCGCGATCTCCCACGCTGCCCGCTCACCCATCCCGAACACCAACAGGTCGGCCTTGGCGTCGAGCAGGATCGAGCGGCGCACGGAGTCCGACCAGTAGTCGTAGTGCGCGATGCGCCGCAGCGACGCCTCGATGCCGCCGAGCACGATCGGCGTCCCCGGAAACGCCTGGCGACACAGGTTCGAGTACACGATGGTCGCGCGATTCGGGCGCATCTCCGTGCGGCCACCGGGCGAGTACTGATCTTCGGAGCGCACCTTCTTTTGCGCCGTCAGCTTGTTCAGCATCGAGTCGAGGTTGCCGGCGCTGACGCCCACGAACAGCCGCGGCCGACCCATGCGCGCGATGTCGTCGGGCGTACGCCAATCCGGCTGCGCCACCACGCCGACTTTGTAGCCGCGCGCCTCCAAGAAGCGCGCGATCAAGATCGGCCCGAACGCCGCGTGATCGACGTAGGCGTCGCCCGTGACGATCAGGATGTCGAGCTCCGCGTAGCCGCGCTGCTTCATCTCGGCGCGCGTCGTCGGCAAGAATCCCTGCCGCGGCGACGGGGGGGACGCTTTACTAGGAATGCGCAGCTGAACGAGGCTCACGCGCCCCGGTGTAGCAGGATCCGCGAGCGTCTCCGTCGAACGCCGCTTTTTGGCCGGACTTTGCGAGTTTTGCGTAGCCCTGCCCCTCCCGGCTCGTCGCAAGCGTGGTCGGCGCCGGCTTCAGACCGCGTCACCCCCACCCGCGCTGGCGCGTCAGTCGAGGGCGCCGAACGCCTCACGGAGGCGAAAGAGATCCGGCTCGAGCACGTAGCCGCCGATGCCGACGCGAAACGAGATCGTCGTCTCGTCGCCCCACGGCCACCAGAGCCCGAAGACCACGAGCCGCCCGCTCGTGTCGCCGGTGAACAAGCGCTGATCGGTGCGAACGCCGCCCGTGTTCTCGGCGATCTCTCGGACCTGCGGCGGCGCGTTCACCACCGTCTTCATCGTCCACTCGCTCGGAAAGTACTGACTGACGACGGCGCGCGCCTCACCGTCGAGCTCTGCGCTGAAAGACGACGCCACGCACGAGAAGCGGCTGTCCCAGCTGAAGCCCCCTTTGATCCAGGCCTTCTTGAAGCGCCCGCACATTTCGAACAGGGCTGCCGAGGATGAGCCTCCGCGAACTTCCATGGGCGTGAGCCTAGCCGTTTTTGGAGGCGCCGGTAGGTTTGTGCCACGATATCCGGCGTCTAGCCGACCAAGCCAACGGCCGGCCGAGCTTTTTCCGGCCAGAAGGCGGCTTTGAACGCTCTCGGGCGAGGCGGGAACCACGGCCGCTTCGTGCGCACGCTGACCTCGACGCTTGTTGCGAGGCAGAAACTCCTCTACGAAGCCGCCCGGCCGCTATGAGCAGAAATACCGTCACCGATTTCGTGGTCTTCGAAGACGCCGCCCTCGGCAGAAAATGGTCGGGCAAAAAGGTCCCGATCTCCGATGTTTACGAGGCGTACATCGAGGGCAAGCTGGATATTCCCGCCGACAAGTGGGACGACTTCTTCCGCACGCGCCACGAGACGATGTCGTTCCGGCTCACGGATTCGCACATCCGCTGGGCGTTCACGAACTTCCTGCCCGAGGTGACGATTCACTCGAAGGCGCAGGACAGCCGCATCGTCAGCGAGCACTACAACCGCGGCAACGACTTCTTCGAGTGGTGCCTGGGCGAGGCCATGGTCTACACGGCCGCGTCGTTCGAGACGCCCGACATGCCGCTCGAGCAGGCGCAGTACCGCAAGATCGATCGCGCGTGTAACAAGCTGCAGCTCAAAGCCGGCGAGACGCTGCTCGACATCGGCTGCGGCTGGGGCACGTTCGTGGCGCGCGCCGCCAAAGAGTTCGGCGCCAACACGTACGGCGTGACGCTCGCCCAAGAGCAGGTGAACTTCGGCACCGACCGCATCGCCAAGTACGGCGTGAGCGACCGCGCCAAGGTCGAGGTCTGCGACTACCGCAACATCCAGGGCAAGTTCGACAAGATCGTCAGCCTCGAGATGGTCGAGCACGTCGGCATCAAGAACCTGGTGGGCTACTTCCAGAAGGTGCACGAGCTGCTCGCCGACGACGGCCTCTTCGTCATGCAGTGGACGGGTATCCGCAACCTCTACAACCCGCAGAACCCGCTCTCGGCCCTCACGATGCGGCCGGAAGATTTGATCTGGGGTCTGTTCATGAACCGCCACATCTTCCCGGGCGCCGACGCGAGCCTCACGCTCTCGGGCATGATCCGCGCGGCGGAAGACGGCGGCTTCGAGGTCACCGACGTCGAGAACATGAGCCCGCACTACGTGATCACCCTGCGCGCTTGGCGCGACCACTGGGTGTCGAACCGCGAGCACGTCATCCGCGCCTACGGCGAGCGCTGGTACCGTCTCTGGTACTTCTTCCTCCACTGGTCCGCCTTGATCGGCGAGCAGGGCTCGGCGTTCACGTACCAAGTGTTGATGCACAAGAACTCCGACAGCTTCGACCGGACCAAGCTCCAGTTCGGCTCCGGCAAGAACTGGCGCTGATCCCAGCCGCGCCCTCGGCCAAGCCGAGCGTCGCCTCGATGCCGCCGCGTCCCCCGGACCGGCGGCATTGCTTTTTGCCCTGCTGCTCTCGTCGCCTCCTCGCCTCCCTGTAAAATCTCAGGCAGCCTCGATCGGACGCGCAGGGCGGCCCACGGAGCTGGAACCGTTTCCAGGCGGATTCCAGTTTGCTAAGGTGGTGACCGGCAAATGGCTCAATTTCCGGAAAACTTCGTGTGGGGCGCGGCGGCCGCTTCCTACCAAATCGAAGGCGGCGTCGGCGAAGGCGGTCGCGGGCAGAGCGTGTGGGACATGTACTGCCGAAAGCCCGGCCAGGTTTGGAACGGCCACACGGGCGACGTCTCGACCGACCACTACCATCGCTACCCGGAGGACGTCGCGCTCATGAAGCAGATGGGCCTCCAAGCCTATCGCCTCAGCGTTGCTTGGCCGCGCATTCAGCCGACCGGCGTCGGTAAGCCCAACGTCGCCGGGCTCGACTTTTACGATCGCCTGGTCGACGAGCTGCTCGGCGCCGGCATCGCGCCGTGGGTCACGCTCTTTCACTGGGATTTCCCGCTGGATTTGTACCACCGCGGCGGCTGGCTGAACCGCGACAGCGCCGACTGGTTCGCCGACTACACGACGCACGTCGTGGCGCGCCTGTCGGACCGCGTGAAGCACTGGATGACTTTGAACGAGCCGCAGGTGTACATCGGCGCAGGTCACCACGAAGGGCGTCACGCGCCGGGTGATCGCCTGGCCTTCAAGGAGGTGCTGCTCGCCGGCCACCACACGCTGCTCGCCCACGGCAAGAGCGTGCAGGCGATCCGCGCCGCGACCCGACAGCCGTGCCGCGTCGGTTACGCCCCCGTCGCGATGTCCAAGATGCCGCTCGACCCAAGCTCTGCGGCAGACGTAGCCGCGGCGCGACGGCGCATGTTCAGCTGTCAGGCAGAGACGGCGTGGACCAACACCTGGTGGATGGATCCCGCGTTCCTCGGCCACTACCCCGACGATGGCCTGGAGTTCTTCGGCAAGAACGCGCCCACCGTCCAAGCCGGCGATCTCGAGACGATCCATCAGCCGCTCGATTTCTGCGGCGTCAACATCTACCAGGGCCAATACGTGAAGGCCGGGGTCGGCGGCGAGCCGGAAGAGCTGGTCATGCCTCACGGCGCCCGGCTCACCGCCTTCGAATGGTACGTCACGCCCGAGGCTATGTACTGGGGCCCCAAGTTCCTCCACGAGCGCTACGGCAAGCCGATCGTCATCACCGAGAACGGCATCTCCTGCCGTGATTGGGTGTCACTCGACGGCCAAGTGCACGACCCGCAGCGCATCGATTTCACGCACCGCCACTTGCTCGAAGCTTCTCGCGCCATCGCCGACGGCGTGCCCATCGAAACCTATTTTCACTGGTCGTTCATCGACAACTTCGAGTGGGCCCACGGCTACAAGCACCGCTTCGGCCTGATCTTCTGCGACTACGACAACGGCCAAAAGCGCACCCTCAAAGACTCGGGACGCTGGTACGCCGAGGTCATTCGCAGCCACGGCGCCTCGCTCGGCTAGGCGCGCAGCGAGCTCACCAAGCAGGCTCACGCCAGGCAGCCTCACGCCAGGCAGCCTCACGCGTAGTGGCGCCGGCCGAGGCCAGTGACGGCGAGCACGATCATGGCGCCGAGCACGCTGCCGAGCACGCCTGCGGGGTGAGCTCGCGCGAGCGCGTCGCCCAGGAGCATGTTGCCGAGCAGGCCGCCCACCAGCGAGCCGACAGCGCCCAGCACGCTCGTCAGGATGAGGCCCATGTTGCGTTGCCCGGGCGTGAGCGCGCGCGCCACCAAGCCGATGAGGAGGCCGAAAAACAAGAAAATCAGTAAACTCATGCAACCTCGACGAGAACGGAGCACGCCCCATGCCAGCGATACGTGGGTCACGAGGCGTCATTCCGCCACGATGCCGAGCCAGCTCGGGCAATACTGAGGCGAAATTGCCTGAGTCAAATGCGTCACTATCCACAAGGATGTGGGCGCCTTGTTGATGAATGGGCAGCGGCGCGCCGGTAGCCCCTACGAGTCGCTGGCTGCGGGTCGACGCGCTCTCAGCGTCGGGCGCGACCGAAGATCGCCATCAGCAAGATCGCGCCCACGATGCTGCCGATCCAGCCGGCGCTGTGCGCCTGAAACAAAGAGTGCCCGGCCAGCACGTTGCCGAGCAAGCCGCCCACGAACGAGCCCACCACGCCCAGCAGCGTCGTCTTGACGATGCCCATCTTCTGATTCCCCGGCATGAGCGCGCGCGCGATCAAGCCCACCAGGAAACCGAACAGCAGAAACAGCAGCAAGCCCATGTGCCGTCTCTACCGCGGCGGGCTTCGCGTCGCTAGCCAGCCCGCGTCGCTAGCCAGCCCGCGTCGCTGGGCCAGCCGCTGAGCGGCGGAAACGCCAGGCGCTGACGGAAGAGCACGGCGCGTCAGCGCCCGCGCGCCACGACGGTGGCGCCGACCAGCACGAGGGCCGTGCCCACGCCTTGGACGAGGTGCACCGGCTCACCGAGCAGCACGTGCGCGAGCGCGATGGTCGAAACGGGGCCGACGGCGCCGATGATGGCGGCGGAGCCTGCGCCCACGCGGCGGATGCCCTCGGCCAGCAAGAACACCGGCAGCACCGTGCACACCAGCGCCAGCAGCACGCCATCTACATAAACGACCGGGGCGTGACCACGAAACGAGCCGCCCACGACCAGGAAGTGCACGAGCATGGCCGCCGTCGACACGATCATGGCCAGCGCCGTGAAGCGCAGCGAGCCGACGCGCGGTATCAGCCGGCCACTGCCGACGAGGTAGGCGGCGTAGCTCAGCGCACAGCCGAAGATCATCGCGACACCGAGCCACATACCAGGTCCGCCCGCGCCCGCCGTTTCCGTCTTCACCGCGAGCGCGACGCCACCATACGTGAGAGCGAGCGCCAGCAGCGTGCGCCGCGTGACCGGCGTCTTGAACGCGACCGCCGACATCACCACCACCAGCGTGGGGTAAACGAACAGTATCAAGCGCTCGAGCCCGGCCGAGATGTACACCAAGCCGTAGAAGTCGAGCACGCTCGCGAGGTAGTAGCCGAGCACCCCCAAGCCGACGATCTTGCCCAGCTCCGCGCGCGGCAGCGGAGCGCGCCCGCGCGAAGTCAGCGCCGCCGCCACCACGAAGAACGGCAGCGAGAACGCCATGCGCAGCGCCAACAACGTCGCCGGATCAGCCCCGTGCCGATACCCCAGCTTCGCGATCACCGCCTTCGCCGAAAACGCCACCGCCGACCCCACCACGCACAGCGCCCCCCACCACGCCTCCCGCCCCCGCGGCCGCACCGAAGCTCCCCCACTGGAGCGCCCCAGCTCGCCCCCACGCGACGACCCAGCGGCCAACGGGCTGGAACCCGCCGACGGCGCCAACGAAGGCCCCTGCCCAACCGGTAGAGAGTCGCTCACGTACTTTTCTTCTTCCTCCTATGGGGCACCGGCTCCCCGTTCGCCACAACACGCTGTGGTCCCCCGCGCCAGCACACCTCCATCTCCCCTCCGCCCACCCCACAAAACCCCGTCAAATCCCGCGCTCCGCCCGCGCTCCGCCGCTCGCCACCACTTCGCGATCGCCCGATCACTTTTTCGTTGTGGAGCAGGTTCGCTGTGGTATGAAGCCCGCCTTCCGCCACGGGGCGGTAGTTAAGTTGGTTATAACGCCGGCCTGTCACGCCGGAGGCCGCGGGTTCGAGTCCCGTCCGCCCCGCAATGATTCTCGATGGTTACCGCCGCCTGTGGCAGCTCCAGTGACAGGAGCTGATGCAGGCGGCGAAGTAGAAAGCGCCTGACCACCGCTGACGAGCTCCTCCGGCAGCTCGGGGAAAACCTCGCCGAAGCCGGCAGAGAAGTCCTCCGCGAGGCGGATGTAGCGCTGGGTCGTCTCGAGGTCTTGGTGTCCGGCGCGGCGCTGAATCTTGAGCGCGTCGTCACCTCGCACCGCCATCCACGTGATGCCGGTAGCGCGCAGATCGTGAAAGCGAAGCTTCGCCGTCGTCTGCGTGTCGTTGTGCAGCGCGGGCCGCGTCACGCCGGCTTTCAGCAACCAGCGGCGCAGCCCACGCGCCATGTCGCGCTCGCTTGGAAAGAGGATGTTGACCAGCCGCCCGGTACCTTCGCGCTCGGCGCTGAGGGCTCGCACAAGTGGAGCGACAGCTGGCTCGATCGGGACCACGCGGTTGCGCTTGCCCTTCGTCGGCTTGGGTTGAGGGGGTCGGACACGCTTGTCCAAGGCCTTCGTGATGCGGATGGTGCCCCGCTCGAGATCCACGTCGGAGCAATCCAACACGCGCAGCTCCGCGTCGCGGGCGTAGGTGTAGATCGCCACGGCTACGAGCCGACGCCAGCGGAGCGGCACATCCTTGCACGCAGCGAATTGTGCAAACTCGCTGGGGAAGAGGAACTGAGGTTCCGGCTCGATTCCCCGGTCTGGGCCCCTTACGCCCGCGGCGGGATTGTCAGCGCGGCACTTGATGTCGTCGTCCTTCGACTCGGCCGCGTCGTCGCACATTTTCGTGGCCGTGCCCCAGATGTTCTGGGCGGTCTTGGCGGAGATGCTGCCCTCGCGGACCTTCCGGTCGAGCGCACGCGAGAGGCCGCGTAAGTCGTCCGGCACCCAAAGCTTGATGTGCCGGTCTCCAATCACCGGCTCGATGTGCTCGCGGTAGTGCCCTTCGTTGTCGCGGGTCGAGGTGAAGCCCCGCGCTCGGCGTTCCGAGATCCACGCCGCAAACCAACGGTCGCACGTGCTGCCGTCGTCCGCCTTGGCTCGGCGCGCTCGCTCGCGCGTTGGCGGTGCGGCGCCCATGCCCTGCGCGAACAACCGCTCCGTTATGGCTTCGGCGCTGCGAAGGGCGCTCGCCCTCGCCTTCGGCGATTCCGCGGCCGGGTCGAGGTGGAACAGCGGCCGCGTGCCGTCGGGCGCGCTGCAGCGCACGACGTAATGACCGTGAGCCTCGCCGGGCTTGGCGGGCTGGTAGCGGAAGATCGTTCCGCTGCGGCGGGGGCGGGGGTTGTTAGCCATCATTCGTGGTCCGTCGTTCGGCTTTTAGCGATAAGACGCTCGAGAGTGCGGGAGCGGTAGCGTCTCCGCGTTGTCGACCTCGTTCTGAACGAGGAACCTGCGAAGCACGCGCTCGCTCCACCCTTGGTCGTGCTTTGGCCCTCGAACGATTTCGCGGATGGCTGACTTGGAGAATTTGGCAGTGAGGTAGGGCGTGAGTCCGTACTTGCCGACGCGAAAGCTGCTTTTCGGGCGCGGCTCAGCCGACCCGTCCCGACGCGGCTTCTGCGCGAAGCAGAGACGAATCTCGCGCTCTTCTGCGAAGGCATCCGACTTGCACATCCCGGCGAACGTTCCGAACTGGATTGCGAAGGCCAAACTGAGCATGTCGGGTATGCCCGCGCTCGGCTTCCACTTAACCTGTTGAATTGCGGCGAAAGCCTCATCCACGAGTTTCCGTGCCAACTCCCGTTGCCGCGTCAAATTGTACTCAACGCGCAGTAAAAAGCCGTCGTCTATTCGGCCGAATTCAGGCTCGAATTTTAGGAGTGACTGGACGTCGAAACCTATGGCGTAGCCTGCGCCATCGTCAGCGTACGCGCGCCACTGACTCAGCACATCCCGATCCTCGCTGAACGAGGCAGCGAAAATGACTTGGTCAGAAAAGGTTTTGTGGGCGAGGGCGGCCTCGAAAATCTTGGTGCCTTCGACGTCTGTCGAATGACCTTTTGCCGCTTCGCGGATCAATGCCATGCCATGTTCAAGCTCCCGGGTGTCGTTCATGCAACGCAAGTCTGACGCCCAAACGGACCCATTCTGAACGATGGAGAGGAGAGCCTGCGCCCCGCAATAGTGGTAGGCGATCTTGGTGTCCCACGGCCCGTCGATGAGCAGCTTGTCCGCCTCCCTATTGAAGTCCAAAGATGCTTGAATATCTGCTCGGAATGACGCCATGGGCGGGTCAGTTTAGTCGATTCGAGCAGTGCTCGTCCCACCCACCATCTCCCTCGGCACGCCGAGCGCCTTCAAGAGCCGCATCTCGTCGGCATCGAACGACCCATCCGGTCCGTCGAAAATGGCCTGAAAGACGGTCGCCAGCTCGTCTTCGAACGAGCCGCGCTCCGCGATGCGCGCCGCGCCGGGCGCGGACGGCAGCTTGTGACGGGCGACGAGAGCGCTGATGATTTGAAACGAGGTCATGCGGGTATGCTTTCTGCGGCGAAGGTGCCGCGGGCCCCACGCTCAGCGTCCAGCCGAGCAAGCCGCAGGCGCGGCGCGGGGCGCGTAACGCGGGCTAGCCCGCTTCCGCCTCCGGCTCAGTAACGGCAGCAAGCAGCCGCTCCGTAAGCTCCGCGCGACGCTCCGCCGGCCACTTCTTGAGCACGCCTTCGAGCTGCTTCGCGAGACGCGCGACGACGGCATCGCTCGGGTTTAACTCTGAGGGATTAGTTAGACCGGCGTCGTCTTCCCGGGTCGGAATTTCCGAACCGGCGGCGGCCTTCGCGAGCCTCTCCCTCGTGGCGGCCACCGTTTTGTCGTCGACTCCGATCAGCTGGCTTAGCTTCAGGTTGCTCATCTTCGGAAAAGCCGCGAGCATCATCTCGATGGCGCGCCGCTTGTCGGCCGTCGTAAAGCGGAGCCCAAACGAGCGAGCGGATCCGACCGCGTGAGTCAGGCAATCCTTCTTGCTGCCCTGGCGAATCTCTGCGCGGATGGTCGTCCCGCCGTTGTGCGTGACGGCCTCGATCCGGTGCGCGCCATCGCTCAAGTGCAGCGTGCCTTTTGCGTCGCGGTAGCAGACGATCGGCGGAAACTCCGCGCCGTTGGCCATCTCGAGCGCGTACGCCTCCACGGTCTCGCGATTCGTGCCCTTCGCACGCACGACGACGTCGCGAGTGATGGCCGAGATTTCGACCTCTTGGACGTCGGGCTCGACGGCCTCGATCGTGAGCGTCACGAGCGTCCCCCGACGTCGGACAGCAGCGCCAGCAGCTCGACGCCGTTGATGCCCTCTTCCTCGGCTTGCAGCTCGAACAAGCTCGCCCACATGCCATTCTCGGCGGGGTTGTCCGGCGCCGATGCGAGGTAGAGCGCGCCGATCGCCACGAGGTACAGCGAGCCCTGCAGGTCCGCCGCTCCCTCGATGGCCAGAAAGAGGCGCGAGCGAAGCGCTACTAGGTCGAGGTTCTCGATGCGGCTCACGACGCACCGCCCTTCTGCGCGGAGTGCGCAAGAGCCGCTTCGAGCTCAGTCAGGCCAGCTTGCGCCAGCTCGGCGTGCGTCCGCGCCTTCGCGTCGAAATCGAGCGAGAGCGCTACGAGCCGGCGAATCAGCGTGATTCGCTCCGTGATGCCTTCGAGCGTGATCGGGCCGGTGGCGCCGCTGGGCGGACGTGTAGTAACTTTCCCCTTAGACTTCATGGGAACCTAGCTTTCCTATGGATGTTTAGGGCGCTCGCGGGATTGCCGTCCCACGGGTGCCCGTCTGTGTGCACTAGCGTTTCTTGCGGCGCGGTCCTTTGGCGTGCGCTTCGCGGATCAAACGTCGAACGATCGTCGCCTCGCTCTCGCCAGCTGCCTCGGCAAGCTCGCGTAGCATGTCGCGTTCGTCGGCGCTGATGCGCAGGTGAAAGCGCTCGTCCTTGGGAGCAGGAGCCACGACTATTGATGTACACCCAACGGGTGCGCACATTCCAGCTCCATTTTGCAATTCGTATTACACGCGTGATTCCACGCGTTTACGCTTGCCGCCTTTGGCGCGAGCTTTCCGCCCGCCGCGTCGCGCCCGCCGCGTGCCGCCCGGCTCCGCCGCGCCAGCCTCAGCGCGCCACCGGACGAAGCCGGCCGCGATGGCCACGACCCCGGCCGAGACAGAGGCGTACCGCGCGGCGCGCCCCGCCTCCCGAAGCACGACGCCCGCACGCCCGTCACTGCCGACGAGCTCCAGCCGCCTCCCGCGCTTCGCGCCGCGCCAAGCGCGGAGCGCTTCAAGGTCGGCGCTCAGGTTCCGGCTCCATCGCGCGCCGCGTGTCGCGGTCCGCGGCTTCGCGACGCTCGCGCTCGAGCCACTCGCGCTCCGCTTCGGGCAGGTACCGCTCGAAGGGCGCGTCGTCGCAATCGTCCGCGAAGCTCACGGCCGAACCACCCGCAAGTGACGCGGCCGGGGGTGCGGCGTCGGCGCCGAGCCGTGGCCGTTGAGACCGAGCAATCGCGGGCGCGCCGGCTTCGCTGGCTCCGTTGGCGGAGCGAGCTCCGCGGCATCCTTGGCGCGGGCTTCGGCCAGCCATCGCGGCCATTCCCCGGGCCGGAGCCCTGCGGCCTTGGAGAGAGATTTCAGCAAATCCCAAACGTGCGGCGTGAGGTGCAGAACGGGGTATTCCTGCCGCGCCGGAGGCTGCGCCGCAACGATGGCACGGGCCTTTGCCTCGGCGCGCTCGAAGAACGGCCGCAGGTCGTCGGGTACGATGCTCAGCGGCTCGCCATTGATGAGGCGAACGCCGTAGTCGGCGATCTCGCGATCGCTGTACCCGGGCACGGTCACGTGTAGGCCCTTTCCGGGTACCGAGCCTGCGCCGCGGCGAGGAGCGCGGCGCGCGTGTCCGCCCAATTGTCGGCAATGATGCCAGCTAGCCCGGCGTCGGTCGCAACGTTGACCGCTTGCCGCGCGACGCGGATCTGATTGAGCAGCGTTGCTCGACTCACAGCCGGCGCTTGCGAGTAGCCACCGCGGGGGCTGCGCGCCATCACGGGGAGGATCACGAACAGGTCAGGGCGCCTAATGTCCTCCGAGAAGATGTCCCCGCCGCTGGCGTCAGGGAGCGACTTGATGGGGCGTCCGTCGGCAAGGTCTTGGAGAAAGGCGTCGATGTCGAAGCCCTTGTTTCTCTCGATAACGTCAAAGCAGGCGGCCTCGTTGCTTGGGGAGGAGGCCCCGCTGAAATCGTACCTGGAAAAGGCGTTGTGGCGCGCAACCTCGTCGCAACGGATGATGTAGGCCGCGAGCACGCGCAGCATCCAGTCCGGTGCGATCACTCGCGGGTTGTCGACCGCATGAAAGGCGCGGTCGGGATGGAGGAGTTGCACGCGCTGCGCGCCGCGCTCCGTCGTGAGCGTGTCGAGAGCTGTTGGATGTGTCCAGGTCATGGGGAATCAGCGCGCTTGTCGGCGCGCGCTCGCGGGCGGGAAAACGAAGAAAAAGCACCACGCGAGCGCGCGGTCTGCCGCGACTTGGCAGACTCGTCCGGACTCCAGGACGATCGACGGGAATCCCCCGCCGATCCAGCGTGCATGATGAACGCGACCAGCGGGGAAAGGTTCATAGGTTGGGCTCTCGAGAAAGAATTCGCGCAACGCGGCGCAGGAGCAGCGCGACGACGGCGTCGGCAAGCGCGTCGACGTTGGGCGCGGGCGTTGAGGGCGCTGACGGCGCGAGCTTTCGCGCGATGTAGTCGGCCGCTGCGGGATGGTCGAGGTCCACACGGTCGGAGACGACCGCGCCAGCGAGGGGGCCGCGGCAAGCCTTGGTGATCGCGGCCCGAGACACGCCAGCCATGCGAGCCAGCCGGGAGCGCGTGATAAGGTTTACACCTACACTGCCCGACAGATTAACTGGCATGGTGGTTAACTTTCCGTAAGAAAACGACTTTTTGCGCGGGGGTCGGCGTCGTCAATCCAAACCGCCACCACTGGAATGGGCCTGTTACAGTACCTGTGGAATTCATTGGCGACTCACGGCTCGGGAGCGCCAGCTTTCGATCCGGCTCATCGTCGCACCGCCTTCCGCGTGGCGAGGTCGGCCGGGTCCGTGTGAATCACGATGCCCCGCATGGCGAGCGCTTGGAGTGCAGCGCGCGCGCGAGCCTCCTCTCGGTGCACGTCTCGCGGGCTGATCGCCACCCCTTCGACGAAACGACGTTCGTCGGACGTCGTGATCGAGCACGAGCAGCTCACCACGAATTCGGCGCTCGTCGACTCCTCGAGCGCGCGCTGCCGCATCACATACTTGGCCGCGGAAAAGGCGTCACCGAATGTCGGCGGCGGCGTGTACTTGACGCCTGCGGCCGCGACGACGTCGAGGGGCGCCCGGGGAGCCAGAGACTTGGGACGAAGGTCGACTTTCACTGCCGTACTCCTGTGACGCGCGCGCTTCGGGCATCACGGTCGACGGAGCCCGACTTGATTCCATCGACCACCAAATCGGCCACGTAATCAGCGGGCGACTTTCCGGCCTCCGCGCCCGTCTGTGAGCCCTTGGCGCCGTCCGACGCAAGAGAGACCTCGAAATCGTCTGCGAGCCGATCCTCCTGCATGCGACGGCACATCCCGCGCTCTAGAAATTGCGCGCTCAGCTTCGCGTCCAGGTCCGAGCCCGACTTGATGGCGGCGAGGGCCAGGTCCATCGCCCCAGCTACCGTGCCCGCGTGGACGAGCGCGGCCACGCGATCTCGCTCATGCGCGACGCCGGCGTTAAAGACGGCTTCGTACTCGGCAGGATGACGGGAATGGAGCACTTTCAGGTCGATTTTCACAGGTTCTTTCCTTCGGATTTTAGGGCGGCGATCACGAGGTCGGCGACGATGCGGCTCTCGCGCGTCTCCGGTTCCTCCGGGGGCTGCTCGACGGTGCCGAGCATGATATCTGCGACGCGTTCTGCAGCGCTCTTGACCGGCTTCGTCGGCTTGCGGGGCGCGACGCTGGCGAGAAGTCGCCTCGCAAATGATTCTTGCGATTCGCTGGCGCCTCGCGCGCTTGCACTGCCTAACTGGGCCGCGAGGCTGTGTGCGGCTTGCTGTGCTGGTCCGAGCTCTGCCGAGCTCCGGAGCGCTGCAGGCGCGCCGCTCGCGATGGTGTCGATCATCCCGGAAGCCAGTGACGACCCCGCAAGACGAACCCCGCCGCGGCCGTATTTCTCGTTGATTCCCTTGACCGTCGTCCCGCGACCGCGGGCAATTGCAGCGACGAAGAGCGCGTGAACTTCGTCCAGCTCCTCACGAATCGCCGCCTTGCCGGCTTCCGTGCGGGGATCGGGGCGCTTATTCGGCGCGTCCGTCGACGTCACCGAAACCGTCCGATCGTCGACGCGCATCGTTGCAACGACGCCGACGCTGCCGAACGTTGCCGCAGGGCCGGTAGCTTCGATCGGGCCAGCGACCGCAGCCAAAGCGTACGCCGCAGAGGCAGCGAGCGAAGCACGCACACGGCGTGGCTTCCGGCCGGCCTCGATGACGGCGAGCGTTTCGAACAGGCCCGCGACCGTTCCGCCAGGCGAATCGATCGAGAAGAGAATCTCTCGCACCGCCGGGTCGGCTTCAGCGTCGGAAAACGCCTTTTGAATGCTCGAATAAGACGTGTTGCCTCCTCCGAAAAGCGCAGCCAGCGCGTCACGCTCGGGCGTCAGCACGCCGCGCACCGAAATCTCGGCCGTGCTGCCGCTGACCGTGAGGGGCGAGCCCTCGCCGCGGCCGAGCGCTTCGAGCTGCTCGGCGGTGGGCATCACGTGAGCGGATGCCTCGAGCTCCGCAAAGACGGCAGGGTGCAGGGCCCAGATGCCGATCATCGGCCCGCCTCCGGTTCGCGATCGTGAAGGGCGTCGAGCGTCGGCGCGTCGAGCGCGTGATCGGGGAGCGAAATTCCCAACCGTGCGGCTGCTCGAGTGATTCGCTGCAGACAAAGAGGCCGAATCGGGCGGCCCGAAAAAAGGCGGTGCACCGTTGCTTCGCTCACTTCGGCGACGACGCCGAGTGCTCGGATTTGGTGCTTCGTGGGGGAGGTCATGCAGCTAAGATGATCATTGATGTTCGATGATCCAAACGAGGCGGCGTTGATGGCGTGATTTGCGCGGATCCGCTGCCTCGTCAGCGAGCGCTCGATCGACGGCGCGGATCGTCGGTATGACGAAGCCCCCGAGGTGTTGCCCTTTCGTCCGGCACCTTTCGCGGATCGCGCCCCGCGTCCCACTACGATCCCGCCATCCGCGCCCCCTTAAACTCAGTATTAAGGGGCGGACGCGGTCATGGACGTGATGATGAATAGAGCCAAATTCAGCCGCCGATCCCGCGTCCCTCGCTGTCGAAAAACCCCGGACGCGGCCATTCGCGGGACGCACCACTAAGTGCGCGACATCGTTAACGAATGCCTCGCGTCCGGGCTCCCCGCGTCCGCGGGACGCGTCGCGGGCCGCGGGCCGCGGGACGCACCCCGCCCTTTGCGGCGCGCCCTTCGGAAGAGCCCCAACCGCTCCGCCCCAAATGGAAGCGGGCCGCCATGCCGAAGCGCAGCGGCCCCATCGAGCCACGCACATCAGCTCTAGGTGCCGGGCAAGCCAAGCTTGCCGTCTACCTCGACGAGCTCCCCTGACGCGAGCCGCTCGCGGATCACGGCACGGATTGTCGTCGACCGGCCCGGCACCTTGCCCGCGCCCTCCGCCAGGCTGCGCGCGCTCCGCGGGCCGTCGGCAACGAGAGCATTCTGCACCTGCGTCCAGATTGCCTCCGTGCCGCTGACGGCGTCGGAGGCAGACACGACGCGTTGTCGTTCACGGTCAAGCCTGAGGGGGATTTCCTGCCCCTCAGTCATCCCGAGACCTCGGGCCTTGACGACCTCGAGCGTCAAGTCACGACCGTTTCTCTTCAACTCTAGGAGCAGATTTACGCCGGTTTCGATGCGCGACCCGCCGAACGCGCGCTCCGTCTTCACACGCCGCGACGAACCGCGCACGACGGGCGTCGTCATCAGGGTTGTTAGGGCGCTTTGCTCGACGGCATCGAGCGCCTGTCCGACGCGAGCGATCAAGTCGTCCGAGGTGTTCCGAGTCCTCACCTTAACGATCGGGTCAATCACGACAGCGTCGAGTTGGGCGCGGCAGGCCAAAACATCCTCGAGCGTGTGTTCGCGCCCGTCGACTACGAATAGCCGTGGATCGAGCATCGACTCATCAGTCGACAGCAACGCATCGCGTTCCGTCATCCCAAGCCGCTGCCTGCGACGAGCGACGATGGCCGGCCGCGGATCGTCGGCAGTCGCTACCCACACCACCAAAAGGCCACGCGCTGCCCAGTTCTCAGCAATTTCCAGACATACCGACGTTTTGCCCTGGGCCGTTTGCGCCTGAATGGCGATCCTGCTGCCCGTGGCGATCCCGCCAGTTGTTATCTCCCGATCGAGCGCGGGGATCCCGGTCGGATGGATCGTTGTCGGCTTTGACCACGCGAGAACCGGCGGAGGAGCGGCGAGCTGCGTAAGGGTGAGGGCTCGTGCGGGTCGGGGCGGTGGCACCACCACCCGCTCAGCTTCACCGAAGGTATATCTTTCGAGGGCGACAAAGCGCCGCTGCCCGTTTACCCACGGCAGGCTCGCAGCCCATTTGCTCGTGTCGGAGATATGTACCCGCGCATCGGTCCACCGACAAATAACGACGGGCTCCGCCGGCGAGAGGCAGACCACGATCGACTCACCCCAGCCAATCGGCAACGTGCGAGCGTAATTGCGTACGAAGGCTTGAGAGTCACCGCCCGGGAATATCTGCCCGCGGTCCTCCAGGATTTGGACGTGAGATCCTGCGTCGCATTTTTCTTCCGGATATTCCCGACGAATATGTTCGCGTAGGGCGTCGAGCTCCTCTGCAGAGAGCGCAGGGCGCGCGGCGATGTACCGGTCCCAAGAGGCGAGCGCGCGCTCGCGGCCCGGCTTCGACAAGAACTCGCGTCGCTCCGCATCGTCAAAGTAAGTCGCCTCGATCAAGGTTTCGACGAAGTAGCGATCGGTCGCGTGAGCGCTCTCGCAAGTACGGGACGCGAGGGATTCAAGGTCGTAGTGCTCTCCTGCGCGTTGCTCGTAGGCAAATTCGGAATCGACCCAATCCCACCACCGCCGCAACATCTCATTGAATCGTTTGCGAGATTCATAGTCTGGTGCTACAACCGATGACCCTTCGAAGGAGATCTCATGGCCGTTGCCCCCGTCGCGTTTCGTTCCATCGTGCATCGTTCCCTCGATTCCCGCGGCCTTCGCGCCACTTGTGATCGGTTCCGTCTTACCGATCGGGAGCTGTTCGCCGTGCTTGCTCGGCAGGCCGTCGCCGCGGACGTCGTCGATCGAATCGCAGACGTCGTTTACGGGTGACCGGCCAGAGTCAACTACGCTCCGCTCAGCCTCCTTGATGGCCGAGCGGAGCCGGCCCTGCTCGGCGCACTCCGCGGCCCGCGCCTGTTCCAGCTCAGCGCGGCGCGCCGCTTGGCTAGCCGCGCGCTGCGCCTCGATGGCGGCGCTAGCCGCGGCGCTGGCTTCCCGGATCGCGCGCTCGAAGTCGGCTGCAGGGGTCATTCGGCCGCCTCCGCCTCGTCGTTCTTGCCGGCGAGCGCGTCAGTGATGTTTTCGAGCAGCGAGCACATGCGCTCGCGCGGGTTGAGCTCCCGGTCGCGCGCTACGCGCGCCGCGACGCGCCGGCGGACGATCGCGGCGCATTGGGCGTCACACGCGTGCAAAAAGTCGAAGGTCGAGAACCCCGGTACACAGGCGCGCGGCCACGGGATCGATGGGCAAGCGCGGTCGGTAAGTGGGCGCTTGCAGGCGGCGCAGCGCGAGCGGCCCGGGCGGACCGTTTCGCGGAGCGCGTCGTTCAGAGCGTCGAAGTCGGCCGCGCTGATCACGATGCCCCCCGTGCAACGCAGCGCGCGCAGTGGATTTCCGAATAGCAGAACCCGCCCGTCGGCAGCTTTTCAGAAATGATCGGTGGGAAGCTCTTAACGCGCCAGGCGGACCCCGGCGCGATCATCTGGCCGCAGAGAAGGCAGCGGTGACCATTTGCGACGGCCTCCTCCGCCCTCGCTCGGGTCTGTTCGGCTGAGGGAGGTTTCATGCCGCCCTCCCGCGTACCGGCCGAAGCGCTCCGCTTCGACGTGCGCGCTCGAGGGCTCGGTCTGCTTCGCTCTGCATCGCCGGTCTCGCCGGTGCTTTTGGTGTGACGCGCTGCGCGTCGAGCCACGCCGCGAGGTCGGCGCGCCGCACGACATAGGAGCGGCCCGCCTTCGAGGCGGGGAGTGCGCCGGCGCGAATCGCGGCGCGTAGCGTGCGCACCGGCACGCCAGCGGCGGCCAGCGGCACGACGTCGGCGGCGGCTGGCGTGCCGAGCGCCGTGGTCACCGCGGACTTGACGAGCGCGGCCAGCTCGTCGAACGCGACGACGACCAAGCGGGTAGTGCCGGCGCTCATTGGCGCACCGCCTTGTAAGCGTCGACCAGGGCGGCGAGGTCGAGGTGCTCGCGGGCTGCGAGCTCTAAGAGCAGGCGCGTTTGCGCGCCGAAGGGCCTGCTACCCGAAAGAGCCTGTCGTAAGCGTGCAAGCTCTCGCGGCCCGCTCCGAGCGCTGGCCAGAATGGCCATTTGATCGCAGGTTTTGAGATTGATTCGAGTGATGGACATGCGGCGTTTCTCTCCGTGTTGGAGGCACTGCGCGCGCTGCCCGATCGAAATTTCGCGTATTACGCCGTGGTTCGCTCCCACGGCTTATTCGGTCCGCCGACACCACTGTCCGTGACGCCCTAGACCTGCGATCGAGGTTTGCTATGTGCGGTTAGTTGGCTGCGTAAGACGCGGCCCTTTCTGTTTTGCGTTCGCGATGAGGTCGCCGATGCTCACCTCGTCCAGCCCCGGCCGGTGCCGCGGCGCGTGGAACCAGTCAGCAATGGCGACCCGCTTGCCCCGACTGCTCCGCGTGCACGACTCGCCCGGCTTCGCGCCGCAATTGCGATGGGTACAGGGACGGTCAATCGGAAGCACAGTGCTGTTCTATCAGCTCCCTAGAATAGGGCAAGCGATTTGTTCGTTAGCGGTTGACTCGCATCCTGGGATATGCGTGCACGGATACCCGCGCAACACAACTGTCGTCGATCTTACTCGCGATTCTGCGTCCGGCGCGCGGCAAGCTCGGCCGCGAGTGACTCGACGAGCGCCCACTGCCCAGCCGCTGCCGCCCCGGTCAGTGCCTGCGCGAGCGACGCTTCGACGGCGTCGGAGCTGTCACGACCTGTCACGGGCGCACGAGCTATCGCGCACTTAGCGTCACTGTTCGGCGCTGTCGGCCGAGATTCATCCATCAAAACGCCGCCGAATTCAGCCAAACCCGCCGCATTTTCCGGGTTCGAGTCCCGTCCGCCCCGCTGAAAAAAGCCGAGAATCGCAAGGTTCTCGGCTTTTTCTTTTCCATGCGCCGGCCTCGCGAGCGGCGGAGCGCGGCTGCGGCTCAGGCTTCGGCGGACGCCGGTTGCCAGCTGTCGATGGCGCGCTGGAGGGCGACGCGGGCCATCGCGAGGAGGACGGCGGGCGCGGTGACGACGGCGTAGACGACGTGGTCGGAGTCGGGGCGGACGAAGCGGATGAGGTGGAAGTGGGTTGCGGTGACGACGACGGCTTCTTCGACGCGCTCGTGGCGCGCGATGACGTTGAGGGAGTGGATTTGGGACCAGGCGATGTCGGCGCTCAGGCCAGCGCCGCGATAGGCCAGACAGACGCCAGTTTCGCGGTCGATGACGGCGGCGCCGATGGCACCTTCGCCTTCGAGGCAGCGCTCGACGAGCGAGCTCAGGTCGGAAGCGAAGGTGGCATCGGGCCCGAGTCCGAAGGCGTTCGCCCACGACATGGGCTCGGCGCTCGAGAGCGGGAGTGGCCGCCTCGAGCTCTGCGCTGCGCGATCCGCAGCCGGTAGCAGCTCGTCGAGGTCGAAGAGCAACTCCTCGGCGTAATGCCGCTTCTTGGGTACGAACAGCGTGCGTGGCTCGGGGAACGACCGCACCGCTTCCAGTTGGCGCCGAGTCCACTGCAGCAGCGACACGCGCAGCGAGGCGCGATCGAGCAGGCCGAAGGCGACGAGCGTGTCGGTCAAGCGCGCGCCCGTGCGGCGGCACTCGGCGATTACCTCGCGCACGTCGTCGGCGCGCACCGCCGCCTCGGTCTCCAAGAATCGGAGCAGCGCGCTCGAATCGTCGGACAGGTGCGCCCAGGCCACCTTCCCATCGTGAAAGAACACGCGCGCCGTGTGCTCGCCGCTCGTGACGACGAGCTCGCCGTCGCCGCGCTGACGCGCCGCGCGCAGCGCCGATAGCACGCCTGATTCACCGCTGAAGCGTGAGCCGAGGCGTCGCGCAGCGGCCTCGAGCCGCCCGAGTAGCTCATCGGGCGCCACCGGCTTCGGCAGGAAGTCATCCGCGCCCGCGCTGAGCCCCTCCAGCATCTCGTGGCGCATGTTCTTGCCCGTCACCAGCGCCACGTAGGGTTGCACCGCGAGCGGCGCCGCGCGGATGCGTCGACACACCTCCGGCCCCGGGAGGTCGGGCATCACCCAGTCGAGCAGCACCACGTCGAACGGCTCATCGCCCAAGGCGAGCGCGAGCGCCTGAGCGCCGCCGTCGACCGCAATCACTTCGTGCGAGGTGCGCGCCATGATCAAGCGCCGGAGCAGCTCACGCGACGTCGGCTCATCCTCAACTACCAAAATACGCACTGGTGACTCATCGCTCCTTGCGGTGGCTCCCCTCCCCGGGTCGAGCAACCCCCGAGCCTAACAGGCGCCTCCCCGATCCTCCAATCGCGCGCCAAACCCCGCCGCAGCCCCGCGCTCCAGCCGAAACGGTGCCCTCACACGCGCGCAGGCGCCTCCCGCCACTCTTGCGCGCCCCCCACCCGCCCGTGCTACGAATCGCCCACCTCAGGCGAGTAGCTCAGCGGTAGAGCTCCGGTTTTACACACCGGCTGTCGCAGGTTCGACCCCTGTCTCGCCTACTAGGAATTCGGCTCGATTTCGATCCGGAGCCTCCAGCAAAAGTCCGCGGCTTGGACTTTTGCTCGATCGCCAGCTTGGGGAGCGCCTCGTCAGGAATAACGCGGAGTTTCGCCGAGTTGGCCAGGTAGCGCGCGTGAGCCTCCAAGCTCGCGTGGCCGGCGAGTGCCTGGGCTTGCTGCGCAGTCACGCCAGCATCCGCCAGCGCTTGCGTGTAGGCGCGGCGCCAGCTGTGGAAGTCGACCGGCAAGGTCGCGTCCGTCTCTTCGAACAGCTCGCGCTCACGCGGCGTCATCGCCCGCGCCTTCCACGTGACCTTCAGCAGCGCCCGGCCGTTGCTCCGCGCCTTCGGTTGGGTGCTCGGCGTCTCAACACCTAGGGCACGCGCCAGGTCACGCCGGAAGGCCTTCGCGTGGCTCACCTTCCCCTTAGCCTTGCCGGCCGACTCTCCGCGCCGCGACGGGAACACGGGGCCGCTCTTCGGCTTGCCGTGCGTCTCCCACCACGCGGCGAGCACCACGCGGAGCACGTTCGGAATCGCGAGCCGTTGCGGCCGCTTGGTCTTCTGCCGAGGAGCCCAGCCCCAAGCAAACGGCGTCTCGAGATCGAACGACTCCCAGCGAATCGCGTGCAAGTCGCCCGTGCGGAGCCCGCCAAACATGCGCGAAACGCACGCCATCGTCTGCCGTTCGAGCACGGGCTTTTTGAAAGCTCCGGGCGGAGGTTCGTACGCGAGATAGATCGCAAGCTCGTCGTCCGTCAGCACGGCGCGCTCTTTCTTCTGCGTCGCCTTGTACCTCGGGATCTCGGCGTCGTCGGCGGGGTTGCGCTCCACCACACCTTCACGCTTCAGCATCGTGAAGACGTTCGCAATGTCCTGCTTCAGCTGCTGGACCGTGCTCCGCGACTTCCCCGCCGCCTTGCAGGCGTCGAGCGCTGCGTTGATGTGCCGAGCATTGACCTTCGTCACAAGACGAGCGCCAAGCTCGGGGAACGCATAGCGCTTCAGGCGTGCCCGCTCGTCTTTCGACGATGCCGAGGTGCGAGCTTCAAAGAAGCGCCCCGTCGCAACTTCGAAAGTCTCGGGTTCGGAGAGATCGAGCGCGTTCGGATCGTCGGACGCCAGCAACCGAGCAAGCTTCACCTTGGCGGCCGCGCGCGAATCGGTTCCGAGCGGCTTCGTGACGCGCACGCGCTCGCCGTCGACGATGGCCCAAACCTTCGCGCTGTAGCCGGACTTGTTGCGAATCAGCGTGCCAGTCGGCTTGCGCCCGCCGCCGAAGTATTGGCGTTTGGCCTCGGTCATTGCGCTCCTATGATAGCTGTGACGAGCATCATTGAGTTAACTTTGAATCCTGAAAGGGCGACCCCATGATCCCGACGACCCGACGCATTACCGCCGCCGTGATGCCCGAGCCCGATCACGACGGCACACGCATTCGCGTGGTCGTGCAGCTTAGCGAGCTTCCCTCGCCTGCCCTGATCACGCATATCGCAGAGTCACTGCCGCCGTTCGCGCGCGACGTCGAGTATGGCCACCTTGAGGCGGGAGGGGCGGCAGCTGCAAAGATCGCCTGCGCCACTGCCAACGATGCCCCGTTCGTCGTGCGCGCCTTCACGCTGGCGCTTGAGCGTGCACAGGAAGAGGATGCACGCGCCGCGTGGACACGCCAGCAGGCCACTGCAGACGCGAACGAAAGACGCGAACGAGAGTTGGGAGAGGCAAGGCAGCTTTTGACCCGACGGCCGTAGCCCCGCGCGGCGCGTGCCAAGCGCCGCTCGCCCAAGGCTGGGCGCGGGGTGCGCGGCGCTACCGCGGCGGTCGCTGGCTCAAGCTCACGCGCGCGACCGGCACCGCCAAGCTCCCCTCCGACGGCGGCTCGCGTCGCGGATCGAGCGGCGGCCGCGCCGCCATCGCCCAGCCCATGGCGAGCCCCCACGCGGCGCCGGGCTCGCGAGTCAGCTCTAGCGCCGTCTCGAGCAGCGCCACGACGTCGCGCGCGGTCGTCGGGCTAAGCGACGGAAGCGCCCCGCTCACGGATGCCCCCCGGCGGCCGCGTCCGCCGCGTCTAGAAGCTTTCGCAGCTCTGCGCGCCGCTCGGCAGGCCATTGCTCGAAAACCCGTGTGAGCGCCTTCGTGAGCCTCGCCACCACGGCGTCAAGGTCGGGCGCGCCGCCGGAGCTCGCCGCCGCCGGAGTGGCGGAATCCGCCACCGTCTTGCGCGCGTCGCCCACCATATCGTGGTGTACACCGCAGGCATCGGCCACCCTGCGGTTGCTCCACTTCGGGCAGGCTTCGATCACGAGCAGCACAGCGCGCCGCTTGTCCGCGTTCGTGCGGCGCAGCCCGTGCGCAGCATTTGCGCCTGCCGCGTGTAACAGCGCCTCTCGGCGGCCGCCCTCGCGAACGTCGGCGGCCACCTCCGAGAGCCCCGCCAGCTCGGCGGCGGCGCAGCGGTGGAAGCCATCGGCGAGCCAGTGCGCGCCCTTGCTGTCCGAGAACACGACCACGGGCGGCAGCACGACGCCGGCCGCCAGCGCTTCCGCGTACTCCGCCACCACTTCCGCGCTCACGCCGGCCGCACGGCAGAGCAAGGCCGCGTCCCGCGTCAGCGAAGCGAGCGCGATAGTGGCCGGCTCGGCCGCCGCTATCTCGAGCGCGCTCACGACGGCACCTCGCTTTCGAGCCCGATCGCCTCGTACAGTACGCCGAGCACGACGGCTCGCACCATCCGGCGCAGCGTGCCCGGCTCGTATGCGTCCGCAGCACCGGCCAGCCCGTCCAGCTCGTTCGCGGCACGCCGGAGCTTCGCGGCGGTCTCCGATGCATCCACCGCAACGGCCGCACGGGGGAATCGCGCTCGCTCTAGCGGCGTCATGACAGCACCTCACTCGGCGGGATGGCCAGCAAGAGAGCCGTGAGCACGTCATCGCCGTCAACGTCCTCGGCGCCCGCTTGATCGTAGAACAGCTGGGCCAGCTCGGGCTCAGCGCCTTCCGGCGCGCCAAGGTACACGCACGCGAGCACGTTCAGGTAGAGCGAACCTTCGTGGGCGACGTCGAAGCGCAGTGCGTACTCAACGCAGCCGCGTAGCCGCTCGGCAGTGATCCGGCTCACGGCGACACCTCCGCCCATGCCTCAGCGAGGTAGCGCTCCGCGCGCTCGATATCGGGCAAGTCGGCTTTGGCTTCGTAGAGCCCCACCAGGCAATCGAGCGCGAGCACGACGACCGGGCTCGTGCACTCGCCTCGAAGCACTGCCGTCACCGCGTCGTGGACGATGCGATGGATCTCGGGGGTCCGGTCCGAGTAGACCGCGCGGATCCGTTCGTAGGCGTTCACTGCGCACCGCCCTTCTGCGCAGAGTGAGCGAGCGCCGCCTCGAGCTCAGTCAGGCCCGCTTGCGCCAGCTCGGCGTGCGTCCGCGCCTTGGAATCGAAGTCCAGCGAGAGCGCGACGAGCCGGCGAATCAGCGTGATTCGCTCCGTGATGCCTTCGAGCGTGATCGGGCCTTGTGCGCGCGTGCGCGCGCTTCTATCGTTCCCCTTGTTCATGAAACTCACCCTTTCGTGGACCTGGGGTCCGGCTGCTAGTAACAGCGCGGGCCCCGCTTGTTGTCGTTCAGCGTTTCGGTTTAGCTCGCGGCTTCAAAAGACCGAGCTGCTCCGCGTACGCTCGCACCGCCCGCCGAATCACGTCCGACTTGCTTAGCCGCTCGTACTCCACGAGCACTGTCAGCACCTCGAGATCATCGGGCTCGAAGCGAGCGCACACCATCGCAGGGTCTTTCGTCGCCACGTCTAAACATGTAATACAGCATTAGACACCGGTCAAGCCCCGTCGCGCTCGACGTCCCGCCGCCAGCGGGAGCGCCCCGGAGCCCTTACGGCCGCCGGCAAGCCCTGGCGCTGACGAGCTGCAACGATCTGCCGCTCACCCCAACGGTGCGCGGGCAGCGTTGACACCGTAACGGCGCGACGCTCGAACAGCAAACTCGGCGTCCCAGCGCGGGCCCCGAGTAGCTCAATCTCGATGCATGGATCGGCGTCCCGAGAGAGCAGGCGACCGACCCAATGATCGCCGTTTGCATTGACCCGCACGACGCATTCCGCGCCCGTGGCCGGCTTGGCGTCAGTGAGCACGCGCACCCACGCCCCGGGTTTGCGCGACGGTGCGCGGTCGAGGTTCTCCTCTTCGATGACTTCGGCGAGCTGCGACAGCATTTAGCGTCCCTCCGCTTCCCCGCGCCCGTCGCAGATCCACGAAATGCGCGATCGCCGCTCGGGGCTGCTCAGCGCGTCGACCGCTTGGCGCACGCTCGCGAAGTGCGCTCTCGATCGACCGCGGTGCAGCGTGCACGTTTCGGCGCCGCCGACTCGGGCCCGCACCACCTCGACACGGCGCTTCGGAGCTGCGCGGCACCACAGCGCGAGCGCGGGGTGAAGGCGCGGCCGCTCGCGGAAGTCAGCGTCTCTTACATCAAGGTCAAATGGCATTGTCCGTCCCTTCCCCCGCAGGGGCGGCGTGCGCGTCGAGGAAACACCGTGACGCGCACGCCGGGCTCTTTCGCTTCGCCGCACGCCGGGGAAATGAGAACCCAACGCGCGGCGTGCACTCAGCCCTTCGAGTGCCCCGCGGCAGGGCCCAACCCGCCGCGAGCGAGAAGTCTGTCAGGCCGCGTCCAGCGGCGGCCTGTCGAAGGCGAGCGCTTGGCGCTTGGCGCGCAGCAACTGCAAGCGTGCAGCACGGTCAGCGTCGCGAGTCGTCGAATACAGCGCTTCGAACGCCGCGCGCTGCTTCTCAGAGGGCGACGGGTACGAGCGCGCGGTGTAGTTTTCGAGCACCCGTTCCAGATCGCGGAAGGCTTGCTCGGTGGCCATGATCGCGCCCTCGCCGCCGAGCAGTGCGGCGCGGAGCACGGCAGCACTGCACTCGCCGACGCACTTGGGGCCGCCGGCATAACCCGCGATCACGTCGCCAGCAGCCCAGGCCGAGATCAGATCGTCGCGGCCGGCGTCCACGAAGATCGCCGCCATCGCGAGAGACACCGTCACGCCTTCGAGGGGGGTATTCAACTCCCCGCGAGCGCGTTCGTCTTCCGCGCGGAGCACGTCGATCAAAGCGCGGACCTCCACGCGGGTGCCCACGGTTCGCACCGCCTCGAGCGCGGTGCGGAGCGCGGAGCCCTCGCCGTAAAGACGTTGCGCGGCTTCGACGCCGAGCTCGCTCAGGAACCCTTCCTCCGAGGCCTTCAGCGCCTCGAGCGCCTTCGTTTTGCGCACGTGGGCGGCGGTCAGCTGCGCCTGCGCCGCTTCGCGTTCGCGGTCGTGCTCGGCGTCGATCGCGGCGCGACTCGCCTCGAGCGCAGCACGACGCTCCGCGTGCGAGCGCGGCAATGCGTCCGGCTTGCCGCCGAGCAGCTTGGCCAGCATCGACGCGATCACGATTGCACCTCCGTCGAGACGGCCGAGTAGGTCACCTGTCCAGGGGTCGCGGTGATCGAGCAGCCCGGCCGGGCGCGCGTGCTCGCGACGTGATCGGCTCCGATCTTCTGAGCGAGGGCTTGAGAACCGGGCGACATGATCGCGCTCCCGCGGAGTTCGTCGAGGTCGTCACGAGGCGGTGGATCTGCTGGATGGCGCTCCGGAGCTTTGGCGGTCTTGGCGGTCTTGGCGGTCTTGGCCAGGCCTTGAGCCGCGCTCAGCGCTTTGAGCCAAGCCCGGCGCTCCGCGGCGCGAGCCTTTGGATCCTTAATCAGCGCGATCTGGGCCGCGCTCTGCTCAAACGCCGCGCGCACGCGCGGGCTCAACTTTTTGGCGGTCGGCGCCGCGCTAGCGGTGGGTGCGGCCGCGCTCGCCGCGGGAAGGCGGCCGTGGCGGAATAGGTGCATGAGGTCGGGGTCTACGGGGGGCATCAGTTCGTCTTTCAGCCGCGCGGGGCGGCGGTAGCAGCGAGCCCGAGCGAGGCCAGCGCAGCGTCTATCCGCGCGGCGCAAGTCGGGCGAACCTTCATGCCTGCGAGGCGCTTGGTGCACGTCCGCTCGTCGACTTGGGCGACCACCGCGACCGCGCGCAAATCCTTGCGCGTGAGCGCCGGGCGCGTCGAAAGCAGCGGGTTTTGCGCGGGTTCGGGGTGCATCGGGGGTTTCCGACAAGATCGTCTCGAACCCCGCCGAAGATGGAAAGGAAAAAGATGCGTGCGCTCATCTTTCTTCGACGCATCACCCAGAAGGGTTAGCGCCTAGCGACGCGGCGCAGGCCGCGACCATATGTCGGGCGACACGCCGAGCGAGCGGGCGTGATCGATCTCGGCCGGCGTCGGAGCTCGCAGCCCCATGAACAACGCGACCGCGGACGCTTCGGTTTCGTTCGCAGGCGGCGGAAACTGCCACCAGTCGGCGGGCAGATCGATAACGCGCGCCAGCGCCTCCTGCTGCGCGCGGGTCGGGGTCGCCGAGCCCGAAGCCCAATCGTCCACCTCGGGCTCGGTCACGCCGCAGGCGGCCGCTACCGCCGCCGGGGTGGTGCTCCACAGCCGTGGGGGGCTCGACTCCCACACCGGGGAGGCGCAGAGCACAAGCGCCGCCTGGCCCTGGCTGCGCCACACCCGCGCGCCTTCGGGCTCGGCCCCGGGTGCTTGCCCCCACCAACCCACGGGAAAGCCGAACGCCAGCGCGGCCACCTCCCGGTGCTCCGTGCGCGGCGCGATCCCGTGCCGCAGGATCCTACTGGCGGCCTGCTTCGAGATTTTGAGCTCGCGACCGAGCCGGGCGGCGCCGATCCCGCGGGCGAGTAGCGCAGCTTGGGCGCGGTTATTAACAGTCGGTTCAGCGGCTGGAGGTTTCATTCCTCCACGGTGGGGGAAGCGATTGGGAACTGCAACCCGCGGACTCCCGCGGGTGGTCACCTAGGGTCAACTGGCACCGCGATCCAAAACTAGGAGCTACGTTCAGGCTGCCCCGCGGCCCTCGCGAACCCCGTACACTGTTAGGCGGGGGTACTTACACGCGGACGTCCGCGGTTGGAGCGACGTTACGCGACGGCGAGCGCGCGGGGCACGTACGCGCGAGGAGAGGCAATCGTCCCTCACCATCGGGCCTTGGCTCCCTTGCCTGTCCTGTCCCTCTCTCCCCTACGGGGAGAGGGAGGGCGCAGAGGCAAAAGCAACGAAGCGGCTTAAAACATGCTGCGAAACCCGACCTGTCGTTTTCGGTCCGCTTTCGGTCAGGTCGGGTTTCGCAGCGGAAAATATGCTCGAAAAGCCGACCTGGCCGACGTCGAAAAACGGTCGCTTTTCGCCGATCGCGAATTCAGCAGAAAACACGCTCGAAAAGCCGACCTGACCTTTTCGCGAGTCGACGGCGGGCGCGCGCGCCCGGACGCACTACCACTGCAATTGTCACGGCAACCGATAGCCGCCGCCCACGCGCAGCAGCACGCCCGCGCTGACTCGATTGTCCAGCGCCGCGCGCAGCGCATCGGTCCCGGCCCGGACCCACTTGGCAATCGCGGTGCGCGACAGTACCGGACCGTGGTTGCGGAGCGCCTCCTCGATCTCGCTCCACAACGCATCGCCCTTAGCCCGAGCAGCAGCCGTCTCGGGGTCGATCAACGTCTGTCCGGCAGCATCGATCTCGAGGGCGAATGGCTCCTCCGACCCGTCCCGGTTTTTCGCGATCGCGACGTGCAAGGTGGTCCCCTTGCGGGCCACTCGCAGCGAGAGCGTGGCCCCGTAGTCGATCCCGCCGCTGCCCTTGCTCGCGCCGGAGCCCCGCGCGGTCTCAGACGTCATCACGACGATCGACGGCGAACGCTTTTGGCACCGCTGGATCGCATCGATCGCGGCTGTGATGCGCTCCCGCTCCCCCTTCCCCTCGCCCGCTTGCGTCTCGAGCTTCTGGATTGAATCGATTACGAACAGGACCGGCTTCCCGCATGGATCCGCGGCAACCTCCCGAGCCACCTCCTCGAACGGCTCGCCCGGGGCGAGCACGAGCAGGTCCGCCCCGAGCGCCTCGAGCGCATCCGCGCCCCCAAGCGCGTCGCGCGGCGATGCCCCGCGCCGTTGTCGGCGGCGAGCCGTGATCTTGTCCGAGGGCTCGTCGTACGCGAGCCACACGACCAGCCAGCCTTGCGCAGCCGCGGTCTCGGCAAGGTGCAGGGCTAGCGTTGTCTTGCCCTGTCCGGGCAGGCCGAGGATCACGACGCGCGATCCCATCGGGAGCCCGCCCACGCGGAACTGACGCGCGAGGCTCGGGATCCCGACGTCGAGCGCCGCCCCGATGCTGACGGTTCTCTCCGCGCGCCGAGCTCGCTCTCGGATCGATCCGACGACGACGGGCGACGTCGCGAGGCTCGGCAAGTAGACCGGCTCCCCAACCCACAACGGATAGGACGCCGGCCGCCAGCGCGGGTGCTCCGCGCGCTCGCCAATGAGTCGCCGCGCGTAGTCCCCCACCTCCGAGTCCGACCAGCTATCACTCGCCCAGAGCACGATCACGACGGACCGGCCCGGCTCCGCGCAAACCACGATCTCTTGATCGCGCATGTCGCTCGGGAGGGTCCGGCGATAGCTCTCGGCGTAGGCGGCGCGCCCCCCGCCATTCAGGTTCGGCGGGGCCGTGTGCTCCGCGTCCACGAGCGCGAACCAGTGGCGCCCCGCGTCGTCGGCGACCCATTCACTCCGGCACTGTACCCTCCCGGTGAGCGGGAGCAGCTCCTCCACGACGTCGGCAAAGCGCGCAAACCGATGCCGGCGCCGCGCCGCCTCCCAGCACAAGGCCGTAGCGTCCAGGGTCGGCGCCGAGCGCGAGATCAACGCGCCCGAGCACGCTTGCGCGAAATGCTGCAAGTCGCGGATCGACGAATCGCTATAGCCACGCGGCGTTGTGACAACGCAGACGGAGCAGGCGGCTTCCTCGCCGTCGTCCTCGGGGTCCTGTAGGTGCTGGAGGTAGGCTTGCTTGATTTCCTTCAGCAGCTCGATCTCCGCGACTTGGGCGCGCGCCCGCTCCGCTTTCTCGCGCTCCTCGGCGCGACGACGAGGACGCTGCGCGACCTTTGCGCGGAGCTCGCGCCGTGCCTTGCGCGCGGGGTAGCCGGGCGCTCGCACCCATTCGCGGGCGTCGGCAACGCGACGCTCGTAGTCGGCTCTCGCCTCGCCCGAGGCGTGCGCGACGTGGCGGCCGACGGTCCCGAGCAGCCGCTCTGCGTCCGCGTCCGCGTCCGCGTGCTCGTCCCCGCGCAGCGCGTCCAACTCCAGCGCGAGCCGCTCTAGCTCGGTGGCCTCGGCCTCGCTTACACGGCTCTCGCGTAGGGCGACGTCGATCAGATCGATCGCGCTGCGCAGTCCGCCCCGAAAGAAGCCCCCAAAGCACGCGCGCATGCTCGCGCGCACCGCCTCGAGCCGCTCCGTGTCGGCGTCTCGTGGCGCCTCGGAGTCACCCGGCGCGCGCTCGACTAGGGCGCCGCCCGCGGCGCTTTTTTTCTTGTTTTTCGGCTGATTTTGCTCTAAAGGGGGCATAGTTACTTTCGTTCATTTTTCGCGGTTGTGAGCAGTTGGCTCGGTTCGTCCCCGGGCCAATTGCGTTTTGTGGGTGGGCGATTAGAGGGCTCGGGCGTGGTCAGGAATGTGGGACGCATGCGCGCGTTGTTCGCGTCTGGCGGCGAGGCGTTCGCGCGTGGAGGCGGCCCAAGCGCGTTGCTCGGCGGGGTCGCGGCGGATCGCTGCGCGGTGCTGCGCGTAGCGCACCGCAAATTCGCTGAAGTGCTGCAGCTCGTCTTCGGTCAGGCCAATGTCCCTGTAGTGGGACACTCGCTCGAGAAACTTGGTGAGCCCTTCTTTGAGGTAGAGCCGCACGCAAAGCGGGATCGGAAGGCGCACGACGTTCGACGCGGCCGCCGTCATGCTGCACTCCGCTTGCCGTTGGACTTGCGAACGGGCGCGACGACGACGGGCTCCGACTCGTCCTGTCCTCGCGTTGGCTTTTGGTCTCGCAGCCATGCGAGGCACGCCGCGAGATCGAAGCGCGGCGAGTCGAGGAGCCAGACCACCGGGAGCCCCTGCTGACGGAGCGTGTACACGGTTCGGGCGCTCACCCCGAGTTCGCGCGCGAGCGCGTTTTGGTCGAGCAGTGAGGGAGCCTCACTCTGCGCGGCAAGCGCTGCATTCACCTCCGCCCGAACGATGGCCGCCAACTCGTCGGCCGTCAGCTGCACGAGCATCCGCGGCGCGCTCATGATGCGGCCCTCACGGCAAGCGAGGCGCCAAGGCCCAGCTCTTTCAGCCCGCGGCGAAGCGCTTCCGCGATTACCGGCGTGGTGCGACGGTCGCCACGTAGGAAGCTGCGGGCAGTGTTGGGCGAGACGCCGACATGTGCGGCGAGGCGAAGCAGCTCACGCGGCGAGACTGACTTTTTCGGGCGAGCGGCACGGACCATAGAGACACCTCGGGCTATCTGCCGATGTGCTCTGTCCGCGGGCCTAGGTCGGCTGCCGCTCGCGCTGCCACCGATAGCGAGAGCCGGGCTATTTCAAATACCCGGGGTGGTGCGCCTGGTCAGGGGCCCCCTTGCAATCCGTGTGGTCGGGGGCCTCACCCGCGGGCCGCGGGTGAGCAATGTTGAGTTAACTGTGACGACGATGCACGAGCCGCACGCCCCATGCAAGATCGATCTCGCGCATGCGCGCGCTCAGGCTTCGGCTTTGGCGAGCAGCTCACTCGCGATCTTCATCGCGCGCAGCCGCAGCAGCACCGCAAGCTCAACGTCGGCGAAGCAAAAGTCCTCAGCAAAAGTCCGCGGAGCCCGGATCGGGCCGGATTTGGTCGGAAGCCGGACCACCCAACCCCGGTTTTCACCGCGCTTTTCAAGCGAGCTCGTTCCTCTGTCCCCCTTTACACACCGGCTGTCGCAGGTTCGACCCCTGTCTCGCCTACTGAATCGTGTGACGTGCAGGGTGTGGTGGCGGTGGGCGCTTCGCGGCTCGGGCTCGTCTCGGATCGGAACAGGGCAAGGCGAGCGACGCGCCGCTGGATGCGGCTGTGACAGGCTACGACCGGGCTGGGGTGGTGGTGGCCGTTGACGCGCGGGGCGGGCGGGCGCTTCCTCGGGGGGTGGCCCGGCAGTTTCCGACGCAGACGGTTCGCGACCTGATTGGTATCGCGCGCCTCTTGTATCGGACGTGGCGCGCGGCGAATCCGGGCGACGCGCGGCTGCCTGAGCTGGTGGCGATCGGGAAGGATTTGCGGACGTCGTTGACGATCGCGGCGGCGACAGAGCCGGGCTCGCGTCGGCAGCGGCAAGCCTGGGAAATGGCGGAGCTGGCGACGCACCGGCTCGGCGGCATTCTCGACGCTTACGTGGCGGTCAAGCCGCTCGTCGCCGCGACCTTTCAAGAGGTGGACGAGACGGCGATCGCGAACGAGACGGACAGTAAGCGGCGCGCGCGGCGGCTTCGCTCCTAGCGGTCAGTGGCCGCAAGGGGCCGGGCGCGTCTCCCGCCGAGCCGACCGAGCCCATGACCGCCTTCGCCGTGAGCTTCCAGGGTGCCCGCGACCTCGGTGAGCGCCCCGGCTTGACGAATAGCACGACCGTTCGTATTATTCCAGCCTTGAGCAAGGGCGAACAGACGCGCGAGCGCATTCTCGACAAGGCCTGGCAGCTGGCTCGTCGTGACGGGCTGGCGGGGCTCAGCTTGGGCAAGCTGGCGAGCGAGCTGCGGCTCTCCAAGAGCGGGCTGTTCGCACACTTCGGGTCCAAGGAAGGGCTCGAGGTCGAGGTATTGAAGGCGACGGCGGAGCGCTTCACGCAGCAAGTGATCCGCCCTGCCCTGCGCGCGCCGCGCGGCGTGCCGCGGCTCCGACGAATGTTCGAGAACTGGCTGCTCTGGGCCAATGATCCCGAGCAGCCGGGCGGCTGCGTGATCTTGGCGGCCTCCGCCGAGCTCGACGACAGCGAGGGCCCCCAGCGTGATTTCTTGGTCGTCGCGCAAACGGGCTTGCTCGCCGTGCTCGCCAAGGCCGCGCAGATCGCGATCGACGAACAGCAGCTGCGGGCCGATCTCGACACGCAGCAGTTCGCCTTCGAGATGCACGGCATCGTGATGGCGTACCACCACGCGCGCCGGTTGCTGCGCGATCCCCAGGCCGAAACGCGGGCGCAGAGCGCGTTCGAACGCCTCCTCCAAAGTTACTCTCACGACTAAAAAACATGGCGAAATCGGCTCAATCCAAGCAAAACGCCGTTCGGTCATTGCTCGGCGGACTGCAGTCCTTGTCGCCCCACGCCGCCGCGCAGGTGGCCGCGAGCATCATGTTTCGCACCAGTCGCCGGCGCGCCGACGGCTGGGAGGAAGAGCTGCTCGCGCGCGCTCGGCAGCTGCGCGTGGAGTCTCGGCGCGGCGAGCTCGCCGTGCATCGCTGGGGTGACGCGGGGCCCCTCGTGCTCCTGGTGCACGGCTGGAACGGCCGAGGTAGCCAGCTCGGAGCGTTCGTGGAGCCGCTGCTGGCAGCCGGCTTTCAAGTCGCCACGTTCGACGCGCCCGGCCACGGTCTCTCGAGCGGCTCGCATTCGTCAATGGTCGAGCTCGCGGACGCCTTCGACGTCGTGCTGGCGTCGCTCCGGCCGTTTTTCCAGCCCCTTCACGGCGTCGTCGCGCACTCGCTGGGGGGCGCGGCAGTGACGTTCGCGCTCAGCCGGGCTCGGGCGCGCGGTCGCCTGCTCGAAGAGCCGGGCCAAGCGGAGCCGCGCCTGGTGTTCATCGCGCCTCCCATCGACGTGAATGACTTCGTGCAGACGGTGTCGCAGCAGCTGGGGCTCTCCGAGCGCACGCGGCAGGCGCTGACCGGCGTCGTGGAGCGCCGCATCGGTGAACGCCTCGACGACCTGCGCGCGCTCAAGCTCGCCGAGCGCATGCGCGAGCCGCTGCTCGTGGTGCACGACGACGAAGATCGCGCCGTGCCCCTGAGCTGCGGTCAGAGGCTGGCGGACGCTTGGCCCAAAGCCTCGCTGCGTATCACGAGCGGCCTCGGACACTCGCGCATCCTGAGAGACGCGAGCGTCATCGCCGCCACGGCTCGCTTCCTCGCGCAGGCGTCTTAGGGCCCGCGCGTGTTCAAGTCAGTCCCGGACGGCCATTCGCGGGGCCTTTAGTACGCCTTCGCGAAGATCACGCGCTGTTTGCTGGGCTCGCCCGTGAAGATGCAGGTGCCGGGCTCGTCACCGAGCTCACGCGGGATGCAGCGCACCGTGACCTTCAGCTCATTTTTGAGCTTCTCTTCGACCTCGGGCGAGCCGTTGTAGTGCGCGAGGGCGAAGCCGCCGTGAACCTCGGGCTTGTCGGGGTTCTTGGGCGTGAAGAAGGCGTAGAACTCCTGCTGCGAGTCGATCTTCACGGTGTGCTGATCGCGCAGCGCGAGCGCCTTCGCGTAGAGGCTGTCTTGAATGGCTTGGAGCAGCGCCGGCATGCCCGCGATGGCGTCCGCCTGCGCGGGGAACGTCTTCTCTTTCACGCCTTGATCGCGGCGGTAGAGCGCCACGCTGCCCTTCTCGAGGTCGCGCGGGCCGATCTCGATGCGCACGGGCACGCCCTTCTTGATCCACTCCCAGCTCTTCTGACCGCCGGGCAGGTCACGCTCGTCGACCTCCACCTCGATCGGAGCCCGGTGGTAGTCGAGGGCGCGCAGCTTTTCGGCGAGCTCCCGCGCGGCTTTGAGCACCGCTTCGCGCGTGTCAGGCTTGGGCGTGATCGGCAAAATAACCACCTGCGTGGGCGCGAGCCGCGGCGGAATCACCATGCCGTCATCGTCGGCGTGCACCATGATCAGCGCGCCGATCAAGCGCGTGCTGACGCCCCAGCTGCTCGTCCACGCCAGCTCTTCCTTGTTCTCGCGCGACAGGAAGCGGATGCCGCTGCTCTTGGCGAAATTCTGGCCTAGGAAGTGAGAGGTGCCGGCCTGCAGCGCCTTGCGATCTTGCATCATCGCCTCGATGCACAGCGTCTGCACCGCCCCGGGGAAGCGCTCGCCCTCGGTCTTTTCGCCCATGTAGACCGGGATCGCGAGGTAGTCGCGGGCGAACTCCGCGTACACCTTCAACATCTTTTCCGTCTCTTCGATGGCTTCCGCCGCCGTCTCGTGCGCGGTGTGGCCCTCCTGCCAGAGGAACTCGGCCGTGCGCAGGAACAAGCGCGTGCGCATCTCCCAGCGCACGACGTTGGCCCACTGATTGATGAGGATGGGCAGGTCGCGGTACGACTTCACCCACTTCGCGAACGAGGCACCGATGATCGTCTCGGAGGTGGGGCGCACCACGAGCGGCTCGGTCAGCTCGGCACCGGGCGCGGGGCGCAGGCCGCCGCCGGGCGCCGCCTCCAGGCGATGGTGCGTGACGACCGCGCACTCTTTGGCGAAGCCCTCGACGTGCTCCGCCTCCTTGGCCAGGTACGACAGCGGGATGAACAGCGGGAAGTAGGCGTTCTTGTGGCCCGTGGCCTTGAACATGCGATCGAGCGAGCGCTGGATGCCTTCCCAAATGCCGTAGCCCCACGGCTTGATCACCATGCAGCCGCGCACGTCCGAGCTCTCGGCCAGGTCGGCCTCGCGCACGACCTCTTGGTACCAATTGGGATAGTCCTGATCGCGCCGGGGCGAGATCGCCGTCTTAACGTCACTCATCGGAGCGCCAAATCACCGAAAATGGCGCCCGCCGTCAATCGCGCGGGCGACGAATTTCACGCCCATTCGCAGGAAAAGCGACGCGCGGCCCTCGGCGGAGCGCCGGCGGACCTGATTTCGGGCGGCTTCCGCCGAGAGCTTCCGCCGAGAAGAGGGCTCAGCCCATGCCCGTGAGCGGGCCTTTGCAGAACTGCGCATCACCGAACGTCGCATCTTCGACGCCCATGGCGTGGAGCAGCGCCAGCAGCAGGTCCGCGTGCGAGCCTTGGTCGTAGGTGAGAAAGCGTCCGGTGCGGAAGGCCCAGCCGCCGCCCGCGACGATCAGCGGCATGTTGTCGTGGGTGTGGGTAGTGCCCATCGACACCTCGTTGCCCCAGAACAGCAGCGTGTTGTCGAGCAGCGTGCCCTCGCCCTCGGGCACGACTGACAGCCGCTCGAACAGCCGCGCGATCAGGCTCGAGTGCCAGGCTTGGCGCCGGATCAGCTGGCCCTTCGCGTCGGCGTCGCTCGAGCCGGAGTGCGACAGCGAGTGACCTTCGCCCAAGCTGTCGACCCAGGGGTAGCGGATGCGGTTGAGCGCGGTCGAGATTTGGAAGCTCGCCACTCGCGTCAGATCGCACGCGAACGCCAGCGCCAAGAGATCGATCTCGAGCTCGGCGATCTTGGGCATGTCGACCTCGCTCGCGGGATCGAGCGCCCCGGGGACCTCGGGTAGCGCGCAATCGCCGGTGCCGATCGCGAGGCGCCGCTCGACGTCGCGCACGAGCGTGAGGTGCTGGTCGAGCGTCGCGCGGTCTTGAGGGCTCAAGCGGCCTTCGAGCGCCTTGAATTCGCCGGCGACGGCGTCGAGCACGCTCTTGCGCTGGGCGAGCAGCGCCTGGGCCGCGTCCGCGTCCGGGTCGGCGGCGGGCGGCATGAAGCCGCTGAACACCCGCTTGTAGACGTCGAGCGGCGTGTTGAGCGGTGGCAGCGGCAGGCCGGCGCCCGCGTACGAGATGCGACCCTGCACGTCATTTTCGGTCGCGCGCACCCCCAGCTGCAAGCTCGGTACCGCGCTGTCTTTGCCGATCACGTTCGCGACGCGCTGGTCGACGCTGATGCCAGTGGCCCAGCCCGCGGTGCGGCCGCAGCCATCGGTGAAGATACCCTCACCCAGCTGCATGTTCGTGAACAGCGCGCCGATGCCGCGCTGATGCGGCCCGCCCGGGCCGAGCGCGGCCACGTTCATCTGCAGACCCTGCAAGATCAGCAGCCGATCTTTGTAGGCCGCGAGCGGAGCGTGGCTCTCACTCAAATCGAACTTCGAGTCACTCACCACGTTGGTGGGCCACCAGCCCTCGTGGATCACGCCGTTGGGCGTGTACATGGTGACGAAGCGCTTGGGGAACGTGACCTCAGCCGCGCCCGCCGCGCGCAGCGACGGTAGCAGCGGTAGCGACAGCACCGCGCCGGTTCCGGCCCGCAGCAGGGTGCGTCGCGAGAGCTTGCCGCTCATGGCGCCTCCGTAATGGCAGGGCGATAGAGGAAAGCGTCGGTCTGCGTGAGGCCCACCAGTAGCTCCTTCAAGTTGCCTTGCGACGCGCTAAAGCGCTCCTTCGCCTGCTCGAGGCTGCAGCCGTCGGACGCCTGCTCCTGACGACCGAACGAGTATCGGTACCAGTTCGTGACCAGGCAATCGCGCGCGACGTCGCTCACGGCCAGCCGCGAAGACAGCTCGAGCACCCCGACGAAGCGCCCGTCGAGCGAGGCGTCGCCGCTCGCCACCACCTCGCCCGAGTCGTCGACGTCGAGGCCGTTCTCTTGGGCGCGGTAACGCCCCAGCTGGTCGTAGCGCTCGAAGCCGAAGCCGATACCGTCGATCAGCTTGTGACAGCCGGAGCACGCGGCTTGCTCGGTGTGCTGACGAAAGCGCTCGCGCGTGGTGGCGCTCGGATCCGGATCCGGGGGCACCGCGTTCACGTCTGGCGGCGGCGGCGGCACGGGCAGGCACAAGAAGCGCTCGCGCACGAACACGCCGCGAATCACGGGGGCCGTTTGCTCCGAGTGCGAGAGGAGCGAGAGCAGCGCGGGCTGAGTCAAGAGCCCCGCGCGTGGCTCTGCCATCGTGTGGGGCTCGAACGCTTCGCCGGCCGCGCTGCCACCGTAGAGAGGCGCGAGCGTCTCGTTCAACCAAACGCGCGAGTCAGTGAAGAGCTGCTCGAAGCTGCCCTGCTCTCCGAAGTAGGCGTGGTCGATGAAAGCCTCGATGGAGCCGCGCAGGGCATCGTTGCGCTCCGTCACGTCGAGCTCGGCACCTTCGCGAACGGCGCCGTCGAGCCTCGACAAGCCGAGCCACTGTCCGCCGAAATCACGCACGATGTCGCGGGCGCGCGTGTCGTCGAGCATGCGGCGCGCTTCGCGCTCGACGTCCGCGCTCGTCACGAGGCGCCCCTCGGCGGCGGCCGTCAGCAGCTCCGGGTCCGGCACCGAGCCCCACAGCGTGAACGACAAGCGCGAGGTCAGCTCGTACGCCCCGAGCGCGATCGCCCCCGTTTCCGGCGTGGGGGCGCGCAAGCTGTCGATCCGATACAAAAACTGCGGCGATTGGAGGACGGCCTGGATGACGAGCTCCACGCCCCGCTCGTAGCTGTGCGCGCGCCCCGCCTCGAACAGCTGCCGCAGCGGGAGCAGCTCCGCCTCCGTCGGCGGCCGGCGAAACGCGCGCGTCACGAAAGAGCCGACGAAGTCTTCCCCGCAGGCGGCGGAGTCAGCGCCCTCGGCGCACGGCGCCACCACCTGCAGCTGCTCCTTGACGGCGCGCGCCGCCACGTCCTCCGCCGTCAGCAGGTAGCGCTCGATCAGCAGCGGGTTGGCGGTGTTCGCGCCCGCGTACGTGCGGTAGCCATCGACCTCGTTCTCGGGCGGGAACGCTCGAGCCGGCTTCGATACGTCGCCCAGCAGATCGCGCACGACGTTGTCGTACTGAAAGCGCGTGAGCGGGCGCATCGGCGCCAGGCCCGGCACCGGTGCGTCACATGACAGCGGCTCGCTCCCGCCGCCACCGGAGCCGCCGCCGCCCGCCCCGGGGCTCGGGGGGGAGCCTTGCGCACAGCTCACGAGGCCCAGGGAGAGCAGCGCGACACTAGACAAACCCCAGAACCGCAATTGCATGAGCGACGCCTAAGCGTGCCCTCGGGACCTTCCAGCGTCAATCGATTCGGCCAGAAGGCCGGCACATTTCTGCCGAGAGAACGCCCGACGGACGCGGGCGCCTTGGGTCAAGACAGCCCAGGCTGCTGCCCGGGATTGCCGGGCGCGCCGAGCGGCACGTTCACGGCCGTGTCGTCGCCTTCGATCTTCTCTTCGAAGTACTCGCCGCCGCGGTACTCGGTGCGGGTTCGGCGACGGCCGAACAGGGCGTCCGAGTCGGCGAAATTCATCGCCTCGCGCAGCACGTCGTCCATGTGGTCGACGAGCACGATGCGCAGCCCGCGCAGCACGCGCCGCGGCACTTCTTTCAGGTCTTTGCGGTTCTCGCGCGGCACGATCACGGTCTTGATGCCGTTGCGGTGCGCCGCGAGCAGCTTCTCTTTGAGGCCGCCGATGGGCATCACGCGGCCACGCAGCGTGATCTCGCCCGTCATCGCCACCTCGGTCTTCACGCTGACACGCGTGAGCGCGCTCGCGATGCTCGTCGCCATGGTGACGCCCGCGCTGGGGCCGTCTTTGCGCACGAAGTCCGGGAAGTGAACGTGCACGTCGATCGACTGATAGAAGTCTTGCGCCAGCTTCAAGATGCCGGATCGCGAGCGCACGTAGCTCATCGCCGCCTGCGCGCTCTCTTCCATGCCCTTCTCGAGCAAGCCGGTGATGACGAGCTTGCCCTTACCGGGCACCACGCTCACCTCGCAGTCGAGGATGTCGCCGCCGTGGTCGGAGACCGAGAGGCCGTGGGTGAGGCCCACGCCATCGGCTTCTTCCTTCTTCCCGAGCCGGTACTTGGGCACCCCCAAGAAGCTCGGGATGTCGGTGCCCTTGATCTCGATCTTCTGATCTTTGCCTTCGCGCACGACCTTGAGCGCGGCTTTGCGGCACACGCTAGCGATCTCGCGCTCGAGGTTACGCACGCCGGCTTCACGCGTGTAGTGATGCACGATGGTGCGCACCGCGTTCTCGGTGAATACGAGGTCGACGTCTTCGAGCCCGCACTCCTTCTTTTGCCGAGGAATCAGGTATTTTTCGCAGATATTCAGCTTCTCGAACTCGGTGTAGCTCGTCAGCTGGATGATCTCCATGCGGTCTTGCAGCGGCATCGGGATGCCGCTCAGCGTGTTGGCCGTGGTGATGAACATCACGTCGGACAGGTCGTAGTCGAGATCCAGGTAGTGGTCGTTGAAGGTGCTGTTCTGCTCCGGATCCAGCACCTCGAGCAGCGCCGCCGCCGGGTCACCCCGAAAATCCGTGCTCATCTTGTCGATCTCGTCGAGCAGGAAGAGCGGGTTGTTCGAGCCTACCTTCTTGAGGCTCTGCACGATTTTACCGGGCAGCGCGCCGATGTAAGTGCGGCGGTGGCCGCGGATCTCGGCCTCGTCACGCACGCCGCCCAGTGAGAGGCGCGTGAACTTGCGGCCGGTGGCGCGCGCGATGCTGCGGGCGATGCTCGTCTTGCCTACGCCGGGAGGCCCGACGAAGCACAAAATCGGCCCTTTGAGCTTCTTGGTGAGCGCCTGCACCGCGAGGTACTCGATGATGCGCTCTTTCGGCTTCTTCAAGCCGTAATGATCCTCGTCGAGGATCTTCTCTGCCTCGCTGATGTCGAAGCGCTCTTCGGTCTTGTCTTGCCAAGGCAAGCTCAAGATCCAGTCGACGTAGTTGCGCACCACCGTCGCTTCCGCGCTCGTGGGGTGCATCATCTTGAGCTTCTTCAGCTCTTTCTTGACCTTACCGAGCGCCTCTTCGGAGAGCTTCTTGCTCTTGAGCTTCTCCTCGATCTCCGCGATCTCGTTCTTGAACTCGTCGCGCTCGCCGCCGCCCAGCTCCTTCTGGATGGCCTGCATCTGCTCGTTGAGGTAGTACTCCTTCTGCGTCTTCTCCATCTGCTTCTTGACGCGCGAGCGGATCTTCTTCTCCACCTGGAGAATCTCGATCTCGGCCTGCATCAACTCGTACAGGCGCTCGAGACGCTTCTTCGCGTCTTCCATTTCGAGCAGCGCCTGACGATCACTGAGCTTGATGGTGGGCAGATTGGCGGCGATGGTGTCGCTGAGCTTCCCGGCATCGTCGATGCTCTGGACGCTCATCAGCACCTCGGGCTGAACCTTCTTGTTGAGCTTGACGTAGACCTCGAACGTGCTCTGCACGCTGCGGATCAGCGCCTCGACCTCGACGTCGGCCGGGATGGCTTCGACGATCTCCTCGAGCTCGACCTGAAAGAAATCAGTCGAATCGAGGTAGCGGCGTACGCGCGCGCGTTGCCGCCCTTCGACCAGCACCTTGACGGTGCCGTCTGCCAGGCGGAGCAGCTGCACGATCGTGCCGAGCGTGCCGACCGCGTAGATGTCCTCGGGCGTGGGATCGTTCGTCTTGGCGCTGCGCTGAGCGGCGAGGAAAATCTCCTTGCTCTGCGCCATCGCCTCGTCGAGCGCGGCGATGCTGCGCTCGCGACCGACGAACAGCTGCGACACCATGTGCGGGAACACGATGATGTCGCGCAGCGGCAGCGCCGGAACGACCTTCTTTGCCCCTTGTCCGTTACCGTCGTTTTTGAAGAACATGGGTCAGCTCACGCGGGCCGGCCGTTTCAGGGTGAGGCCCCGAAAACTGAGGACTGGCCTCAGCGTCAGCCGACTCCCGCTTCCTTGTGATACACGATGAGAGGCGCGTCGCCTTTGTTGACGGCGTCCTCGTTGACGACGACTTCTTTGATGCCCTGCTTGGAGGGCACGTCGTACATGACGTCGAGCATGGCCTCTTCCATGATGGCGCGGAGGCCGCGCGCGCCGCTCTCGCGGGTCAGCGCTTCACGGGCGATGGCTTGCAGCGCACCCTTGGTGAACTTCAGCTTCACGCCGTCCATCTCGAACATCTTCTGGAACTGCTTCACCAAGCTGTTCTTCGGCTTGGTCAAGATGTCGATCAGCGCGTCTTCGCTCAGCTCGTGCAAGGTGGCGATCACGGGCAGGCGGCCGATGAACTCGGGGATGAGGCCGAACTTGAGCAAGTCCTCCGGCTGCACCTCGTTGAGGAGCTGGCCGAGCTTCATGTCGTTCTTGCTCTTCACGTCGGCGCCGAAGCCCATGCGCGATTGGCCGAGGCGACGCTGGATGATCTGGTCGAGCCCGACGAAGGCGCCGCCGCAGATGAAGAGGATGTTGCTCGTGTCGACCTGCAGGAAATCCTGCTGGGGGTGCTTGCGACCGCCCTTGGGAGGCACGTTGGCGACCGTGCCTTCGATGATCTTGAGCAGCGCTTGCTGCACGCCTTCACCGGACACGTCACGCGTGATGGAGGGGTTGTCGCTCTTGCGGCTGATCTTGTCGATTTCGTCGATGTAGACGATGCCGCGCTGCGCGCGCTCGACGTCGTGATCGGCGTTCTGCAACAGCTGCACGATGATGTTCTCGACGTCTTCACCGACGTAACCCGCTTCCGTGAGCGTGGTCGCGTCGGCGATCGCGAACGGCACCTTGAGGATCTTGGCGAGCGTCTGCGCCAAGAGCGTCTTGCCGGAGCCGGTCGGGCCGAGCAGCAAGATGTTGCTCTTGCCGAGCTCGACGTCGTCGGTCGCTACCTTCGTGTCGATGCGCTTGTAGTGGTTGTAGACGGCGACCGAGAGCACCTTCTTGGCGCGATCTTGGCCGACGACGTAGTCGTCGAGGATCGCTTTGATCTCCGACGGCTTGGGCATCGGGTCCGAGCCACCAGCGGGCTCGTCCTTCTCGACTTCCTCGGCAATGATGTCGTTGCAGAGGGCGATGCACTCATCGCAGATATAGACGGTAGGGCCCGCGATGAGCTTTTTGACTTCCTTCTGCGACTTTCCGCAGAAGGAGCAGCACAGGTTCCCGTTGGATTCGTCTCGCCTTCTCTCCACGTTTCGCTCTCTCGCCGATGCCGGATGTTCGGATTATCGTTTCGGAATTCGTGAAATTGTAAGGCGCCCTGCAGCCCATCGCAAGGAGATGCGCCTGCCTACATCGCGTAGCGGCACAACGCTCGCGCAAGCTAAGTGCCTCATCTGCCTCTGACCCCGTAGGCGCGGGGCCCCAAGGCCACGCTGCTCTCGCCGGGAGCGCGTGCCCACGAGCCGACGGAGTCGTCATTCGCGACGCGATGCACGAGGCCGAAGGGGGTGGGCATGCGCGCAGGGCCGCGGCACAGCTCGCGCGGGGCGCGAAACGGCGAGGCCGAGGAGGGAGTGACCGAGAGCCCTGCGATTACGCGATGATAAGCGTCGATCCTTCGAGCAGGAGTCAGGGCTTTTCGACCTTCTTCTTGTGCTCGAAGATCTCGTCGATGATGCCGTATTCTTTGGCCTGCTGCGCGCCCATGTAGAAGTCGCGCTCGATGTCCTTGGCCAGCTCGTCACGGTTTTTGCCGGTGCTCTTGACCAGGATGTCGGTGAGGACGTCCTTCATGTGACGAATTTCACGCGCTTGGATCTCGATGTCGGTCGCCTGACCGCGAGCGCCGCCGAGCGGCTGGTGAATCATGATGCGCGAGTGCGGGAGCACGTAGCGACGACCCTTGAGACCGGCACCGAGCAGCACCGCGCCCATGCTGGCGGCTTGCCCGACGCAGATGGTGCTGACGTTGCAGCGCACGTACTGCATCGTGTCGTAGATCGCCAAGCCCGCCGTGACCACGCCGCCCGGCGAGTTGATGTAGAGCTGGATGTCCTTGTCGGGATCCTCGCTCTCGAGGAACAAGAACTGCGCGATGATGATGTTGGCGACGTCGTCATCGACGGCGCTGCCGAGGAACACGATGCGGTCTTTCAAGAGCCGCGAAAAGATGTCCCAAGTGCGCTCACCGCGGTGCGTCGTTTCCACGACGTGCGGGTAGATGATGTTGGCCTGGGGGCGATCGTTGATCCGCTCCAGGATGTCCATGGCCTGCGCACGAGTCTCAGGGAATTTGTTCTTCATGTTCGCGCTCCGCTGACGCCTAAGCCGCCTCGCGGCCTCCTCAACATACACCACCGCAGCGCCCGGGCTCGCCGGGCATGTCACTCGGGCTTCGGTGTCGATCGTGATCTGCTTCTGCCAAGACCGTCACCTTATTCCATCTTTTGGGGCCCCTGCCCCAAAAGAAAAGCCGTCCAGATGGATAGGTCGTTCAACCTAGTGGCGGGTTGGGCACCCCTGCCCAACCCATGGCGCTCGTAGCCATCGAGGCCGTTCAGACTTCTTCGATCTTGGCCTTGGCTTCGATGATGTCGAGGACCTTGTTCTCGAGGATCATGCCGATGAGCATCTCGCGCTTCCGCTGATCCTTGTACTGAACGCGCAGCTTGGCAAGGTTCTGCCCCGTCTGCTCGGCCAGCTCCTTCAGGCCGCTCTCGATCTCGTCGTTGCCGATCTGGATGCCTTCCTTCTTGGCAATTTCGGCCATCAGGAGACCGGCGCGCACCTTGATCTCGCTGTCTTCGGCCAATTTGCCGCGGAGCTCATCGCCCAGGCCGTTCACGCGCTGGCCCTGGCTGCGGGCGCGGTTGAGGATCTCTTGCTCGGTGAGGCGCATCTGCCGCTCGACCAGCGAGGGCGGCACCGGCACCGGGTTGGCCCTGACGAGCTCCAGCACGAGCTGCTCGGCGAGCTGGTTGTCGCTCTGCTCCTTGGCCTGAGCCTCGAGCTTCTTCTTGATGTCGTCTTTCAGGGCCTGCAGCGTCTCGAACTCACCCACGTCTTTGGCGAACTCGTCGTCAGCGGTGGGGAGGACGCGCTCCTTGATGTCCTTGATCGTGATCGCAAACTTCGCGGTCTTGCCCTTGAGCTTCGGGTGCGGATGCTGCTCGGGCATCGGCACCTCGGCGGAGGCGGCGTCGCCCACGCTCTTGCCGAGCACGGCCTCTTCGATTTGCGGCAGCAGCGTGCCGCTACCCAGCTCGACCTGAAAGTCGGTCGCGCCCGCGTCCTCGATCGTTTCGCCGTCGACCGACACCACGAAGTCGATGGTGACCTGGTCACCGCTCACGCTGGCGCGCGGCTCCTTCGGCGGCTCGAGCGTGGAGTGCGCGCGGCGCACGGCGTCGAGCTCCGTGCCGATCGCCTCTTCGCTGATCTCGATCTTCGGGCGCTTGGCGCCGAGACCTTCGTACGTCACTCCCGAGATCTCGGGCAGCACCTCGACGCGAGCCTTGTAGGAGAACGGCTTGTTCTCCTCCACGCCCTGCGTTTCGACGGCCGGCGACGTGACCGGCTGCATCTTCTGATCGGTCACCGCTTGCGGGAACGTCTCGTCGACGAGCTTCTGCGCGACGTCGGCCGCGATGCGCGCGCCGTACAGGTGCGAGAGCACCTTTCGCGGCGCCTTGCCCGGACGAAAACCACTGACTCGCGCCGTGCGCGCGACTTGGTTGTACGCCTTGTCGATCTCCGTCTTGACGTGGGCCACGCCCACCTCGACGTCGAACTCCACCAAAACCGGGCTCAGCCTCTGAACGTTGACTTGCATCTCGACCATGACAGCGCGGCAGACCTTACATGCCGCAGAGACAACGTCAACGTAATCCCGCGTTATTCTCGCCGTAAACGCGCCCGCGGCGGCGCCTGCGTCCGGCGCTCACGTAAGCGCCGCATCGGCGTGGCCATTCGAGGCAGCGGGACGAGCGCGGGACCAGAGCGTGGATTCAGACAAAAAAAGCGGACCCGCTACGGAGGCAGCCGTAGCGGGTCCTGAAGTCCCGGGAGAGGGACCAAAGTCGGTGGGTGAGCTCAGTCGTCTTGCTCGGCAGCCCAAAGCTTCGCCTCGAAGGGATCGAGGTCGAAGTCGAGCTCCTGCGCGCCGGTCGATTCGATTTCGTCCGACGAAGACCAACCAATCCGCATGTCGGGACGGAGGGTGTCGCGCTCGAAGTCTGCGAAAGTGGAGTAATTCTTAGGCGAAGCCATGGTCGTCGAGAGTCTCCTTGTCGTCGGGGGCTCGTGGCGTGTCAGAGGCGGGGGGCCGGAAGGCGCGGCAGAAGGTCGATGACGGTGGCGGGAATGGGCGTGACCGGCGGCTCGAAGAACCCCTGCTCGAGGATCCGGTCTTGCGCGGCGCTGACGCTGGCGGGCGGCTCTACGAGGAGCGCCCGGCTCAGGCAGCTACGAAGTTCCAGGTTTTGAGCGGGAGTGCGTCGTTCCAAGCAAGCCTACTTGCACCTACATCTACGTACAGAGTACGACAGAGGAGCCATTTGTCCAAAATTGTTGGGATAGTTCGATAAGGGAGCGGTCAACGGTCACCGAGCCGGCCAACCGCCGACCGCTCACCGACCGTGACCGCCCACCACCGTTCCGAGCTAGGGTCCGCCTCACGCATGAGCAGACCGGTGACCATCGCCATCGCCAACCAGAAGGGCGGCGTCGGCAAGACGACGACGGCGGTGAATCTCGCCTCGAGCTTGGCGGCCGCAGAGCGCCGCGTGCTGCTCGTGGACATGGACCCTCAGGGCAACGCTTCGAGCGGGGTCGGCGTGAGACCCGGCACCACCGAGCGCACCATCTACGATGCCTTGATCGGCAGCTCACCGCTGGCCGACGTGCTCCAAAAGACGCAGCAAGCGAACCTCGACTTGGCTCCCGCGACTCAAGATTTGACGGCCGTCGAATACGAGCTGTTCGACGATGATCGCGGGACGCACCTGCGCTCGGTGCTGCAAAAAGGCGCCGGTGACTACGAGTTCGTGATCATCGACTCGCCCCCTTCCCTGGGCGTGCTGACGCTCAACGTGCTGGTGGCCGCCGAGCGCGTGATTGTCCCGCTCCAGCCCGAGTATTACGCGCTCGAAGGCATCACGTACTTGATGGCGACGATCGATCGCGTTCGCGCTTCCTTGAACCCTACCCTCAGCGTCGAGGGCATCGTGCTCACGATGTGGGATCCACGTAACCGCCTCGCCCACCAAGTCGCCGACGAGGTGCGCAAGCACTTCCGCGTGTTCGACTCGATCATCCCGCGCAACGTGCGCCTGTCGGAGGCGCCGTCGCACGGCTTGTCGGCCATCCTCTACGACGTCGGCAGCAAGGGCGCGCAGGGTTACCTCAGCCTCGCTCACGAGCTGCTCGGAGCGCCCGCGTGAACGATCCGAAGAAGCCGGTGCGTGGACTTGGCCGAGGGCTCGACGCGCTGCTGCCCGCGCGTATGCCGGCGCCCGCGGAGCGACCTGCGACGGCCGCGCCCAGCGCCGGCTACGGCGAAGGCAACGTGTTCTCTTGTCCGATCGACAAGATCATTCCGCAGCGCGGCCAACCCCGGCAGCACTTCGACTCGGAGCGCCTCGACGAGCTCGCCTCCAGCTTGCGCGAGCACGGCTTGCTCGAGCCGCTGGTGGTGCGTCGGCGTCCGGGTCACGACGACTTCGAGCTGATCGCGGGCGAGCGGCGCTGGCGCGCGGCGCAGCGCGCCGACTTGAAGCAAGTGCTCGTCGTCGTGCGCGACGTCTCGGCCAAAGACGCCTTCGAGTTGGCGCTGATCGAGAACATCCAGCGGGAAGATCTCGATCCCATCGAATTTGCCGAGGCGATGGATCGGCTCGTCAAAGAGCACGGCTATACCCAAGACACCCTCGCTCAGCGAGTCGGCAAAGATCGTTCGACGATCGCCAACGCCTTGCGCCTGCTGCGGCTGCCCGCGAACGTGCGCGAGAAGGTCGTCATCGGCGAGCTGAGCGAAGGCCACGCGCGGGCCCTGCTCGGCGCTCCCGATGACAAACAGCTGTCCGACCTAGCCGAAAAAGTCGTGCGAGGGCGGCTGAGCGTGCGTCAGACGGAAGCGCTCGTGCGCACCGCCAAAGACGGCAAGGCCCCGGCCGGCAAGGGCGGCAGCGGCAAAGACAAGCCTGCCAACGTGCGCGATCTCGAGGCTCGCCTCACCAAGCGGCTCGGCACCAAGGTCGAAGTGCGCGAGAAAGACGGCAAGGGCGAGATCATCGTCAAGTATGCCAACTGGGACGAGCTGGACCGCATCCTCGACGTGATCCTCTGACCACCGCCAGCGGGCGAGCCACGTCGCGTCGCGATTTTTGACGAGCATCCCCTAGGCCACGGACACTATAGAGGTGTCGGTCGGACGTGGGAGCATGTGATGGGTAGATTCATTCGGTGTGGTGTTTTGGTTGGGGCTGCGCTTTCAGCGTGGGCCTGCGGTAGCAGCAAGCAAACGACTCCGTCGGCCGCGCTCACGTGCGAGCCTGGCGCGCGCCGCTGCGATGGCTTGACCGTGAAGGTGTGTGACGACGACGGCGCCAAAGAGACGATCGAGGCCACTTGCGCGGGCTCGTGCGCCGGTGAGGGCGAGTGCGCGGAGACGATTTGCGCCCCCAACACCAGGTTCTGCAAAGACTCCGCCGTCTACAAATGCAACTCGAGCGGCAGCAGCAGCCTGCTCACCGAAACGTGCACCTCCCGCGAGCGCTGCGTCGAAGGCAATGGCGACGCCGACTGCGCCGACTTGAAGTGCACGGCCGGCGCGGCCGTGTGCGACGGCAGCGTGGCCACGAAGTGCGCCGCGGACGGCTCGGGCCCCCGCCCCGGTGGCACTGACTGCAAAGCGAAGGGCGAGGCCTGCGTCGACGGCGCCTGCCAAGCGCAAAGCTGCAAGCCTGGCAGCAAGCTCTGCGAGCAAGGCAACGTGTACCTCTGCAATGGCAGCGGTACGGGTACGAGCCTCTTGGCGGAGTGCGGCACCCGAGAAGCCTGCGACGGTGACCTGGCCGCTTGCCGGCCGAAGGTATGTGAGCCGAGCAAGCTAGCCTGCGACGGCCCGCGCGCCGCCACCTGCAACGCCTACGGCACGGGGTGGGTCGCCGGCGGCACCGATTGCGCGTCCAGGAACGAGCTCTGCGTCGGAGGCAGCTGCAGGAAGCAGACGTGCACGGCTTACGCTGAGTTCTGTAAAGAGGGCAACGTCCATAGCTGCGACGCCGCGGGCGTCTCGAGCCAGTTGCACCAAGTGTGTGACCCCGAGTACTCGTACTGCGAACAATACAGCAGCTACGCCACTTGCAGTCCGAACGCTTGCAAGGCGGGGGAAAAGCTGTGCCATGGCAACGTGATCAAGACGTGCACGGCAATGTCGACGTACCCCGACACGGGCACCGTGTGTGACGAAGACAGCTACTGCGAGGACGCGGAGTGCAAGCCGCGCGCCTGCGATATCTTCGAGTACTACTGCGAAGACGGCGACATCTATTACTGCGAGGACTATGGCGGGACCCTGCCGGGCCAGCTGCCGCAGCAGGTTTGCCCCTCGGAGACCGAGTGCAAGAAGCTAGCGAGCGGCGTGGCGTGCGTGGCGGTGCCGTGTCACCCGGGCGCGACGTCGTGCGTGGGAAACCAAGTGGGCACGTGCGCGTCCGACGGCAGTGGTCTCAGCAAAGTGACGGACGACTGCGCGAGCGCTGGCAACGTCTGCGACGTCAACGGTAAGTGCGCAAAGACGGTCGAAGACACGGTGGGCCTGCCCGAGTCGAGCGATGTGGGTGGCTCAGGCGACTTCATGGGCAACGTGTTCGAGGTGACGGCGGCCCGCAAGCTGACGGAAATCGGGATGAGCCTCGTGCTCGCCGTGCCGCGGCAGCTCCGCTGGGTCATCTTCGAGCAAACGGGTGACATCTTCGTCGCGCGCATCGACAAGGTCGTCAACAATCAGACCAGCACCGGCTTCATCAGCTCCGGCCCGCTGAGCTACGCGCTGAAAGCGGGCAAGCGGTACCTGGTGGGCGTCGCCGTAACGGGTGGCGATGCGGTTTCGTACTACGATGGCGCGCCGTGGGTCTCGACCATCTCCTTCGGCACCACCTTCGGCGGCCTGCACACATTCTACAGCGCGCAGATCAGCGCGGACTTCATCTTCACCGAGCAGCTCTATCAAATGCGGCTGACGACCGAAGCGCTTTAGAGCGACCAACGATTGGCTGGAGCGAGGCAGCGCGAGCAGCCGTTCGTCACCTGTGCGCGCTCGCGGCTAGCGCGGCTCTGGCATGCGGCGGCTCGTCCCCGCCGGCGGCGAGGCCGAGCGCCGCGCCCGCGCTCAGCCCCACACCGGCGGCGGCGGATGACCGCGAGGCCGCGCCCGTGACGCCGCCGGACACGCCCGAGCTGCACCAGCAACAACTTCAGCGATTGGCCGACACCGACGGCGGCGCCGCGCTCGTCGCGGAGCTCAGCCGTCTCCCCAGCGACCCTGCCCGCGCGTTCGAGCATCAGCGGCGGATCTTCGACGCCATCGTGCGCCTGAACGACCCGGGCGCGGCCGACGCCCTCGCGCGATACGCCTCAAGTAGTCCGCACGCCCATTTCGAGACGCGCGCGGCGCTGGCGCTGGCCGCGCTCGGCGACTTGCGCGCCGTGCCGCATTTGGCAAGGCGCCTGCGCCTCGACCCTCTCGAAACCTACGGTGACCGGGGCTGGGAGGCACAGCTCAGGCGCGACGACGGCGAGCGCGTCGCCGCCGCCCGAGCGCTCGGCGATCTTGCGACACTCCATCCCGAAGCCAGCGCCTCGATCCTGAACGAATCCGAAGCGGCGCTCATCGACTGGACGCACGCCAGGCCTAGCCCTCACACGAACGGCCTGCGATCCCTCGCGATCTTGGGTTCACACCGCGACATCGACGCGTGGCGGGAGTGGGCCGACCCGCAAGTCGCGCTGCCGCTCGAGGGCCAGCCGCCCCCGCTGCCGGAAGAGTGGGTGGTCGCGCACACGGCGCTGCGCTGGGTGGGCAGGCTGCGTGACTCGGGCTCGCGCGACGCGCTCTACGCGAGCCTCGAGCGCCGCCCGCAGGGCTTCGTGGCCACGCAGGAGAGCGCGCTGCAAAATGGAGGCGCCATCTTGGCCATGACGTTGCGCTCGCTGGGGGTCGGAGGCGCCGAGGGTCTCTCCGAGTGGCGGGATCCGAAGGCCTTCGTGCCGCTACTCCGTCACGTGGACGAGCCCGACAACCACGAGGAGTCGCGGCTGGCGGCAGCCGCCGCGCTCGGCTGGGTCGGCAGCGACGCCGATCTGAAGAAGCTCGCGGCTCGGCTGCTGTCGCTGCCGAAGGCCAAGCTCGAGCTGGCGCTCTTGTACGCGGAGGCTCTACGCCAACGCCCGGCCGCGGGCGTTCCGCAAGCGCTGCTTTCAGCGCTGACACCGAGCCGCCCCCCTCGCCTGCGCCAGGCCATCGCCCGCGCCATCGGCAAGAGCCAGCTCGACGCCGCGAGCGAGAAGAAGCTGACGGCGCTGCTGAAAGATCCGCAGCTGCGCTCCGACGCAGCCCTCGCGTTGATGCTGGGCGGCTCTGCGAACGCCGCCGCAGCAGGCGCGGCCGCTGCCGACGCCCTCCAAGGCCTCGGAGAAGCGTGGTTCAACAGCCACGACCAGCTGACCGAAGCCTCCCTGAGCGACGGCTCGCTGCTGCGCCACATCCGCAACGCGGACGCGGTGCAGGCGGGCTGGGCGGCGCCGCTGCTCGGCCAACGGCTGCAGAGCATCCTCTACGACGCCGGGCCCCACTCGTTGACGCGCGCGGTTCTGAACGGCCGGCTCCTCGCGATCGCGCGCGGCGCGGACACCGAATCAGCGCGACTCGCCGTCCGCGCGTTCGCCCTGTTAGAGGAGCGCGGCATGCTCCTTTCGCTGTCGCGCGCAGAGGGCCCGGCGGCGGCAGCAGCGCGCAGCGAGCGCGCGCGGCTCGTCGCGCCCGCGGACGCCGCGGCGGCGGCGGCGCGCCATTGAGGGCCCGGGCAGCGCGGCTACTTGCCCGCGCTGCCCAGCTGCTGCAGCAGCGCGCGCACGAGCGGTAGCTCGGCTTCGTGCAGCTTTCGAGTCACCAGCTCGAGCCCGAAGTACTGAGCGCGGTCCACCTCAGGGAACTCGCGCTGCGTGCCCGAGCGCGGCGGCCACTCGAGCGAGAAGGTATTGCTGCGAAACGCGCTGAGATCCAGATCGCCCGCGAGGGCCCAAGCGTGGATTTGCTTGCCGCTCTTGTTCTTCACGCTGCCGAGCTCGAGCGCCTCTCCCGCGGGGGGCTCGAGGCCCAGCTCTTCGCGAAACTCGCGGCAAGCGGCCGCGAACGGCTCCTCGTTGGGCTCGATCTCACCTTTGGGGATGAACCAAGCGCCGTCGTCCTTCTTCGACCAGAAAGGGCCCCCCGGGTGCACGAGCAGCAGCTCGAGGCCGGCGCCTGCGCCGCGATACACCAGCAGGCCCGCGCTCTGTTTCTTCACGAGCGGCCTCGTGAACCGCGGCTTCCGCGGCGCGCTCTGCGACCCAGGTGGCGCGGGCCGCACGCCACGCACGCGGCGTCGCAGCTCACTTCTTCTTCTTCAGCGTGTCGGCGGCCTCTTTCGCCTGCTTGCCGATGGGGCCCGTCGGATCGAGCTTCTGCGCTCGGTCGAGCAGCTCGAGCGCCTTCTTCTTGTCTTTCTTCTCGACGTGTCGCCCCGCGTAGTAGTAGGCGGGCGCGAAATTGGCGTCGAGCTTGATGGCGGCGTCGTAATCTGCTTGCGCCCCCGCGTCGTCGCCGAAGTCGTGCCGGCAAACGCCGCGGCGCGTGTGCAGGTCGGCGCTATCCTTGAGCTTCAGCGCCTTGTCGAGCGCTGCGACGCACTCCGGGAAGGCCTTCAAGCGACCAAATCGACCAGCCAGGGCGGCTAGCAGCACCGGGTCGTCCACATTTTGTACGGCGCGCAGCTCGCTGAGCGCCTCGTCCTTCTTGCCGGCGGCGGTCAGGTACTCGGCGTAGGTGATGCGCAGCTGCGGGTCGTCGGGGCGCGCCTTGACGGCGGCGCCGTAGGCCACGAGGGCTTCGTCCTTCTTGCCGAGGGCTTCGAGCGCGAGCGCGCGGTTGATCAGCAGCTCGGGTGACTTCGGGTTCGCCTTGAGGCCTTGCTCGGCCGTCGCGAGCGAGCCGGCGGCGTCATTCTGCTCCAGCTGCGCGCCCGACAGGTTCACGGCCGCTTCCACCAGCTTGGGATCGAGCTGCAGGGCTTGCTTGTACCGCGCCATGGCCGCGGGCAGCTCACCCAAGTTATCGAGCGCCACCCCCAGGTAAAACGCCGCCTGAGGATCCTTCGGATCCTTGGCGACAGCGTCCGTGAGCACCGTCTTCGCGCCCGCGAAGTCTTGGTTTTGGATCGCGTCCATGCCCTGCTTCACGAGCTCGTTCGACGGCGGCACCACCGCGTCGGACTTGGGCTTCGGCGCTGGCTCATCGAGCGGGGGCGGATCATCCGCAGTGGCGGGCGGTGGCGGCCCACCGCAGGCCACGAGCGAGAACGACAGAGCCGACAAAGCCGCGGAAGCAACGCGCGTGAATTTCATGGGCAACCTGGGCGAGAAGAATGCAACAGGCAGGCCGAACGCGGGGACTTTTTTACGAGCTGGCGTCCCCGCTCCCCACAGGGCATCTCACGGCCCCTTCTCGATGTGCGCGATCGCCGACAAGATCCGATTCTTGACCTCCTCCAGCCGATCGGCGCTGGTGATCTTGGCTCCTGCCGTGTCCGTCACGTAAAAAACGTCGGCGACCTGCGTGCCCTCGGTGTTGATCTTCGCGAGCGAGATCTGAAGATCGAGGTGCAGCAGCGTGTGCGCGAGCCAGAAGAGCAGCCCGAGCTGATCTTTCGTCGTCACCTCGATTACCGTGTGACCGGTGGCGCAGCGGTTGTCGATGTTGACCTCGGTCTGCACCTTGGGCGTCGGGCGGTCGGACCAACGCGAGCGCGCGGCGCCGCCCGTCACCAGCTCACCAGGCGACAGCTCCATCCCGAGCAGGCGCGAGAAGTCACGATCGAGCTTGGCGAGCGCAGAGGTAACGCCCTCCGTGCTCTCGCCCGACCGCACCCAGAACAAATCGAGCGCGCGCATGCGTCCGAACTGATCGGTCCAAGAGTAAACCTGAGCGCTGATCACCTTGCAGCGCGCGGCCGTGAGCGTGGCCGTGATCATCGCGAGCAGACCCGGCCGATCATCGGCGATGAAGCCGATCTCGACGTAGGGGTCGTTCGTCGTCATCACGGTGACGTTGACCTGCTTCATCTGCGCCTGCCGCGCGAAGCGCGAGTGACGCACGATGTCGGGCGGGTCGTTGGCGTAAACGTAGCGATCCGGCATCGCGGCCAGGAAGTGGTCGAGGAACTCTCGCTCACCGCGCTCGGGGCAGAGCGCGCGCACCTCTTCGCGGATTTGGTTCAGGCGCTCCTGGCCGTGGTGAGCGGTGCCGTTCGTGAAGAAGCGGAACGAGTGCACGTACAGCTCTTCGAGCACGCGCGCCTTCCAGCTCGTGAGCGCGGTCGGGCTCGTCGTCGACACGTCGCAGATCGTGAGCAGGTAGAGCTCGCGGAGGCCTTCGGGGCCGTGCACGTCTTGCGTGAACAGCTCGATCGTCTTCGGATCGTCGATGTCGCGGCGCGTCGCCACGTGATACATCTTCAGGTGCGTGAGGATCAGCTGGCCGATCTCACGCGCGTCGGCCTCGGAGATGCCGAGCCGCTCCAAGATCGGCCGCGACAGCTCGATCCCGCGCTGATCGTGGTTCTTGCCGCCGATGTCTTTGCCGATGTCGTGGAGCAGCGCCGCGAAGAACAGCACTACCGGTCGCGTCAGCTCCGCCGCAAGGCGCGAAGCCAGCGGGTGCTCCGCCGCGAGCTCGCCGCGCACGAGCGCGCGGAGCCGGTCGACGGCCGCCACCGAGTGCACGTCCACCGTGTACACGTGGTAAACGTCGTGGTGCACGCGCCCGACGACGGGCGCAAATTCGGGGATCATCGCCACCAGTAGGCCGACGTCGTGCAGCTCCTTGAGCACGGAGCCGTCGCGCAGCTGCGTGCGCTGCGCGGTCGACACCAGCTTGACGAACAGCCGCGCCGCCTCCTCGCTGCTGCGCAGACCCTCGCAGAACGTCGGCGAGCCGACGACGCGCGCCACCGCGTCGCGAGCGAAGGCGTACACCGGCAGATCGCGCTTCACGGCTTCGTCGTAGATGCGCAGGGCCAGCGCTGGCTCGGCCTCGAGCTGCGCCGGATCTTCCAGCGAAACTTGACGATTCGTCAGCTTCAAGCCGCGCCCGAGCGACTCTTCGCGCGGCCGGCGCTTGGGCGGCGGCGCCGCGCGCGACAAGAGCATCTCGCGCGCCTGCACCATGTTGCGAGCGTTCCGGTAGTACTCGCTCATGAACGCCTCGACGCCGGGCCCGCCGCTGCCGTAGCCGAGCAGCTCCGCGACGGCCTCTTGGCGATCGAAGCTCAGGCGATCGGAGCGACGCCCAGCGTACAGGTGAAGTAGATTGCGCACGCGCCAAGCGAGCGACGCCGCGTTCTCGATTTGCTGCCACTCACGCGGCAAGAGCACGCCGAGGCGCACCAGCTCCGACAGGTGATTCACGCGCCAGCGCGCGCGCGCGGCCCAGTGGGCGATGTCGAGATCGCGCAGGCCGCCGATGCCGTTCTTCACGTCGGGCTCGAGCAAGTACACGGAGCCGCCGAAGCGCTCGGAGCGCTCGGCCGCCCGCTGCTCCATGCGGTCCAAGAAGCGCTGGATATTGCTGGCCCCGAACAGCCCCTCGAACGCGCGATTCAGCAGCTTTTCCGTGCCCGCTTTGTCACCGGCGACCACGCGCCAGTCGAGCAGCGTGGTCGCCGTGGGCAGGTCGGTGCGCGCGAGATCGATGAGCTCCGCGGTGCTCACCACCTGATGACCGATCATCAAGCCTGCGTCCCAGAGCGGGTACAGCAGCGCTTCAGCGACGTTGCGCACCTTGTCGGGGCGGGTCGGCGTCAGCAGTCGCACGTCGAGGTCACTGTGCAGCGCGAGCGCACCGCGCCCGTAGCTACCGACAGCCGCCAGGCCCAGCTGCGCGAAGCTGATGTCTTTCGATAGCTTGCCCTCGAGGGCCTTGAACAGCGAGCAGAGCAGGCCATCCACGGCGCGGCTGTAGCGCTCCGACGCAGCCAAGCCCGCCTCCACCTTGCCTCCGCGCACCATCTCTTCGACGGCGCCGCGGTGACGCTGGATGTAGATCTTGATTTCGTCGAGCAGGCCGGGGGAAGCGCGCTCGAGGGTAGGCCCCGAAACTGAGGCGGAAGCGGTGGAGCTCATGCGGGAGACGTGTCGGTCCGACTACCGAACGGTGAGCCGAAGCCGCCCGAAGTTATAGCGCCCCCCCGCCCGGCCTCGCAAATGGGAGGCCAAAAAGCGCCACCTCGACCAAATGCTAGGCTGACTTCGACCAATGAACCGTCGTGGGTTGTTACGGGTGGCCGCCACCGGGGTGCTCGGTGTGCTCGACTGGAAACCTGCGCACGCCTCGGTGGCGCGCGCGCTTCGTCTGGAAGATCTGACTCGCCGCAGCCGCCACGTCCTGCTCGGCGAGCCGCTGGACGCCCATTCGCAGTGGGAGCGCATCGGCGATCGCAAGCACATCGTCACGTACACGCGCGTGCGCACGCACGACGTGCTCGCGGGCGCCGATCCCAGCGACAGCGAAGTGCTCGTACGCACGTTGGGCGGCCGCGTGGGTGAGCTGGGCGAGCTGGTGCACGGCGAGGCGCTGCTCCAGCTCGGCGAACGCAGCGTGATGTTCGTGATGCCGACGTCCAGCACGCTCGCCATCACGGCCATGGCCCAGGGTCACTACCCCCTCTTGAAGGACGCGCGCGGCGCCGAGCGCTTGCTCCGCAGCCGCGAGGCGCGCGAGCTGATCGGTGAAGCGGGCGCGGCGGTGCAACGCCTGCCCGGCCTCGAAGTCTCGGAAGCTCGAGCGCTCTTGCGTCAGTTGGTGAAGCGGTGAGCCGCAACAAGAGCTGGGCCGCGGCGCTGCTCGGTATATCGGCCTGGCTCGGCGCCGCCCCCGCGCACGCTTATTGCGTCACGCGCGGCTGTACCGATCGCGATCAGCACTGCGAGTACGACGCGCGAGGCTGCCTCGTCAGCGGTCCGCAGCTCAAATGGGGCTCGAGCTGCGTCTCGTTCAACGTGCAGCGGGACGGCTCACGCAGGGGCCTCAGCTACGACGACGCACATACGGCGATCCGGCGAGGCTTCGCCGAGTGGCTGCACGCGGACTGCGGCGATGGGCAGCGTCCGAGCATCGAGGTGAGCGACTACGGCGCGATCGAGTGCAGCAAAGCCGAGTACAACCAAGACTCGCCCAACGCGAACATCTTCATGTTTCGCGACGACAGCTGGCCGTACGACAACGCGGTCGACACGCTCGCGCTCACGACGCTGATCTTCAACGCCGACACCGGCGAAATTTACGACGCCGACGTCGAGGTGAACACCTTGGAGTCGCGCATGTCGGTGGGCGACGTCGGCGTCAATGACATCGACTTCAGCTCCGTCATCACCCACGAAATTGGCCATTTCTTGGGCCTGTCGCACTCGAGCGTCCCCGGGGCGACGATGCTGCCCAACTACGGCAAGGGGCAAACCGGTATGGCCTCGATCGAGCAAGACGACGTCGATGGCATCTGCGCCGCGCTGCCGCCGAGCCGAGAGCCCACGAGCCACAGCTGCGAGCCGCGCCACGGCTTCTCGTCCGAGTGCGCGCTCGAGATGACCGATTGTCAGCTCGCGCCGGGCAGCCCCGGCGGCTGGGCGAGCGCGCTCTTCACCCTGCTCGGGCTCAGTGCGACGCTACGGCGGAGGACACTTCGCCGCGGAGCCCTGCCACGCGCAGCAGGTCTTGGTCCTCGTTCTCGCCCGGGTTCGGCGTCGTGAGCAGCTTGTCGCCGTAGAAGATGCTGTTGGCGCCAGCGTACAGCGCCATCAGCTGAGCTTCACGGGGCAGATCGCTGCGGCCGGCACTGAGGCGCACCTTCGAGCGCGGCAGCAAGATGCGAGCGACGGCGATCATGCGCACGAGCTCGAGCGGGTCGATCGGCGGCAGCGCCTCGAGCGGCGTGCCGGCGACGCGCACCAGCGCGTTGACGGGGACGCTCTCCGGCTGCGGCTCGAGCTTGGCGATCTCCAGCAGCATCGCGCAGCGATCGTCGATGCCCTCGCCCATGCCGATGATGCCGCCCGTGCACACCGTGATGCCGGCGCTTCGCACGTTCGACAGCGTGGCGAGCCGGTCTTTGTAGGTGCGCGTCGAGATGATCGATTTATAGAAGCCGGGCGAGGTGTCGAGGTTGTGGTTGTAGGCGTCGAGGCCTGCGTCAGCCAGCTTCTGGGCCTGCTCCGCGCTCAGCATGCCGAGCGTCACGCACGCCTCGAGCCCCTCCGCCTTCACACCCTTGACCATGTCGATCACGCGGTCGAAGGCGGGGCCATCCTTCACTTCGCGCCAGGCCGCGCCCATACAGAAGCGCGTCGAGCCGGCTTCCTTGGCGCGGCGGGCGCTCGCGATCACGTCTTCGACCTTGAGCATCGCCTCGCCGCTGACCGCCTGATGATGCGACGACTGCGGACAGTAGGCGCAGTCTTCCGGGCAGCCCCCCGTCTTCACGCTGAGCAGCGTGCAGAGCTGCACCGTCTCCTCCGAGTGGTGCTGGAGATGCACGGCGCGCGCGCGATCGATCAGCTGAAATAGCGGTAAGTCATGCAGGGCCCGCACCTCGGCGAGGGTCCAGTCGTGACGGGCGGCTTGCGGGGCGGAGGCTTGAGCGGGAGCGGGGATGGGTGCTGACATCGGACGCGAAGCCGGACGTGTAGCGTCACCGTGACGAATAGTCCAGTCTGGGCTAGACTCCAGGCTGATGTTCGAGCTCACGCTGCGCGTCACGTGTCGTTGCCGTCCCTGGACGGCCTGACTCGACGCGAGCCTGTTTCGAGCTGTTGCCGTCCCGAACCGTGGGCGGCCGGTCGTGTTGGTTCTGCCGCTCGTTTTTCTAGCCGCAGGAGATCCACATGACCGAGCTCAGACTGTACAACTCCCTCACTCGCAGCACCGAGGCCTTCACGCCGCGCACGCCCGGGCGCGCGAGCGTCTACAGCTGCGGTCCGACCGTCTACAGCCGCCAGCACCTCGGAAACATGCGGCCCTACGTGCTCGCCGACCTGCTCACGCGCGTGCTGCGCCTGGAGGGGCTCGAGGTGCGGCACGTCATCAACATCACCGACGTGGGTCACCTCACCGACGACGCCGACCAAGGCGACGACAAGCTCGAGCTAGCGGCGCAGCGAGCGGGCACGAGCGCGCTCGAGGTGGCGCACGTTTGGACGGAGCTGTTCAAGCGCGACCTGTCGCTGCTCGGCGTGCGTGAGCCTGACGTGTGGGCGCACGCCACCGAGCACATCGCCGAGCAGATCGCGATGATCCAGACGCTGGAGGCGAAGGGCTTCACTTACCTCACGCGTGACGGCGTGTACTTCGACACCGCGCGCGACCCTGGCTACGGCGCGCTGTCGCGGCTCAAGGCCAGCAGCGAGCACACCCGTGTCGTCAGCGACGCCAATAAGCGCAATCCCGCCGATTTTGCGCTATGGAAGCTATCACCGCCGAGCGCCACGAAGCGGCAGCTCGAGTGGCCGAGCCCGTGGGGCGTCGGCTTTCCGGGCTGGCACATCGAGTGCAGCGCGATGGCGACCAAGCATTTGGGGCCGCAAATCGACATCCACACCGGCGGCATCGACCACGTCGCCGTGCACCACACCAACGAGATCGCCCAATCCGAGAACGCGCTCGATCAGCGGCCTTGGGTGCAGGTGTGGATGCACGGCGCCTGGCTGCTCTTCGATGGCGAAAAGATCTCGAAGTCGCAAGGCCACGTGACGCCGCCCCACCTCGACGACTTGGCCCACCTCGGGGTGACGCCGGCCGGTTTTCGCTACTACCTCTACACCGCGCACTACCGCAGCCCGCTCAGCCTCTCGGGCGAAGCGCTGCGCGGCGCGGAGGCGGCGCGACGCAGGCTGCGGGCGCTCGTGCGCGCAGGCTCCGCGGAGCCCGAGCGCGACCGCGGCACCCCGAGCCCACGACTCACGGCGCTGCGCGAACAGTTCCGGGCCGCGTTGCGTGACGACTTGGACGCGCCGCGCGCCATCTCGATATTGTGGCAAATCGCCGAGCAGCGCGACCCACTGCCCCAGCGCGCGCAGCTCATTCGAGAGCTGAGCGAGAGCATCGGGCTCTCCCTCGCGGGGCCGGCCCCAGTCGTGGAAGACGACGCGCAGGTCGAGGCGCTCGTCGCCAAGCGCGACGCGGCCCGCCTCGCCCGCGACTTCGCGCTGAGCGACGCGCTGCGAGCCGAGCTCGTCACCAAGGGCGTCGTGATCGAAGACTCGTCCAGCGGCTCGACCTGGCGCCGCGCTTGAGCGCAGGAGGGATGAACGAGCGCAAGCAGGCGGGCGTCAGAAGCCCATCGCCGCGCGTCCGGTTTCGCGATCGATGATGCCCGCGCGAATCAGCTCTTTGATGTGCATTTCGAAGGTCTGCATGCCGTACATCGAGCCGCCCGACTCCATCAGCTCCTTCAGCGGCGGGTTGCCGAGCGGCCGCCTGATCGTCTCGCGCACCGAGCCCGTCATCACCAGCACCTCCGCGGCGAGGACCATGCCCTGCCCGTCGAGCCGCGGCAGCAGGCGCTGCGCGATGATGCCCTGCAGCGAGTCACCCAGCCGGTCGCGCAAGTCTTCCGAGTCACCCCCGTCGGAGAGCGCGATGATGCGATTCATCGTGCGACCGACGTCGGGCGTGTGCAGCGTCGAGATCACGAGGTGGCCGGTTTCCGCGGCTTTCAGGGCGATATCCATGGTCTCCGCGTCGCGGATCTCGCCCACCTGAATCACGTCCGGATCTTGGCGCAGCGCCGCTCGCAGGGCGCTGGCAAAGCTCTGCGTGTCGTAACCGATCTCGCGCTGGCTGATCGAGCACTTGTCGTCGACGTAAATGTACTCGATCGGATCTTCGATGGTGACGATGTGGCGAGCCGTATTGTGGTTCATGTGATCCACCATCGCCGCCACCGTGCTCGATTTGCCGTTGCCCGCCGCACCCACGCACAGCACCAGGCCGCGATCTTTCTCCGCCAGCACGCGGCACGCTTCCGGCGCACCGAGCCGCTCCAGGCTCGGCACCTCGTGGGGAATGATGCGCATCACGATCGCGAGCGACGCGCGCTGCCGGTAGATGTTGACGCGAAAGCGACCGATACCGAACACCTCGTACGAGGTGTCGTACTCGCGCAGCTGCGGCAGGTTGCTCAGCACCTGCGGATCGCGAATCAGGTGACGCACCAGCGCCTCGGTGTCCTCGGGTCGAATCTTGTCGACGCGGAAGAACACCAGCGAGCCACGCACGCGGGCGCCGGGCGGCTGGCCCACTTTGAGGTGCACGTCGCGCGCGCCGGCCGCCTTCGCCTTGTGCAGCAGCTGGTGCAGGTAAGCCTCGGACGTGTACGGGTTCTGCTGGCTCGAAGGCGAAAGGCTAGCCACGACCCGCCATCCTACCGCCTGTCGCCCTCTCCTGCCTCGCCACGCCTCACGCCCCCACCCCCAACGACTGGCACCCCCAACGACTGGCCAGCCGAAATCGCCCCCCGCACAGATTGTGCGTTTCCCAATTGCACGCCCCGCCCCCCATGCGCTAAGAACCCGCCTCCCGTCGGTCAAACACCCGCGGGAAGGCCCCCAAAGGCCGCGTCTCGGTAGCTCAGTCGGTAGAGCAGAGGATTGAAAATCCTCGTGTCGGCGGTTCAATTCCGTCCCGGGACACTAGATGTGGGGCAATCAAGGGGCGATCAGATTCCTGGTCGCCCCGATTGCCGTTTGTGGGCTGCCACTGCTCGCGCGTCGACTGGCGCTGGCTCAGCTCTTCGATCCGCTTGGTCGAGCGGCAGTAGCGGGCCAAGGCCGAGCTCATGCGCGCCGCGGGCATGGCGCCGGTAGCGGTTGATCATCTGGCTCGAGCGGTGCCCCGTCCGATCCGCCCCCCACGTCTCGCTGCGACCGTTAGCTAGCGACAGCGTCACGAACGTAGCGCGCAGGTCGTGGACGCGCAGCTTGCGCCGGTTGGTGCCGTCGGTGTGGAGCTCGGCGCGGGTCGCTCCAGCCGCGTGCAGGCTCGCGCGTAGGCCTTCTGCGAGTCGGTGCTCGGGCGTTAGCGGGCCACCGTTCTTCTCGAACTGGCGATGCGTACGCTTGCCTCTGCAAGTTGCCGTTGATGCTCGATCTGCGTCCCTGAAGCCGACGCGCGCAGCACCTCGGGATTGAACACCACTTGCCGACGCGCTTGCCGACAGTGTGCCCTGTCAGTAGACGATGTCCGCGGGATCGTCGTTGGGGCAATTGGCCCACGGAGGCGGCGGAAGCGCGGGGATGTTCTCGGGCTTCGAGCGCATCTTGATGATGACGTTGCTGATGCGGCGCCAGAGGTCGAGCTCCTGCTCGAGCCAGGCGTTGACCAGCGCGGCGTCGTTCACGTCGACGACGTGGGGCGAGCTCGGCATGGGCCAGACGACAGCGTAGGCCGCGCCGTCATCGAGCTGCGCGCGGAGCTTCTGGGCGAACAGCGACGGGCCCTCGACGTTGCCGCCGAGCTCTACCGTCGTGCCGTCCGAGAAGCGCCGGGTCAAGCGTTCACGGTACCACGGGGCGGCGGCTCAACCTAGCTGAGCTCGCCGCTCAGCACGACCGGAGACGCGGCCGCCAAGAGATTCGGGGGCACCAGGGTCGCCCCACGCCGTCACGCTTGCGCGTCGGCGTTCGGCACGCGCCGGCTCGTCACCGCTTCGGTGGCTCCGAGATCTTGAAGCAGGTGGAGGAGTGCGACGCGGGCTGCGGCGGCGCGGCGGGGGCCGAGGCTCTGGAGGAGGCGGCGTTCGAGGCGGGCGCGCATGCGACGGCTGGCTTGGACTGCTTGGTGGCCGCGGACGGAGAGGGTTACGAGGCGCACACGCGCGTCGCTTCCGGATTGGATCTCGAGGTAGCCGGCGCGCTTCAGCTCGGCGACCGTCTTCGAGACGGCCTGCTGGGAAACGCCGAGCAGCTTGGAGAGCTGGCCGACGCTGTGGGGGCCGCGTAGCAGGTGCTGAATGAGGTACCCGTGCGATTCGCGTAAGTCGCCGAAGCCAGCGCGCGTCATCTTCTCGAGCACCTGCTGATTGGCGAACACGCCGACGAAATGCGCCAGGTGGGTAACCGAGAGTCGTTTGGGATCTATGAAGACGGCGGAGCGAGCAGGCACTTGCACAACCTATATTGCACAACTATGGTTGTGCAATGCCGCAAGGCCCAGAACATCCTCATCTCGCCCATATCCGGCGCTACTTTCAGGCTCTGGAGCAATCACCGACGGCGGCCGAGCTGGCCCGCTTCTTCACGCCCGACGTGCGTCAGCATGAATTCCCGAATCGGCTCGTGGAGCGCGGCGCCGCGCGCACGCTGACTGACCTGCTGGAGGGCAATCAGCGCGGCCAACAGGTGGTGCAGAACCAGCGCTACGTCATAAAGAACGCGTTGGTGGATGGGGATCGGGCCGCGCTCGAGCTGCATTGGACGGCGGAGCTCAAGGTCCCCCTCGGCAAGCTGGACGCGGGCGAGCGCATGGTGGCCAACAGCGGCGTCTTCTTCCGTTTCGAAGACGAGCTGATCGCGGAGCAACACAACTTCGATTGCTTCGAGCCCTTCTGATCTGCGTTCGGGCGCCAGAATCACCGCCGTCGCCGCGCGGCGACGCCTCGACGAAGGTGTGCCGCAGCGGTGCGGCATCGATTGCCTGGGCTTGGACGCTAGCGGCCGTCGTGTCGCGCGCCAGCGGCGTCAGAAGTCATTGAGGGACTGCCACGTGGAGCGCAGGACGCGCAGCGTGATCGGCGAGTCGTAGGTGGTGTGCCAGAGGGACTGCTCGTCGAGGGCGGCGACGATCGAGTAGCTGGCCAGCCCCAGCCTGAGGGGCCGCCGCCCACGTCGGTCGAAGAACTGCAGGTAAGTGCGGTTGCGGTCTTCGAGCAGCACGGCTGCCTGTTTGTCGAAGGGAAGTAAGCTCTGCCCGTACTCGACGAGCGAGTCCTCGAGCGGGTAGTGCGTCACCTCGCCATCGGGCGTGAGCCAGTACAGCTCCCAGCCCGCCGCGTCAGGCTCCGTCCCGATGGCCACGATGCCGCCCATGACCGCGACAGCCTGATACAAGCCCGGCGGAGTCGGGCCGTGATCGACTTGCTCGCCGTCGTTCAAGGTCGAGAGGTGCCACGTGCCGTCGCCCAGCTCCTGCTCGAGCACGACTCCGTAGGCCGACGACGACAAGATGTCCAAGCTGGTGGCGGTGGTGGAGTGCTGCCAGTCGTCGGTAGCCTGCTGGCGGTACCACAGCTCGTCAGACTCGTCTTCCGAGTCGCTATCGGCGTAGCGCACGTAGTACGTGCCGCGCTGATTGGAGCCGAAGCTCGCGGGCCTCAGCAGCGGCTCGGGCGCTGCGAGCTCGGTAGCGCCGAACGGAATGCCATGGAGCGTCTCGCCATCCGGATCGAACGCGTAGACGCGGTCGCGGGCGAGCGTGACGATGGTGTCGCTCGAGATCCCCTCGAGCAGGCTCTGCAGCGCGCCCGTTTGCAAATCGAAGCGGCCCACGAAGGCTCCGCTGGACTTGAGAGTCGCGAAAGCGTGAGTCTTCGTGCTGACGAGGCTGCTGGCGATCAGGTCGCGAGCGAGCACGTCCGCAGCGACGCATTTGCCGAACGCGCACGCTCCCGCGCAGACGTTCCCGCAGGCTCCGCAGTGCCGCTGGGTCCAGCTCAGCTCGGTTTCGCAGCCGGTGAATCGGGAGTCGTCGCAGTCGGCGAAGCCAGCGATGCAAGTGAGCGCGTCCGGCGCGCCGCCGTCACCTCCTTCGCCGCGTCGAGGGGCGTCACCAGCGGCGCCCGGCATGCCCCCCGCGCTACCCATGGCGCCGGCCCTGCCGCCTGCACCGCCGTCTTCTCCTGCTTCTCCTGCTTCTCCTGCCGCCGGCAAGGAGCTGGCCCCAGCTTCGGTCGCATCTGCGCCGCCCGGCCCGCCGCGGCAACCGTCGCCTTCACACAGATCCGTCGCCCGGCACGAGGCGAGCACGCCCAAAAGCGCGCCGCCAAGGCCGGCCGTGAACGTGACGAGCTTCATGGCCATGGTTGAAATCGCAGCCTGTAGCCGGTCTGGGCGATCCGGATCGGCTCACCGAGGGTGCCGTCCGCCTGAAAGGCCGCAAAGAAGGGCGCCTGCTCGACAGTGCCGCTCTGCACCCCAAAAGCCACCCCGGACCCATCGGACGCGAGCACCCATTGCGAGACGTTGCCGTCGACCGTGAGCAGCAGACGCGCCGCTGGCTCCGCGGCGTCGAGCTCGACGCGCAGCAGCGTGGAAGTTTGCCCATCGTCGGTGCCGATGAAGAAGGCGCTCGGCACGCGCGCGTCGAAGAGCAGCTCCGCCGACGAGTCCGCCTCCTCATGCAGGACGATTGGCGACGGCGCGCTCGGCAAGGGCAGCCACAACAGCTCCCGCGGCCCGTCCCCACTCCAGGCGGACCAAGCCAAGACGCCGTCGTCACGCAGCTGGACGATGTCACTTTCGCGCGGGATGCCGAGCCGAATCGGCGACGGCTCAGGGCCGGCAGTCAGGTCGAGCGCGTAATACGCCGCGTCATCCTCTGCCAGCAAGTAGCGACCATGGGGCGATATTTCGCGCCTGTAATAGAGCTCATCCGAGACGCGCAGCACCAGCTCCGGCGAAGAGGGCTCGACCAGCGACCAGACGACCACGCCGGTCGCGTAGTCTTCGACCCAGAGCAGCTGCGAGCTGGGGCTGAACATGGCGTCGTCGCCCGAGAGCTCCACTTGCCACGCGTCGTCGCCGCACGCGGTGAGGACGATGCCCAACGATTCGTCGTCTTCGCCGACACGTTCAACGGCGATCAAGCGGCGGTCCGGCGAGAGCGCGGCATTTCCCGGAGGCAACGCTCTCGTCCCGACCTCCCCATCGCGCAGAGTTTGCACCTCCCCGCCTGTAACCCAACTGCCAGGGCTTGCACAAAAGTCGAGCGTGAGCTGCGAGAGCGCGCGTGGCTCGAGCGCGGGCGCATCGAGATCGAACAAGAAGCCCGCGCTGTCGCGATCGGACGCGAAGAAGTAGCGTGAGTCGGGCGAGAAGGCGATCGCGCCGTTCGCACCCGCAACCCAGCTCGGCAGCTCGGGCAGCCGCGCCAGCGGCGTGGGCAGCCCGGCGCCGAAGCGCAAGTAGCTCACGCCCAATCCCAGCTGGATTTCAGCGGTTTGCACGGCCAAGAAGCGGCCGTCGGGCGCCCAAAACACGTCATCGAAGCCCGTCCACGCGTCGATACGCGGACGAGAACCGAGCTCGATCAGCGGGCGCCTTCCGAGCTCCGCCGTCGGCAGGCCGAGCAGCTTGTCGACCGCCGTCACCACGAGCCAAGGCGAGGCCTCGGGATAGACGCAAAGCTCCGGCGCCTCCTCGTCACAGCTCGTCCCCGACGAGCATTCCGGGAGCTCGCCCGGCTCGCAGCCATTGGCCGTGCAACGCTCGACGCCATCGCAGCGCACGCCGTTGTCGCACTCGAGATGGTCTTGGCAGGACGCGCCGCTGCCGCCGTCAGCACCGCCGTTGCCGCTCGCCCCCGCGACGACGTCGTCGACGTCATCGTCCGGCTGCGTAGGCGCCCCGCCGCTCGGTTCCGCGCGCCCGCCGGCGTTGACGCAGAAGCTGTCTTCACACACCGGACGGTGGCTGCGACAGCCCACTGCTGCCGCTGCGACCACCACGAACCACCACCGCCTCCGCATCGTCACGGTCTGGCGGCTTTAGCAGCAATCGCCGGCGGGCGCGAAAGCCATCGCGCTGCCGCCCGACACCGTCAGCGCGCGTAGTCGGGAGCGAGCAAGTCTTCGCTCGGCGAGGAGCGCTTGGCGGCGGGCTTCGCCGGGGCCGGCTTCGGCGGCTGTGGCGGGGGCTTGGGCGCGCTGGCCGGGCTGCGAGCGGGCACTGGCGCTCGCGGAGGCTCGGAGATCGAGCTCGCGGTGGCAACGCTGCTAGGCGCGGCCACTGGCGGCGGCGGCGCGGCTTCAGTCGCGGGCAGCGCGGAAGGAGCCGCCGCGGCGGCGGGCAGCGGAGCCCCCGCGCTGACGCCCGCATCCTCACCAGCGGGTGCCAGCAAACGCGGCGCCAGCGCGCCCGAGAGCGCGAGCACGCTGATAGCGGCCGCCGCGAGCGGCACCCACCGGGCGCGCGAGCGCGGCTTCTTCAAGCTCGTGCCGCTCGGCGCGGCGCCCGTGACGGCCGGCACTATCGGCGAGACGTCCGCGGGCGCGGGCTGGGAGATGGCGATCGCCCCGAGCGACGAGCCGCTCTGTCCGCTCGCCTGAAGCGCACGGCGAGCGCCGGTCTCGATGTCGCGCGCGTCGGCGGCGAGCTGAGCGCGGCGCACCGCCTCGCGCCGGCCGGCTCTGCGATCGCCCACCGCCTGCTGCATGAAGTCTCGCAGCTCGGCCTGACCTGCGTCAGTGAACGCCTCGGGCAGCGCGCGACGCAGCGCCAGGCGCATCTCTTCCGCGCTGGAGAAGCGCCTATCTCGGTCCTTCTCGAGCGCCTTGAGCACCACGCGCTCGAGCTCCGCCGGATAGCCTTCGACGAGCTGGGACGGCGGCTGCACCGGCTCGTCGCTGGTGATCGCATGCACGATCGCGCCCGTGTTGTGGCGCTTGAACGGGTGACGTCGCGTCGAGAGGAGATAGAGCACGATTCCGGTCGCAAACACGTCGCAGCGACGATCGACCTCGCCGCCCAAGACCTGCTCGGGCGCCATGTACGAAAACTTACCCTTGATCTCGCCGGCCTCGGTGTTGCCGGTCGTTTGCTGCGTCGCCTTTGCGACGCCGAAGTCGAGCAGCTTGGCCACCCCGTCGTAGGTCACCAAAATGTTGTGCGGAGAGACGTCGCGATGGACGACGCCAAGCGGGCCGTTATCGTCGCTGAGCTCGTGCGCCGCGTGCAATCCGGCCAGCACCTGCGCCACCAGGTTGGTGGCGACCGTGATGGGCATCAAGCCGCGCTGCTCGGCGCGCTCCACCAAGAACCCGAGCGGCTCTCCATCCACCCACTCCATTACCAAGTACAAGAGCCCTGGCTCTTCGCCGAGCTCGATCGTGTGCACGACGTTGGCGTGCTGGATGAGCGAGGCGATACGCGCCTCCTCGGTCAGCATGCTCTCGAAGCGCTGCCCCTCTGCCACATTCGGTAGCAGCGTCTTTACCGCCACGAGCTTGTTGAACCCGCGCGCGCCCTGCAGTCGCCCTAGCCACACCTCGCCCATGCCGCCGCGCGCGATGGCGACGAGGAGCTGGTAGCGCCCCAAGCTTCGGTGAATGCGAGACGAGTCGTCCATTGACAGTGGCGTACCCGCTCACGAACGGCCTCCCCCGCCCGCACTGAAGCCCGCGAGCCGGCGACCACGGTGCTTACCGCCCCGCGCGACGTGCGACGAGGTGCGCTCCGTCCCGCCTCGGAAATGGGGCCGCCGCGCTGTTTGGGGGCTCGCCACCGCGAACGCCTGGCGCGATGCCGAGTGAGCCCGTACCCTTGGTGACGATGCTCAGGAAGGGACTTGCGATGTGGGTCGTGCTGCTCGGCGCCGCGACGGCCGAAGCTCAAGTACCGGTGAACACCGAGGGCAAGCAGCCCCCCGGTACCGTGCCCACGTACTGGGTGATGATGGTAACCGGCGAAAAAGACGGTCAGCCGTGGATCAAGACGACGACTCCGGAGACGCTCGGCGGCAACGTCAAGGGTACGGGGCCATGGACGTGCACCTACCCGGCCACCGCGCGCGGCTCAGACGCCGACTTTGGCTTCGAGGAAATGGAAGTGGCGTGCGGCGTCGGGGAAGCCGAGGTGTTCATGAGCCTTCGCTGTAATTTCCGGACGAGGGCCAAGCCCGGAAAAATGGCCGGTCGCGGCTGGAAGCGGAGCGACCTTCAGACGTTGAACCTTCGGCGCAAGGGCGACACCAAGAGCACCGTCACCGTGAGCTTGCGCTGCGATGTGGATGCCGCGTACGCCCCCGACTGACCGGAATCAGTGCCACCCCGCCAACGGCGGTGGGGGGAGTGCCTTTACCGGCCGGGGGGGACCGGGGCGAGGTGGCGGGCGCACCAAAGCGGAATTTTCGTCGTCCGTCTACAGCCGATAGAGTGGCTCCGTCGCGCGGCTGTCTTTCGCTGGGGCCGGGGAGGATTTCTTTCTTCTTCGCGTACGACCAGCCATGCGCTTGCCGGCTCTGATCGGGTGGCTGATGGCTCTAGGAACGGGCTGCACCGTCCACGTCGTGGAGGGGCCGGCCACGCCCGTGATGACGGCCCGCGAGCCGATGCCGGTCTGGTACCGGGAGCCGGCGCGGCCCGTCGAGGTCGCCCGCCCCGAGCCCGCACGGCCGGCGCGCACCGAACCCGTCAAGGCGCCCGCGCGCCCCCGCCCCGCGCGCCACGCCCCGCTCGCGAGCAGCGACCCCAAGCCACTGCGCCCTGCTCGCACGAGCATCAAGCCTAGCGAGGCGCGCCCGAGCCCCGTCACGACGAAGCCCAAGCCGGCGAAGCCGCCCGTGCGCACGGTGCGCGACGCCGGCTCGCAGCGGCCCGTGGCTCAACCGAGCCGTCCCGTCCGGCACGAGCACGATCAGCACGCTCGCGCGCACGAGATGCAGCGCTGAGCTGGGGACCCGTCAGCCAGCGTCGCGCAGGCGCAGCAGCACGCGCTCGATTTTCGGCAACAAAGTGCCTGGATCACGCTTCTCGACATAGTCCTCCGCGCCGAGATCGAGGGCGATTCGCCGATCGGACTCTGGGTTGCGTCCCGACCAGACCACCACCGGGATAGACCGCGTGCGTGCGTCTGCCTTCAAGCGCGAGAGCACGTCACGACCGTCCGCGTCGGGGAAATGAATGTCGAGCACGATCAGCGTGGGCGCGTGCTCGATCGCGGCAGCGCAGACATCTGCGCCGGCCAAGATGGGCACCAGCTCGAAGCCGTTCTTCTCCGCGAGACGCTTGAGCGCGCGCTGCACGTTCGGGTCGTCGTCCGCAAACAGGATGCGCCGCCCTTCGGTCATTGCCATAACGGTAGGCCCCTCTTCGGTGAGTGACAATCGCCGTACGGCCGATTCCTGAGTCAGAAAAGGGTTTGTGGCGCAATTTCCGGGATGTAGCTGGCCGGGCGGCGCCCGCAGGAGCCGTCGGCCCCGGCGAGAGCCCCAAGGCCGGCCCCAGCCCGCCCCGGCGAGATCGACGCGCGCCGCCTACGAGAGCCGAAGGCCAAAGTACGACCGGGCGTTGCGGAAGCAGATGTCGGCGACCAGCCCGCCGAGCAAGTCGCGATCGTCGGGCAAGCGGCCGCGCCGGACGTCGTGACCCAGAATGTTGCAAAGCAGCCGGCGGAAGTACTCGTGCCGCGAGTACGACAAAAAGCCACGCGATTGGGTCGACATACCGACGAAGCGCGAAAGCAGCCCCACCTGCGAGAGCGCGTCGATCTGCTTCTGCATGCCCTCCAGCTGGTCGAGGAACCACCACGCAGCACCGAGCTGCAGCTTCCCCGGGACGGAGCCATCCTGGAAGTTGCCGAGCATGGTCGCCATCAGCTCGTTGTCACGCGGGTTGAGGTTGTAGACCATCGTCTTCGCCAGCCGATGGTCACCATCGAGGCGCTCGAGGAAGCGCGCCAGGGGCCGTGCGGTCTCGAAATCGCCAATCGAGTCGAAGCCCGTGTCGGGGCCCAGCGCGCGGCGCATACGGGTGTTGTCGTTGCGGAGCGCGCCGAGGTGAAGCTGCTGCACCCAGCCGCGCGTGTGATCGAGCAGCGCGAGCTCGTGCAGCAGCGCCGACCGAAAGCGCGCCGCGCGACCGGGGTCCGCGGCCGTGCCGGAGCGCGCGGCCGCGAACGTCTCGCGCACCTCGTGCAGCGAGTAGTCGTCGGAGTACGCCGTCTCCAAGTCGTGAGCCGAGAGGCGCCCGCCGATTTCGTGGAAGGCGCGGTGCCGTGCGTCCAGCCCTTCGAGCAGCTGCTCGAAGGTGTTGACGCTGCTGCCGAGCCGCGCTTCGAGCCGCTCCAGCCAGGCGTTCAACCGCTCGGGCTCGTCGACGTCGAGGGCGCGGTCGGGGCGAAACGTCGGGTACATGCGGGTGCCGCTGGGGGCCGCGCGCGCGTAAGCGACGTGGTGCTCGAGCGAGTCGGCCGGATCATCGACGGTGCACACGGCCGCGACGTTGAATTGCCGCAGCAGCCCGCGCGCCGAGAACGCCCGGTCGTTCAGCAGCGCGCCCGCCCGGTCGTAGATTTCGCGCGCGGTGGTCGGCCCGAGCAGCCGCCGAATACCGAACGGGAACTTCAGCTCCAAATGGGTCCAATGGTAGAGCGGGCTACGCAGCGTCTCCGGCACGGTCGCGGCCCAGGCTTCGAACGTCTCCCAATCCGACTCGGGGCCGGCGTAGCGCGCCTGCGAGACGCCGCGATGGCGCATCGCGCGCCACTTGTAGTGATCGCCCTCGAGCCAGATCGCGGTCAGTGAACGAAAGCGATGATCGGTCGCGATCTGCTCGGGCGGCAGGTGGCAGTGATGATCGATGATGGGCTGGCCGGAGGCGAAGCGGTGGTAAAGATCGCGCGCTACGTCGGTCTCGAGCAGAAAGTCGTCGTCGAACAGCATGGGTCAGCGGGTCCTGCAAGGTGAGCCCGTGCGCTGCGCGGCTCCGGAAAGCACGGCTCGCGACGACCACATTCGACGATGCAAAGCTCGAGGAGGGGTCGCTGATAAGCCATCGCGTAGGAGCTCGAGCGCAAAGCTCGGGCAGAAGCGACCCGCGTCGAAACGAGGTGAGCATAGCCAAACGCCGGCCGACGTGGGAGCGAAAACGTCGCGGGCGTGAGCGGGACCGGGACCGAACCCTAGGGCGTGTCCCTGAATTGGGATTGCTCGCGCGTGCCCGTAAACGTGCCCGTGCCCGTGCCCGACGGTCCGTGAGGGGTCGTTGGGCCCGTTTGTTGGTAGGCCCAGGTTTGTGGCGCGGGCCAG